>NZ_JBKGUA010000008.1:0-247423 GCF_046543485.1 Paraburkholderia sp. EG304 | reverse complement strand
ATACAGGTACACGTCCTTTGAGAGTGCCAATCTGCTGAAACTGCGGACCTACTGGAGCAGCGCCTGTCCGCGCTGTCCGCTCAGAAACCAGTGCACGCCGGCTCCTTACCGGCGCATTCGCCGGTGGGAACACGAAGCGGTACTCGAGAGAATGCAACTCAGACTTGATCGCCAGCTTGACGCCATGACAATACGACGTCGAACGGTCGAACACGTGTTCGGCACACTGAAGCACTGGATGGGCTCAACCCACTTCCAGACGCGCAGGCTCGGGTACGTATCGACTGAAATGAGCTTGCATGTGCTGGCATACAACCTCAAGCGCGTCATCAGGATTCTCGGATTTGCAAAGACATTGCGAGCGATGAAGCTGGCAGGCGTGTGATCTCACGCCTGACCATGATTGCTCGCATAACGCGATCCGGTCAGTCGCTGGCAAACCGGAACTGCGCAGACGCGGTCTCACAGGTGCTCTTCCGGCCTGCCGGCCCAGACGTTTTTACACGGCCTCGGCCAGTTTCGGTCGCTCGACATCACCCGGTAGATCGTCGACACTTCACACAGGAAAACACTAGCAGACGGTATGGGATGAGGAAGACACTGGGTTACCTTCACGAAGTTTGGCTTTGCCCGGACGGGCACGGTAACGCTCTTCCCGCGTGCATCGCGTATGGGCCGGACGGAGATGGCGCTCGGGCTCTCAATGAGCCGGGTAGTGAATGGGTCTGGACGTTTTGGGCGTCGTCACAAGCAGAGGCGATGAGCATTTACTACGACTTCATCGGCTATGGAAAATACACTCCCCAATACGACGACGATCTGCTCCGCTATCCGCAAGCCTGGTATGAGCGTCAAGCCGCGTACTTGAAGCGCACGTGACCGACGCGTGTTCACCTGCGTTCGAGCATACCGGCGGTCTCTTTGACGATCATAATTCTTGGCGCTCTGCTCAAACTCCTCCACTGATACCTCGCCGTGAAGCTGAGCATCGTTGGCTGGAAGACCGCTTTCGGTACGCCTGACCGTCTCTTGAGGGTCGAGAGTACGCATTCGCTGAACTCGGTTGCGGCCGTTCGTCGCCCCGTCTCCGCGAACGACCGGTGAGCGACCGCAAGCAGGCATGTCAGCGCCGACACACGACCGTCAGCTTCTATGCGGACCTGTTTGTCAAGCCGTGTTCGCTCGTCAGGTAAACGGACCAGATTTCATCCTGGGACCTTTGGATCGCTGGTGATGTGAAGCGGTCGTGTCGCACGGTGGTTCGATCCTGATCCAAGGTCGGGGTGTGGCGAGCGTTCCAGCCAGTGCCGGAACGAACTTCTATCCGTGCAGTGCATAGACAGCCTGCACCTCATGCAGCATGCGCGCAAGGCGCACTGGCAAACCCCAGTTATCGGCGCGCCCCATCTTTGGCTTCGGTCACCGTGCGGTGACCCGCCGACGGTACGGGCGTGTCGACCTCTGATCATGATGTGTTCTTTGCGATACCACGCGAACGATGTTGACCTGGCACGTCAGGGGACAACAGGTTTGAGCGAGGCCCCGGCCGGGATCTCGCCGTGTTCCAGGTAGCGCCATAGCGCAATGGCAAGACGCCGTGCCAGCGCGACGATGCCCACCCATCGCATGCGCTTGCCGTTGCCCGCAAAGCACCGGTTGAACCACTCAGTCAGGGGGCTGCCGGGCTGCCGGGCTGCCGGCGCAGCCAGCGCCACGCCAGTTCGACGAGCATCGTGCGCGCCCGGTGATTGCCTGCCTTGCTGATGCCCTGTTCGACCTGACTATCTCCGCTGTCGTAGGGAGTAGGTGTCAGCCCGAGACACCCGGCGACCTCGCGCCGGTTGGCGAATCGTCGCCAGCCGAACACTTCCTTGACCAGCACCCAGGCGCTTTTGGAGCCGATCGCACGCAGCCGCGCCAGTTGTGCCACCAGCGGGTGCTTGATCTGTTGCCTGACCAGCGCCAGTCGCGCGCTCTCACGCTCGATCTCGCCGCATAGGATGGGCGGCACCTGCTCCGGTGGTTGGCCCACCAGCGTGCCCAGTCGCGCCCGCCAATGATGACCTGCGGACGCACGTTGTGCAGCACGAGCAGTGAGCGGATGCGATTCATGTGGGCGATGCGCTCCTGGGTCAGCCGGGCGAGTTCGCGGTGCGTGCGGCGAGCGTCTTCCTGCTCGGGCGTGGGCTCGCGCAGCATCGCCCACACGCGCTCGCCGGCGTGATGGCGCCTGAGCATGGCAAGCAGCTTGTCACCATCGAGGCGATCGTTCTTGGGCCGCCTTGCGCGTCGGTTCACTTCGATGCTGGCAGCATCAACCACGACGTTGTTGATGCCTTGCCCGCTCAACCAGCGGTGCAGCCACCACCCGTCGCGCCCGGCCTCATAGCAGGAGTGAACCTTGGCCTTCGGCTCGAGGCCGCAACGCTCCCTGGCTCGACGTGCACAGTCGAGTACGGCAGCGGTGTCACCCGCGTGCACACTATAGCGGCTCGGGCCGTGCCGACCATCGCTGGCGGTCAGCTTCCAGGATTTGTCGCCGAGCTCGAAGCTTATGTACAGTTCGACCTCGATCGCCGTATTCTCGGCTTGTGGGACTGCTTGGTTCGTGGGCATTTCCGTCTCCTTCGCACAGAGTTGGAAATTCCGTTTTAGCTAAACGGACCTTTCTCCGGTAGTCCCACAAAGCATCTTTGGCCGAGGACGAGTCCATTGACGAAGGCCCGGTATGGCCGTTGCACTCTGATACCTGCCGCTGGAACCGCGGCGACCCGATCGTGGGCAAGGGGGCGACTGCCGGCGGAGGGGGCCGACGGTGTGGCCAACTCCCGCGCTGGCCACGCGTGCAGATGCCGGGCCAACAAAAAAAGCCCGCGCGCGGCGGGCCCCGAAGCCATGTGGAGACATGGAGGAAACGGATCCGGTCTGAACCCTGACGCAATCCTCTGCATGCCCTGGGTGAAAGACCGCGGCACGGGACCCGGCCCGCGTGTCACGACCGGGCAGGGCGGTCCTACGCACCGGGGACGGGGAAAGCCCCGGTTGCGATGCGGGCAGGCCGGCGAGGGCGGGGCGGGCCGTGATAAGCGGCGTTATCACACTCCTGCCTTGACTGACGACTTGATGATGAACCCTGCGCGATCGCCGCTGGGGTCTGCCATCTGATTCTCCGCGTCATTTGCCACGCCGCGACGGACAGTCTGAAGGATTGCCTCCGACTAACGGCCACTGAGACCTATATTTGATTGAACCGCGGCGAGCCTTCGCGGTATGCGTTTTTAGTGGGGCCACGCAAACGGAGTTTGACTGCCCCCAAACAGGGATCGGGTCCGACGCCAGATTAGACCTGGACGCGTTCGGAGTGAAGCGGGATGCGGAAAAAGTACCTCGCGTCGATGTCTTCACTCCGCTTTCAATTTCGCGAGTCTTTTGTCCGCACGACCGCACGGTTTTTGAGTCTATTGCAGCTTTTTCCCCTTCTATTGTGCAGGGATACCGACGCGAATAGGCCTACGGAAGGCCTTCCTTGATTTATTGAATATTCAGTCATAATATCCACAGACCGACGCCAACGCAGCAACGAGGTCATCGCAATTGAGTCATTCCAGGCAAGCCGCGAAAAAAGCCGGCGAAACATCTCAGCGGGGCCGTCCGCGCGAGTTCGACACGGACACCGTGCTGGCGAACGCAAGCCAGGTGTTCTGGGATCACGGCTACCACGCGACGTCGATCGACGATCTGTGCAAGGCCACCGGTCTGCTGCGCGGCAGCCTGTACGGCGTGTTCGGCGACAAGCACGGCATCATGCTCGCCGCGCTCGAGCATTATTCGGAAGGCGCGGTCGCACGGCTTGCGCAGCGACTGAGCGCGACGGCTGATCCGGCGCAGGCGTTGCGCGATGCGCTGCTGCACTACGCGCGGGTATCGTGCGGGTTGAGCGGCCGGCGCAGCTGTTTCATCACGAATACGACGCTCGAAATGCAGTCCGATGACGAAGTGCTGCGCGCGCGCGTCGCCGCGATTCAGCGCCGCATGGCGACCTTGCTCGCGGCGGCGGTGATTCGCGGGCAGGCGAGCGGCGCGTTCGATTCGACACTCGACGAAAAAGCAGTCGGCGATTTCCTGTTATGCGTGATGCAGGGCATGCGGGTCATGGGACGGGTCGCGCATGAGCAAGACGCGCTGATCGATATCGTCGATGTGGCGATGCGCGCGCTGGTGTAGCAGCTCGTTCGCGAACGCAGCTGCAAAATTTTTAACTATTTCTTGAACGTTCGGTCATGAAAAGCGAAGCAATCAAGTCCGCTCCGGCGGCATTCGGTGGATCCGCTAGCGGCGCGGCGAGCGCGGCCGGGGCCGTGACCGGTCCTGGACCAGCGATGGCAGGCATGGCTGTGGCCGCCAAAGCGGCGGCGCCCGGCTTCCCGCGCCAGGCGCTCGCGCTCGCGGTGCTGTTTGTCGGCGCCTTTCTCGCGCCGCTCGATTACTTCATCGTCAACCTCGCGCTGCCGTCGATTCGCACGGGCCTCAACGCGAGCGACGCGCAACTGCAACTCGTCGTCTCGGCTTATGCGTCCGCCTACGCGGTGCTGCTGATCACGGGCGGCCGCCTCGGCGATCTGTTCGGCCGCCGTCGCATGTTCATGACGGGCATGGCGGCATTCGTCGTCGCGTCGGCCTTGTGCGGCTTCGCGACGAGCGGCCATATGCTGGTGATCGCGCGCATCGTGCAAGGCATCGCGGCCGCGGTGATGGCGCCGCAAGTGCTCGCGACGATTCGCGCGGTCGTACCGCTGCATCAGCAGACGCGCGTGATGAGTCTGTATGGTTTCGTGTTCGGCTTGTCGTCGATCGTCGGGCAGCTCGGCGGCGGCGCGCTGATTACGTATCACCCGTTCGGGCTCGACTGGCGCGTGATCTTTCTGATCAACATTCCGATCGGCATCGCGGCGTTCATCGGCACATGGAAGTTCGTGCCGGAGAACCAGCCGGCCACGCATACAGGCGTCGATCTGAAGGGCGTCGCGCTGCTGTCGGCAGTGCTGTTGCTGCTGATCTATCCGATGACGCATGGCCGCGAAGCCGGCTGGCCCGCGTGGACCTTCGCGATGTTCGCGCTCGCGGTGCCGGTGTTCGCGCTGTTCGTCGCGACCGAGCGGCGCGTCGAGCGCGGCGGTGGCCATCCGCTCGTCGATCTGCAACTGTTCCGCAATCGCGCGTTCGCGCTCGGTCTGGTGCTCGCGTTCCTGTTCTATTGCAATAGCGCGTTCTTCCTGACCTACGGCATCTTCCTGCAGACCGGCCTGCACTGGACGCCGCTCGCGTCGGGCATCGCGATCATGCCTTTCGCGCTCGGCTTCGTGATCGGGCCGCTGACCTCGCCGGCCGTGGTCAAGCGCATCGGCGCGCATGTGCTGACGCTCGGTTTCTCGATGATGACGCTCGGCTTCACCGTGACCGGCTGGTCCGCGACCCGATCCGCGACGCCCGATCTGCTGTTCTACTGCGGGCTGGTGTGCGCGGGTGTCGGACATGGTCTGCTGTTGCCGTCGATCATGCGCATCGTGCTGCAGGAGGTGGTGCCCGAGAAGGCGGGGCTTGCATCGGGTGTGGTGTCGTCGACGCTGCAGATCGGCTCCGCGTTCGGCACCGCGGCGGTCAGCGGCGCGTTCTTCGGCGCGCTCGGTGGCAGCGCGGCCCCCGCGTCTTATGCACACGCGTTTCAGCTGAGCCTCGCCATCAATGCCGCGCTGATGTTCGTGTGCATCGGCCTGAGCGTGCTGCTGGTCCGGCATCAGCAAAGCGTACGGCGCTCAGTCGCTCCGGCAGTTTGAAATTAAGCCGCTGGTAATCGTTTTCATTTGCTGGCTCGCTCGGAAAATCGTTCAATTTGAACGAAGCGGTATAACGAACTACACGGCATTTACCGGCGATCTACTCGTTCACAGGTAATTCTGATTTAGATCAAACGGGTCTTTCTGATTAACCGCTCAACGCTATCGCGTCAGGTTTTCTAATCAGACGAAACCCGTCTCGTATTTCCTACCGGCCTGCAAGCGGCCTGCAGTAACTGTTGCATTTGTGCGGTAGCGCACATAGGGTTAGCCGCAACGTTTTCGCCGGAGAATGTTTCAGAATGCCGGGAACTTAAACCATTGGGCATCAACCCCGGTTCCGTGAAAACGGTATCAATAAAAAGCGCTTGCCGCGTTTAAATTCGATTGTTAATCTGTCTAAACTTTAGAGTACCCATTCAACAGGTCGAAGTCGATAAAGCCGGGCTCAAGTTAAAAACGCTCAAGATAGGGGGACCCAAGATGCTGACCGCTACCATTGACGCATTCCAGACAACATCCGCCGCCTTCAATGTGGGCGACGTCGTCAAGTTAAAAGAAGGTGGCCCGCGCATGACCGTCACGTACGCAGGTCCGGTCGCGCGCAATCCGGGCGACTGGCTGATCTGCGAGTGGTTCGACGAACACGGCGAACTGCGTCATGAAACCTTTGCCGCGCAAGCGGTGCGCGCGGAACCGCGCTCCATTCCGGCGGGCTCGGTACAGTGGAGTCGCATCGGGCGCGCGGCCTGAATGACGCACGTGCGCTTCAATCAATCCGTTTCCTGTTGTTCGTGTATTGCTCGTATTGCTGGAGCCGCCCGAATCGTTTCAGCGCTCGGGCCGGTCGCGCGCGGCCTCGCGTCGCCGCCCGCGCAGCGTCAGTGCCGATGAAAACGCGCGCAAGGTCGATATCTTGCGAGTCTCGACGATGTCGCTCGCAAGGGTCTGCGCCGGATTCGGCTGTAGCGCCCAATACAGCGCGAGCACCCAACCAAGCACGGTCCAGCCGAGGCAGGCGTTAAATAGCGCGAGCGTCAGCACGTCACGACGCTTGCGCCGGTCCGCGATGATCGCCGGCAGAAAATACAGCGCTAGCGCGAACGCCGCGCCGAGGGCCTGAACGGCCACGTTGCCACCCATAAAAGCTCCTGATGCGCGAGGCATGTAGTGATTGTCGCGCGAATGGCCGCCGCCCGCCGCGCACCCTGCGCGTTGCAGTCGCCACCCAATTACCGCAAGGGGTTCAGCCCGACACGCATCGGGACTATGATGATCGTTTCGACCGAACAGTACTTCACGGACCCGATTATGATCAACGACGACACGACCCAGCAGGCCCAACTCAACCCGGACACGCTACGAGAATTCGTCGAGCGCAAGTGGAACGACGAGATCGTGCCCGCGCTGACGGACTACATCGCGGTGCCGGCGAAGAGCCCGGCGTTCGATCCCGACTGGGCGAAGCATGGTTACCTTGAGCGCGTGATCACCGACGCCGCGAAATGGGCCGAGCAGCAACCGGTGCGCGGCCTGAAGCTCGAAGTGATCCGCCTGCCGGGCCGCACGCCGGTGATCTTCTTCGAGACCGCCGCGACGCGCTCGGGCAGCACCGAAACCATCGTGCTCTACGGCCACCTCGACAAGCAGCCCGAGTTCGATGGCTGGCGCAACGACCTCGGTCCGTGGACGCCGAAGCTCGAGGACGGCAAGCTGTACGGCCGCGGCGGCGCGGACGACGGCTACGCGATCTATGCGAGCCTGACGGCGCTCGCCGCGCTCGATGCGCAAGGTGTCGAGCGTCCGCGTTGTGTCGGGCTGATCGAAACCTGCGAGGAGTCGGGCAGCTACGATCTGCTGCCCTACGTCGACGCGCTGCGCGAGCGGCTCGGTAACGTCGGGCTGGTCGTGTGTCTCGATTCGGGCGCGGGCAATTACGATCAGCTATGGCTGACCACGTCGCTGCGCGGACTCGTCGCCGGAGATCTCGAAGTGCAGGTGCTCGACGAGGGGATTCACTCGGGGGTCTACGGCGGCATCGTGCCATCGAGCTTCCGCATCATGCGGCAACTGTTCGATCGTCTCGAAGACTCCGCGAACGGCACGCTGCTGCCGAAGGGTTTTCATTGCCCGGTGCCGGCCGATCGTCTGCGCGAAGCGGAGGCTGCCGCGAGGATTCTCGGCGATGACGTGTGGAAGAAGATGCCGTGGGCGTGCGGGCAGGACGGCCGTCAAGTGCTGCCCACCACGACCGATCCGCAGGAGGCGCTGCTCAATTCGACGTGGCGTCCGTCGCTGTCGGTGACGGGCGCGGCCGGCTTGCCCGCGCTCGCCGACGCCGGCAACGTGCTGCGTCCGCGCACCGCGTTCAAGCTGTCGCTGCGTCTGCCGCCGACCATCGAAGCGGAAAAGGCCGTCGCCGAACTGAAGGCGCTGCTCGAATTCGATCCGCCGTACAACGCAAAGGTCACGTTCAAGCCGGATGCGGGCGCGGCGAGCGGCTGGAACGCACCGGAGGTCGCACCGTGGCTGGCCAGCGCGCTCAGCGACGCATCGCGTCAGCACTTCGGCGCCGATGCCGCGTACATGGGACTCGGCGGCACGATCCCGCTGATGAACGTGCTGAAGGCGGGCTTCCCGAAGTCGCAGTTCATGGTGTGCGGCGTGCTCGGGCCGAAGTCGAACGCGCATGGACCGAACGAATTCCTGCACGTACCGTACGGCAAGAAGCTGACGGCCGCGGTTGCCGAAGTGATCGCGGCGGCGCCGTGAGTTGTCGCCTCGTTTGAGTGGGGCTCGGGTGCGACCCGGGCCCGTTGTTTACTGATGCTCCCTTCCGTTCGAACCACACCGACACGCTGAATGAGCGACTCCCAGACTGCCCAAACCAACACGCCCCGGATTCCGGCCGATCAACTGCATGCCTACGTCAGAGCGATCTGGGAGCGAGCGGGCAGTGCGCCGCGCGAAGCGGAGCTGATCGCCGATCATCTGGTGGCCGCGAATCTGACCGGGCACGACTCGCATGGCGTCGGCATGATCCCGCGCTATGTCGAATCGCTCGCCGACCAGCAACTGCAACTCAATGGACATGCCGACGTCGTCAAGGACGCGGGCGCGGTGCTGACCGTCGAAGGCGGCAAGGGCTTCGGTCAGGTGATCGCGTTCGAGGCGATGGAGCGGGGCATCGAGCGCGCGCGGCGGCTCGGCATCTGCGCGGTGGGCTTGCGCGGCGCGCACCATATCGGCCGCATCGGGCATTGGGCCGAGCAGTGCGCGCGCGCCGGTCTGGTGTCGTTCCACTTCGTCAACGTGGCGGGCGATCCGCTCGTCGCGCCGTTCGGCGGCGCGGACCGCCGCATCGGCACGAATCCCTTCTGCGCCGCTTATCCGCGCCCCGGCAAACCGCCACTCGTGCTCGACTTCGCGACCAGCACGATCGCGTTCGGCAAGACGCGCGTCGCGTATAACCAGGGCAAGCACACGCCACCCGGGGCGCTGATCGATCACGAAGGCATGCCCACGCTCGAACCGAAAGTCATGCACGAAGCGCCGTTCGGCGCGCTGACACCGTTCGGTGGCCACAAGGGTTTCGGGCTCGCGGCGATGTGCGAGATTTTCGGCGGCGCGCTGTCGGGCGGCTTCACGACGCACGCCGACACGCTCTGTACCACGCACGCGATCATCAACTGCATGTTGTCGGTGATCATCGATCCAGCCGCATTCGATGCGCCAGATGCGCAAGCCGAAGCCGATGCGTTCCTCGCGTGGGTGAAGGCGTCGCCGCTCGCGGCGGGCACCGAGCGCATCTACGAACCCGGAGAGCCCGAGCGCGTCACGCGCGCGCAACGCGAGGCCGCCGGCATTCCGATCGACGCCGCTACGTGGGCGCAAATCCACTCCGCGGCGCGCGCCGTCGGGATGAGTGCGGACGAAGTGGCAGGCTGGTCCGCGCGCCTCGGCTGAAGCGCGCGACGGCAAGGCTCAGGCGATTAGCCTGAGCTTGCGCCGATCGAGCAGCCAGCGCTCGAACTCGGTGGCGGGCATCGGCCGCGCGTACAGGAAGCCCTGCACGTAATCGACGCCCAGGCCCTTCATGAAGGCTTCTTCCGCTTCGGTTTCGATCCCCTCGGCGACGACCTGGAAATCGAGTTCCTGCGCGACCGCGACCATCGAGCGCACCAGCGCCTGTGCCTTCATGTCAGCGTGGATCGAGCGCGTGAAGCTGCGGTCGAGCTTGATCACGTCGAGCGGAATACGGCCGAGTTGCGACAGCGACGAGTAGCCGGTGCCGAAGTCGTCCAGATGCACCTGCGCGCCGAGCTGGCGGAACTGCTTGATCAGTTCGATCGCGGCCGCTTCGTTTTCGATCAGACAGCTTTCGGTCAACTCGAGATCGATCAGGCATGGATCGAGACTCGCATGCTGCAACGCCTCGGTGAAATGGCGGACCACGGCCGTATCCGTGAGCTGTCGCGCCGACACGTTAATCGCGACGCGCAGATCATAGCCGGCCGCCTTCCAGCGGGCCGCCTGTTTCGCGGCGGTCTCCATCACCCAGCGGCCGAGCACGCCGATCAAGCCGGATTCCTCGGCATAACGGATGAATTCCGCAGGCATGATCTGCCCGCGCTCCGGCGAGTTCCAGCGCACCAGCGCTTCCGCGCCTTGCACGGCGCCCGTGGCGAGGTTCAGCTTCGGCTGATAGTGCAGCGCGAACTGGCCTTCCTCGAGCCCGCGGCGCAGATTCGTGTCGAGCCACATGAACTCAGCGACGCGACGGTTCATGTCCGGCGAAAACACGCGATGCGTGCGCTTGCCTTCGTCCTTCGCGACGTACATTGCGGTGTCGGCCGAACGGATCAGCGATTCGAGGGTTTCGCCGTGCTCGGGCCAACGCGCGATGCCGATCGAGCAGCCGGTGTAGACCTCGACGAGCCCGACCGCGAACGGCATGCGCATGCGATCGAGAATGCGCTGCGCGGTGTTTTCCAGGCCATGCGCGGAGCCCTTCGCGGCGAGCACGATGAACTCGTCGCCCCCGAGACGCGCGAGCGAGTCGCCCGGATTCAGACAGTTGCGGATCGCGTCCGACACATCGCAGATCAGCCGGTCGCCGAACACGTGGCCGTAGTGATCGTTGACCTTCTTGAAGTTGTCGAGATCGAGAAACAGCACGCCGATGGTTTCGCCGGGCGCGGCCTGCTCGATCGCGATCTGGATGCGCTCCTGGATCGCATTGCGATTGGCGAGGCCTGTGAGCGGGTCGGTGGTGGCCTGCTCGATCAGACGGTCTTGTGCTAGCCGTTGCTCGGTGATGTCGGTACCCGAGCAGATCAGGAACTGGTCTTCGATGCCGCTGCCGCTGCGCACGAACTTGTTGCGAAACAGGAATAGCCGCTCGCCATGCACCGTTTTGATGCGCCGTTCGATCTCGTACGGTTCGCCACGGTTGAAGAAGTGCGCGCTGACCTGGTTCGAGACCGCGCCGTCGTCGGACGACATGAACAGCGTCCAGACGCTGCGGCCGATGATGTCCTCTTCCTTGAGCCCGGTCAGCTCCTCGGCGAGCCGGTTAAAGCGCTGTATCCGGCCGTGCCGGTCGACGATGACGACGACCGAATTGACCTCGGAGACGACCTGTTCGGCGAACGACAGACCGTGCAGCAGTGCGCGCGCGACGGATTCGGTGTCGGCATGGGTCGAGGCGGTGCCGCCCCAGCGATGACAATCGAGTTTCTTGCCGACCAGATGCAGCCGCAGCGGCGCGGCGTCCAGCTGCACGTCGACGACTACGTGCGAGGTGACGCCGCTCAGCGCGCGGACCTGGGAGGCTTGGGAAGAGGTGAGGGGAATGGCGACGCCGACAGCCGCGTGGCCGTGGGCCGGCACGATTTCCAGCGTGTCGCTCGCCGCCGCAAGGCGCCAGCGAGGGCTGCTCGTGCCGAACCGCGCGTGAAGCACCTGGTCGTGTAGCTCGTCGCTCATGAAATCCCCGGAGAGTGCCGGCGGTCCGTATCAAGGCGGGCGGCGGCAGACGGTCTTCCTCATACTAAAGTGAAACTGCCCCATTGTATCTAAGCGTGACAATTCGAGCGAAGAAACATTAACGTTTTGCTAACCCTGGGCACGGGCCGGCGCGGCCGCGCGCGGCGGCATGAGGGCGTGGCGAAACGACGCCACGGTGACGTCGTTAGAAGCGATGTGTGAGCAGCGCGCGGGCGCGTTCGCGCTCGATCGGATTGGCGTCGAGCGCCGCGTCGAACCAGAACTTGCCGGCCACCAGCGTGGCCGCCGCCACGCCGTCGCGATACAGCACGCGGTTGCCGGCCACGGCCGGCACCTTGTCGCCGACCAGCAGCGTGCCGACGAGATTCAGCGGATCGGTTCCCGCGACGCAGATCAGTGCACCGTCGTTCGCTTGCCGCCGCACCTCGCGCAGCAGCGGAATCGCCTCGGGCAGCGCGAACTGTTCGCCCGCGAGCCCGTTGACGAAACGCCCGCCGCGGATCACGCCGCGCGCCTCGAGCCGCTGCAGCACGCGCAGCAGATCGCGCCACGGCGGCAGCCATTCGGCCTCGCGTTCGAGCACGCGCCAGAACACCACGCCGTAGCGGCGCAACAACGTCATCGCGACGTGTTCGAGCACCTCGGGCGGCAACTGACTCCGTCGCTCGGACGGATGTTCCGGCGCGACGGCGGACGGGCGGCTTACGAGCGCCCAACGCCCGGCGTCGTCCATGCCGCCGATCAGCGCACTCGTTCGCGCGCGCCGGCTGCTGGAAAACGCGTTGCGTTTGGCGACCGGCTTGAGCAACGCGCGCAGACCCGCGAAGCTGTCCGAGTTCGCGAGGCCGGCCGCGACCAGCTCGCCGAGCGCGTTTTCCAGCTCCATGCGCAGCACGCGCACCTCGGCGAGCAGTTCGTCGAAGAACATCGCGCCGTGTTGCGCGAGCGTGTCGTGCACGCTTTGCGCGAGTGCCGACAACTCGACCTGACGCGCCGGATCGAGCAGCGCGCGCCACGCGCGCAACTGCGCGCGCGGCAGCAGCACGATCGGCGTGCCGCGGACCGGACCGGCTGCGCCGCGCGCCCGCTCGGTCAGGCGGGTCCAGACGATCTTGCCGGCGCGGCATAGCTCATCGAGCGAACTGCTGGTGTAGGCGCGCACCCGCGCGGGCAGGATGTCCTCCTCCCATGCGCCGGCCGCGGCCTGGAAGCCTTCGAGCTGGTCCAGCGCGGCGGCGAGCGCGTCGCGGCCTTCGGCGCGCGTGGTCGGCGTCAGATGCTGCCATTCGAACAGGAAGCGCATGAAGTCGTGCCGCTCGACCGGCTCGATCTCACGCCGCAGCCGCTTGACCGTGTAGCGGTGGATGCGTGCGAGCAGGTGTCGCTCGCACCATTCTTCGTGGCTCGTGTGCGGCGTGAAGCGCCCGCGCAACAGATAACCTTCGGCTTCGAGACGGATCAGCGCCGGTTCGATCCGGTCGGCCGGCAAACCGAGCGGGCGCGCGATCGCGTCGACCGTCTGCGGGCCGAAACCGGTCAGCCGCGCGCGCAGCACGTCCACGAGCGCGTCGTCGGCGCTCCAGCTTTCGGTGTAGCCCTTCGGCGCGCTCAGCGGCGGCTCATAGCGACTACGCGCGATGCCGGGGTAGAGCGCTTCGAAGCAGGTCACGCGTTCGGCGGGCAGCCACAGTGCGCCTTCGCTGACGTTGTGGTTGCCCGTGCTTGCGTCTGCTTGCGCGGCCAGCGGCAAGCGCGTCGCCCGGCCGGCTTTCGCCAATGCCGCAAGCAGGGTGGGCCAATCCTCCTGTGTACGCGCCTCGGTTTCTGTGATGCACGCAAGGCCCGTCAACGCTTCGTGCATTTCGTCGGCGTTGCGAGCTTGTGGCCAGGCCTCGTCGCGCACGCTGTCGATCGCGGCGGCGTCGAGCGCGCCGAGATCGTCGGCGCTTTCCGGGTCGGTCCAGCGGCGGGTCAGCACTGCCTGGGTGCGGCGCTCCTCGATCGGCGCGTCGTCCAGATACGCATAGGGCTTCGCGGTCAGGATTTCGGCGGCGAGCGGCGACGGCGCCGGCAGGTCACGCGCGACGAGCCGCAGCTCGCCGCGCTCGATCTGGCGTAGCAGCGCGAGCCAGCGTTCGCTGTCCATCGCGTCGTGCAGGCAGTCGTCGATGGTTTGGTCGACTAATGGGTGGCGCGGCACCTTGCGTTCGCCGACGATGTTCTCCAGACACGCGGCCTGCTCGGGAAACACGCTTGCGAGCAGATCCTCGCTGCGCATGCGCTGCAGTTGCGGCGCGGTCTTGCGTCCGCCCGTGTAGCGCGGCAGGCCGAGCGAGGTCGTCGCGTTCCAGCGCCAGCGCACGCCGAACAACGGCGCATCGAGCAGCGCCTGGATCAGCAGATGCTCGGCGCTGTTCGAATGCAGATAGCGCCACACATCGTCGAGCACGAACGAGTGGCTGCCGGTCAGCGACAGCACGATCGCGTCTTCGGTGGCCGCGGCCTGCAGCTCGAAGTTGAAGCTGCGGCAGAAGCGCTTGCGCAGCGCGAGCCCCCACGCGCGATTCACGCGGCTGCCGAACGGTGAGTGGATCACGAGCTGGGTGCCGCCCGATTCGTCGAAGAAGCGCTCCATCACGAGCGTGCTCTGCGTCGGCAGCACGCCGAGCGCGGCGCGGGCGCGCGCGAGGTATTCGACGATCTGGCGCGCGGCCGGTTCGGTGAGCGCGAGGTTGTCGGCGAGCCAGGCGATAGCGTGGTCGAGACGCGGCGCGGCGGGCTCGCGTTCGCTTGCGGCTACGGCGGTTGCCGTTGTTGCTTGTGTCTCGCTCTCCGTCAGCAAGGCTTCGACCTGCGCGCGCAATCTCGCGACCGCGAACGACAGCTCGTCGCTGCGTCCTGGCGCCTCGCCGAGCCAGAACGGAATGTTCGGCGGCTGGCCTTGCGCATCCTCGACCCGCACGCGGCCGCTTTCGATGCGCAGAATCCGGTACGACGCGTTGCCGAGCTGGAATACGTCGCCGGCGAGGCTTTCGACCGCGAAGTCCTCGTTGACGGTGCCGATATTGAGCGCCTGCGGTTCGAGCACGACCGCGTAATCGGCGTTTTCGGGAATCGTGCCGCCGGAGGTCACCGCGACCAGCTTGCCGCCGCGCCGGCCGCGCAAGGTGCCGCTAACCGCATCGCGATGCACATACGCGGCACGCGGACCGTGGCGGCTCGTGTAGCCATCGGCGAGCATGCGCAGCACCGCGTCGTATTGCTCGCGCGGCAGATCCGCGTACGGCGCGGCACGCCGCAGCATCTCGAACAGCGCATCCTCGCTCCACTCGGCGCTCGACACCTCCGCGACGATCTGTTGCGCGAGCACGTCGAGCGGCGCGCGCGGGATGCGCAACGCATCGAGCTCGCCACGCCGCACGCAATCGAGCAGCGCCGCGCATTCGAGCAGATCGTCCCGCGAGACCGGAAACAGCCGCCCCTTCGGCATGCCGCCGACGTGGTGCCCCGAGCGGCCGACGCGTTGCAGGAACGGCGCGATCGCGCGCGGCGAACCCATCTGGCAGACGAGATCGACGTCGCCGATATCGATGCCGAGTTCGAGCGACGCGGTCGCGATCAGCACGCGCAGCTCGCCGCGTTTCAGGCGCTGTTCGGCGTCGAAACGATGTTCTTTCGCGAGGCTGCCGTGATGCGCGGCGACCGCGTCCTTGCCGAGCCGCTCGGTCAGATGGCGGGCGGCGCGCTCGGCCATGCGGCGCGTGTTGACGAAGACGAGCGTCGTGCGATGCTGCGCGACCAGCTCGGCGAGCCGGTCGTAGACGCGCTCCCACACTTCGTTGGCCATCACCGCTTCGAGCGGCACCGGCGGGATCTCGAGCGCGAGGTCGCGCGCGCGAACGTGGCCGACGTCGATCACCGCGCATTCGGCCGGCACGTCGCTATCCAGACTCGCGCCGCCGACCAGAAACCGCGCGACCGCGCTGACCGGTTTTTGCGTCGCCGACAGGCCGATACGCGGCAGGCGTCGCTCGCAAAGCGCGTCGAGCCGCTCGAGGCTCAGCGCGAGATGACTGCCGCGCTTGCTGCCCGCGAGCGCGTGAATCTCATCGACGATCACCGTGCGCACCGTCGCCAGCATGCGGCGGCCCGAATCGGAGCCGAGCAGCACGTACAGCGACTCGGGCGTCGTCACGAGAATGTGCGGCGCGCGTTTTTTCAGCGCGTTGCGTTCCTGCTGCTTGGTGTCGCCGGTGCGCACGGCGGTGCGGATGTCGAGCGGCGGCAGGCCGAGCGCGTCGAGTTCGGCGGCGATGCCTTGCAGCGGCAGTTGCAGGTTCAGACGGATATCGTTCGACAGCGCCTTCAGCGGCGACACGTAGACGACCAGCGTTTCGTCGGGCAGCGCGCCGTCGTTCGCGAGGCCTTGCGACACGAGGTCGTTCAGCGCGGACAGGAACGCGGTCAGCGTCTTGCCGGAGCCGGTCGGCGCGGCGACCAGCGTCGAGCGGCCGCTGCGGATTTGCGGCCAGGCGGCCGCTTGTGCGTCGGTCGGGGCGGTGAAGGTTTTCTGGAACCAGTTGGCAACGGCCGGGTGAAAGCCGGCGAGCGCCTGCGGGGCTGGCGGTAAGGCGGGTGCGACGGGCTGCGCCGCGCTCGCAGTGGAGCGGGCCTTGCGGGAGCGGGGCGCCGCGTCGAGTGCGGCGGAAGTTTTTGCCGAAGTCATGCTCGTGTAGATGAGGGCGGCGCGGGGGATATCCAGTGGGGGCGGCTGGATCAGTACCCGCTAATGTCGCCCGTTTTTGCGGTTGCGGGCCATTCGACGCTGACGACGCAATAGCGGTCAGTCTCGCAGGTTTTCGGCGCTCGTGTGCGGCGCGTTGGGCGTTGCGTAACTGCTGGAATTCGTAGTCTCGCCGCGTGCGCCCGTCCTGCCAGCCTCCGGCATTTGCAGTACGCTTCACAATTCTCCCTGTCCCCACGATGGAGCGTCGACGATGCGATATAACCAGTTGGGCCGTACCGGTGTGTTTGTATCGGAGTTGTGTTTGGGCACGATGACCTTCGGCGGTGGCGAAGGCATCTGGCGGCAGATCGGCGATCTGCAGCAAAGCGACGCGGAGCGGCTGGTCGGCCGGGCGCTCGACGCGGGCATCAATTTCATCGACACGGCCGACGTCTACTCGGGCGGCCTGTCCGAACTGATCACGGGCAACGCGCTGAAAAACCTGAAAGTGCCGCGCGACAAGGTCGTGATCGCGACCAAGGTGTTCGGCCAGACCGGCGAGTTCGCCAACGCGCGCGGTGCGTCGCGCTATCACATCCTCGACGGCATCAAGGCGAGCCTGAAGCGTCTACAACTCGATCACGTCGACCTCTATCAGATCCACGGTTTCGATCCGGCCACGCCGATCGAAGAGACCGTGCGCGCCCTCGATACGCTCGTGCAGCACGGCCACGTGCGCTATGTCGGCGTGTCGAACTGGGCCGCATGGCAGATTGCGAAGGCGCTCGGCATCGCAGAGCGGCTCGGCGCCGCGCGCTTCGAAACGCTGCAGGCGTATTACACGCTCGCGGGCCGCGATCTCGAACGCGAACTCGTGCCGATGCTGCAAAGCGAAGGCCTCGGCCTGATGGTATGGAGTCCGCTCGCGGGCGGTTTTCTGAGCGGCAAATACGGACGTGAACAGCAGGGCGAAGCGGGCAGCCGTCGCACGACTTTCGATTTTCCGCCGGTCAATCGCGAACGCGCGTACGACTGCATCGACGTGATGCGCGAGATGGCCGCGGCGAAGACCGTATCGGTCGCACAGATCGCGCTGGCGTGGCTGCTGCATCAGCGTGTCGTCAGCACGGTGATCGTCGGCGCGAAGAAAATCGAGCAGCTCGACGACAACATCGCGGCGACCAACGTCGCGCTATCCGCCGATGAGCTCGCGAAGCTCGCCGAGGTCAGCGCGCTGCCAGCCGAGTATCCGGGCTGGATGCTGGAGCGGCAGGGCGAGCAGCGCCGGCAACAACTGGCCGAGGTTCGGCACGTCGTGCAGCGATAGCGCGACGGCGTTCTCGCGAACGCTGAGGAAAGCCTGAATCGTCTTCGTTGGGCCGCGCGAATTTGATGCTCGCGCGGCGGCGACGGTCATCACATTTGCCACGCGATTGCGCGTAGACTTCATACGGCAGGTCGTCTTCCGCATCGGCCGCACCGATGCCCACGTGTCGTATTTCAGACTCCTATCCGGTTCGTGACATTCGCATTCGCTTCGATTACAAAAGCCTGCGCTTTCGCGGCGTTGACTTGCTGTTCGCTGACAACGCCTCATCTCGCCCACGCCGCCGACAACGTGATCGTGCTCGACTCCGGCGAAGCGCAGCTCACGTTGATCGATCCCGTCACCCACAAAGTGATCGGCACCGAGCCGACCGGTAAGGAACCGCATCATCTGATGATCACGCCCGATGGCCGTTCGCTGATCGTCGCGGATGCGATTTCGAACGACCTGATGTTCGTCGACCCGCACAGCGGCCAGGTGCAACGCCGTGTCGAGGGCATCGAAGATCCGTACCAGCTCGGCTTTTCGCCCGACCACAAGTGGTTCGTCACCGCGGGCCTGCGGCTCGATCGCATCGATATCTATCACTACGATGGCGAGAGCGTGACGCTCGCGAAGCGGATTGCGCTCGCGAAGACACCGAGCCACCTGACCTTTTCAGCCGATAACCGCACCGTGTTCGTCACGCTCCAGGACACCGGCGAGGTCGCGGCGATCGATCTGCCGACACAGTCAGTGTCGTGGAAGCTGCATGTAGGCAAGACGCCAGCCGGACTCTGGATGACGCCGGGCGATCGTTATCTGCTCGTCGGCATGACCGGTGAAGACAATGTCGCGGTGGTCGACTGGAAAAACCGCCAACTCGTGAAGAAGATCCACACGGGCCGCGGCGCGCACAACTTCCGCAATCTCGACGATGGCCAGCACATCGCCGTGTCGAATCGCGTGGAGAACACGATCAGCATTCTCGATTACAACACGCTGACCAAAGTGGCCGACATCACCGGTTTGATGCCGGGCCCTGACGACATGGAACTATCGGCGGACCGGCGCTATCTATGGGTCACGTTCCGCTTCGCGAGGCACGTCGGCGTCATCGATCTGAGCACGCATCGGCTGGTGGATACGATCGCGGTGGGGCGCTCGCCGCACGGACTGTATTTCGCCAACCGCGCGCCGGTCTACGCACCCAATCCCGACTGAGGCAACCCGAAAGGCTTTACATGTTTCACGAACTCGCCGCTCAACTCGACATCGGCATCTCAGCCCTGCAGACGCTGCTGTACGTCGACGTGGTCCAGCCGATCTTCTACCGCTTCAATCTGATGGGCTACGACGAAGACACTTACGACGCGCTCTACTGGGTGATCGTCGGCGCGTTGCAGATAGTCGTGTCGTATCTGCTGTTGCGCCCGCTCGAAGCGCTGCGCCCGGTAGAGACTTGGGCGGACCGCAGGGCGCTGCGCGCGGACGTGATCTACACGTGGATCGCCAAGCTCGGCATCATCAATCTTGCATTCTTCTTTCTGCTACAGCCGTTCTTCAACCATTGGCAGAGCCTGATGGCGATCCACGACGTGCCCAACATCGAGGTCGATGATTTGTGGCCGGGCGTCACCGATCAGCCGCTCGTGTCGTTTCTGATCTACCTGATCGCGCTCGATTTCGCCGGCTACTGGTATCACCGCTGGCAACATCGGTTCGGCGTGTGGTGGGAACTGCATGCGGTTCATCACAGCCAGCGGCAGATGTCGCTGTGGGCCGACGACCGCAATCACTTTTTAGACGACATCTTGCAAGCGGTGTTTTTTGCGGCCATTGCGCTATTCATCGGCGTGCAGCCAAACCAGTTCGTCGTGCTCGTCGCGCTCGGCAATTTCATGCAGAGCGTGCAGCACGTGAATGCGCGCCTCGCGTATGGATGGCTGCTCGAACGGCTGATCGTGAGCCCGGCGTTTCATCGGCGTCATCATGCAATTGGCTATGGCCACGAAGGCACCCGCTACGGCTGCAACTTCGGCGTGCTGTTCCCGTGGTGGGACATGCTGTTCGGCACCGCGTCGTGGGCGCGCGCCGTCGAGCCGACCGGCATCCGCGATCAGTTGCCCGCGCCGCATGGCACCGCGCGCTCGTATGGGGATGGGCTGATCGCGCAGCAGTGGTACGCGTTCGGCCGCATCGCCGCGCGGCTGCGTGGCCGGCACGGTGCGGGCGAGATCAATCCGTGAAGGTCGGTGCGAACCGAAAAATGGCCGCGGAGCACCTCCGTCAGGTTATCCGCGGCCATTTCGTTTCGGTCCCCGCTCAGGTCTCGACATCCGCGAGACTGAAGGTTTCCGTCTTGTCGTTGTACGAGAAGATTTCCGCGTAACGGCCCCAGTCGATCACCGCATCGAGGGTTTCCTGCGCCGCGCTGTCGGACAGCAGGTCCTCGAGTTCCTGCTCGAAGCGCACGCGCGGCGCGCGATGTCCGGGCCGTTCGTTGAGCACCTTCCTGATTCGCGCGGCGAGCGGCACGCATTGCAACAGATGATCGGCGAACATGATCTTGCGCTCCTGCGTGCTGCCCTCGGCGAATCGGTGCGCGGGCGGCGTGAGAAACACGTCGCCCTCGCTGACTTCGGCAAAGCCGAGGTACTGCAGCATCTCCGCGATCGGGAACAGGTCGTCGACTTCCAGCTGCAGCGTGCGCGCAATCTCGGGCATGTCGGCGCGGCCGTTATAGGGCGCTGCCGCAAGGGTTTCGATCAGACCAGCCATCAGGTTCGTCGACACGTTCGGCAACCAGCTGCCGGGTTCGAGTTCGCGCCTGGCCGCGGCTCCAGTGGGGCGCGCGGTCATCTTCGCGTAGATTTCGTCGACGAGCGCGCGAAAATCCGGGTCGAGCCGGTTGGGCGGATGCGCGAACGGCACCACGGTCTCGCCCACCACGCGCCCGGGGTTCGACGACAGTACGAGAATGCGATCGCACATGAACACGGCTTCCTCGATGTTGTGCGTGACGATCAGTACCGACTTGATCGGCATGCGGTCCTGGTTCCATAGGTCGAGCAGGTCGGTACGCAGCGTTTCGGCGGTCAGCACGTCGAGCGCGGAGAACGGCTCGTCCATCAGCAGGATGGTCGGATCGACGACGAGCGCGCGTGCGAAGCCGACGCGCTGCCGCATGCCGCCCGACAGTTCGCGCGGATACGCGTTTTCGAAGCCGTCGAGACCGATCAGATCGATCGCCGCGAGCGCGCGCGTGCGCCGCTCCTCGACGCCGACGCCGAGTGCCTCCAGCCCCGCTTCGACGTTCTGCAGCACCGTCAGCCACGGAAACAACGCGAAGGTCTGGAATACCATCGCGACGCCCTCGGCTGGACCGTCGAGCGGCTTGCCCAGATAGGTCACGTTGCCGCTCGTCGGCCGGATCAAACCGGCGATAATACGCAGCAGCGTCGACTTGCCCGAGCCCGAGCGGCCGAGCAGTCCGACGATCTCGCCCTCGCGCAGCGTCAGATTCACGTCGTCGAGCACCAGCAGCTCGCTCTGATTTTTATGGAAGCCGCGGCTCACGTGCTCGATGTTCAGCACTTGCGCGCCCACGCGCGGCGACGACTGGGGCAGGTCGGCGGGAATGGCTTGAATGACGTTTTGCATGGGTTCACTCCTGGTCGAGTCGGAGCCTTGATTCGGCGAAGGCATACAGGGGGCGCCACAGCGCGCGGTTGAACAGCGTGACGAATAGCGCCATCACGGCGACGCCAAGGATGATTTTCGGAAAGTCGCCGGCGGCGGTCGTCTCGGCGATATAGGCGCCGAGGCCGTGTGCGACCACATTGGTATCGCCCCACTGGACGAACTCGGACACGATGCTCGCGTTCCACGCGCCGCCCGATGCGGTGATCGCGCCGGTCACGTAGTAAGGGAACACGCCCGGCAGCATCACCTGGCGCCACCATTGCCAGCCGCGGATGCGGAAATTGGTGGCCGCCTCGCGGTAGTCGTTCGGATAGGCGGTCGCGCCCGCGATCACGTTGAACAGGATGTACCACTGCGTGCCGAGCACGATCAGCGGCGACAGCCAGATATCCGGATTCAGATGAAAGCGCACGATCACGATTACGAATACCGGGAACAGCAGATTCGCGGGAAACGCGGCGAGAAATTGCGCGAGCGGCTGGACCTTCTCGGCGAGCGCCGGACGCAGGCCGATCAACACGCCGATCGGCACCCAGATCAGCGACGAGATCGCGATCAGCACGGCGACGCGCAGCAGCGTGATGAGCCCGAGCAGGAACACGTGACCGACCTCGTCGAGCGTCACGCCGGTACGCACATAGGCGACGACGCGATAGATCACATAGACCGTCAGCACGAATACGAGCACGCCCCACACGATGTCTGCGACGCGTGTCGACGTGTCGCTGCGCGCTCGGCTGGCACGCCGGACGCTCGCGAAAGGCACACGCAAAGGGATGCGCGCGGTGCTCGCGAGCATCACGCCCGCCGGCGTCAGCAACTGGTGAATCAGACGTGTGCGCCGCATCATGTCGAGCAGCCAGGACTGCGGCGCGTTGCCCGAACTCGTGGTCTCCATGCGGAACTTGTCGGCCCACGCGACGAGCGGACGGAACAGCAGCTGGTCATAGGCGAGGATCACGACCGTCATCGCGAGGATGACCCAGCCGATCGCGTGCAGGTTCTTGTCGCTGATCGCCTGCGCGAGGTAGGCGCCGATGCCCGGCAGCGTAATCGTGTTGTTGCCGACCGTGATCGCTTCGGAAGCCACCACGAAAAACCAGCCGCCCGACATCGACATCATCATGTTCCAGATCAGGCCCGGCATCGAGAACGGCACTTCGAGCTTCCAGAAGCGCTGCCACGAGGTCAGGTGAAAGCCGCGCGACACTTCATCGAGGTCGCGCGGCACCGTGCGCAGCGACTGGTAGAAGCTGAACGTCATGTTCCACGCCTGGCTCGTGAAGATCGCGAAGATCGCGGCGAGCTCGGCGCCGAGCACGCGGCCCGGGAACATCGCGAGGAAGAAGGTGACCGTAAACGAGATGTAGCCGAGCACCGGCACCGACTGCAGGATGTCGAGAATCGGCACCAGCACGAGGCCGGCACGGCGGCTCCTGGCGGCCAGCGTGCCGTAGACCAGCGTGAAGATCAGCGAGGCGACCATCGCCGCGAGCATGCGCAGCGTGGTGCGCATCGCGTACTCGGGCAGGTTGGCCGGATCGAGCGAGATCGCCTGGGTCTTTAGCGTCGACATCGGCGCGAGCGTCTCGTGAAAGCCGATCGACGCCATCGCGATCAGGCAGATGATCAGCGGGAATGCGACGAAGTCCCAGCCGTTTGGAAGCAGCCGCCGGGCGGATGCATTGGCGGTGCGGTTCAGATTGAAACCGAACTCCATCAATCACCTCCGTGGCCGTGAGTATTTGTGAGCAGCGAAGTCGTGACGCCGTACAGGGTGGTGGCCTGCGCATCGATTCGCGACGGATCGTTGAGTTGGAACATGACGAATTGCAAGTTGATAAAAGGACTGTTCAGCAAACAACGGTCACGACGAGGCAACGCCACAATCTTTCGATGATGGCGTTGATTCGTGACACCAGCTTGGCAGAACTTAAGAGAACAGCGAGCCGATGCGGCGCCACAGCGTGGCGAGCCGATTCGATCGGACCGGAGCGAGCGATAGAAGCGACTCGTAGTGAGCACGCGACTCGTTGCGATAAGGCAGATGCGGCAAAAGCAGAGCGAAATTCATGACGTTTCTCCGCGCGTCGTGTGCGACGCGGCAAGCGGAAAGCGGGCAGACGGTCCAACGTCGCACGCTTGGCGCGGCGTCAGGGTGCTAGCTGCTTTCCTTCTGTAAGGCTGAAGGCAAGTGGCATAAACAACAACTGTCACCGTCGGGCATGTCGGCTCCTCGTCGGGTTGAACTGCGCGCAGGCGCGCAGCGTGGTTCTGCCGGACTCGCCCGAACCCGCGAGCAGGCGCGGGTATGGGCGAGCGTCGGCCGCAAACCAGAAGGCTTGCGAGGGCGTGCCAGTGCGGACGAGGGAAGGCCGCGTCCACATGGCGCTAATGATCGAGGTGCACGAAGGAGCTTTGCTACGGCGCGCACCGTTCTGCCTGCTGGCGGAACGGCGGCGCGAGGAAGAGGGCGCGGACGTTCTGCCGGTCAGGCAGTGAAACTGTTCGAAGATTGACTACTGCAGGTGTCCAAGGCATCAGCCTCATTCGGGAAGACGGGCGAATTCTAGACGCGGTAAAAACCCGGAGTCAACCTGGTTCTGTAAGCAGAGCCAACATTTTTCAACGAAGGCTTGCTCGACGAGTTTGAGAATCATTGCGCGAGCCCCCAAGAACCCGATGTCGTCTTTGCGCGATTTTTACTTGCGCTTTTGCGGAGCATGTCAATACAATCCGCCCCAACGTATCGAAGGAGTCGTCCATGGACCCTTGTCCAGAAAGTGGAAGTCCGATGCCGGCCAGCGCCGGCAGCACCACCGCGAGATAGTCGCCGCAGGTTCACTCCTTCGCCGCTAACTCGCCCCAAGTCGGGTTAGCGCGCTTCAATTCCAAGCGGCCTTGCTGCCGGTTTTCTGTAGCACGCCTGCTCTTTTTTGATCGTCGTCTGCGAGCCTGCCTGCACAGGCGGTTGCGCTTTCGCATTTGCGCTTGCTGTTTGCCGGATCTTTCGCACACCTCGGTGCGCATGTGCGAATCACGACGGAGCGATCCGCCCATAACTCCAATCCCCAATAACCGATGAAAAATATCGACAAGCACAGACTACTGGGCTCCGGCGGTTCCATCGCGGTGACTGCGGTCCTTTCTCTCGGCCTCGTTCCTTGCGGGTTCGCGCAGACACCCGGCGAAGCCACGCCTGCGCAAACAGCACCATCGACTGCACCGGCCGCACCGGTTCCCGGCGCCACGGACAACGCGGCGCCCGCCGATCAGACCGTCGCAGCGCCGAGCGGACTGTGGGAGCGCTCGAACCTCTTCGGCGAAATGGGCGGCCTGCGTCCCTGGCTCGGCAACTACGGTGTGACGTTCAATCTGCAGGAGACCAGCGAGTACATGGGCAACCTGTCGGGCGGCACGAATCGCGGCGGTGCCTATCAAGGCTTGACCGGGTTCGGACTCGTCGTCGATACGGAAAAGGCCTTCGGATTGCCGGGCGGCACCTTCAATGTCTCCGGTCTGCAGATTCACGGCACGAGCCTGACCGCCAGAAATCTGCAAACACTGCAAACCGCGAGCGGGATCGAAGCCGACGCCGCCACCCGTCTGTGGGAACTGTGGTATCAGCAGTCGCTCGGCAACGTCGATGTGAAGATCGGCCAGCAGAGTCTCGACCAGGAGTTCATGGTCAGCCAGTACGCAGCCACCTTCATGAACGCAACGTTTGGCTGGCCGGTGCTGCCGGCCGTCGATCTGCCCGCGGGCGGGCCGGCCTATCCGCTGTCGTCGCTCGGTGTGAGGGCGCGCGCATCGTTCGCGAACGGCGTCACAGTGTTGGGCGGCGTATTCGACGGCAATCCGGCGCCAGGCGTCGGCGATCCGCAAAAGCTCAACGCGAGCGGCACGAACTTCAATCTCGGCAACGGCGCGCTCGTGATCGGCGAATTGCAGTACGCGATCAACCAGCTGTCGGCGAATTCTTCCGATCCGAGGCCGGCTGGCCTGCCCGGCACCTACAAGCTCGGCTTCTGGTACAACAGCAACCACTTCGCGGATCAGGGTTTCGACACCGGCGGCCTGTCGCTGGCGAATCCGGCGAGCAACGGCGTGCCGACGAGTCATCGCGGCAACTACAGCTTCTACGCAGTCGCCGATCAGATGGTGTGGCGCGCGGGCCCCGACAGTCCGCAGTCGGTCGGCGTGTTCGCTCGCATCATGGGTGCGCCGGGCGATCGTAATCTGGTCGATCTCGGCGTCAACGCGGGCGTCACGCTAAAGGCGCCGTTCAAGGGCCGCGACAACGATGTGGTCGGGCTCGCGCTCGGCTATGCAAAGATCGGCTCGCACGCGCAGAATCTGGCGAGCGCGCAGGCGTTGTACACGCCGGGCTATCCGTCGCGCAGCGCGGAGACCGTGCTCGAAGCCACCTATCAATACCAGGTCGCGCCGTGGTGGATGCTGCAAGCGGACTTCCAGTACTTCTGGCGGCCGGGCGGCGGGATTCCGGACCCGGACGATTCGTCCCAGCGCATCAGGAACGAAGCGGTTCTCGGCTTGCGCACGACGATCCAGTTCTGACGAAAGGTCGCGAGCAGGCTGATACGCGCTTCATAAATTGCTTCAACAAAGGCCGCGCGCCGCATCGCCGAACATGATCGGCCGATGCGGCGTGTTACGCCAAACGATGATTTAGCGAGCGCCCCGGCTCATCATCGACTCGCTTACCCCTGCGTATGCGCGGCGACCGCGTCCAGCGTGCGAGCCGAGTACACCAGCGTCGCGCCCGCGTTGACCGCCATCGCGACGCCGAGCGCTTCGGCGATTTCCTCGCGGGTCGCGCCGTGCTTCAGCGCCTCGGCCGTATGGACCGTGATACAGCCGTCACAGCGCAGGCTCACCGCAACCGCGAGCGCAATCAGCTCGCGCGTCTTCGCACCGAGCAGATCGGTCTTCTGACCGGCGCTCGACATCGCCTGATACGCCTTCACGCTCTCCGGCGCGAGTTTCGACATTTCGCCGATACGGCCGAACAGTTCCTTGCGGTAATCGATCCAGTTCAACATGGCAGTGCTCCTTGGTCTGTTGCGCGACGGCGGTTGCCGTCGTCGTGGAAACAGTATTGCGCCGCGCCGCGATATCCTGAATACTCATTCCACTCAACTTTTAGCGCGCTCGTCTCATGGACACGCTCAGTCGCCTGATCGACCTTGCCCGCCCGCAAGCGAGCCTCGATCTTCGCTGCCTGCTATCGGGCGCATTCGATATCGATCACGCGCCGCTGGAGGGGGGTGTCGCGCCGTTTCATCTGGTGCTCGACGGCAGTTGCGTGATCGAGACCGCGGCCGGCGCGCAACTCGAACTGAAGGCTGGCGATTTCATGATGTTTCCGCGTGGCGCCGCGCATCGCGTGCGCGACGTGATGCGCTCGGCGGGCGGCCTGCCGCTGACGCTCGGGCACGACGGTATGCTGCCGGTGCGGCGCAACGATGGTGAGGAAGCCGCCACATCCGCGCAGACGCCCAACCACACCGCGATTCATGACGGCGTCGATCTGCTGTGCGGCCGCTTCGTCTATGCGCCCGGTTCGTCGGCGTTGCTGCTCAATGCGCTGCCCGATCCGCTGCACGTGTCGCTCGGGAACGCGCAAACGCTCGATGCGTTGCAAACGGTGATCACCTTGATGCGCAATGAAGCGGCGCGGCGTCAGCCTGGCGCGCTGACCATCGTCACGGCCTTGAGCCACGCGCTGTTCGCGATGGCACTGCGCGTGCACGGCGAGCGCAATGCGAACAGCGCCGGCATGCTCGCGTTGCTGACGGACGGACGGCTTGGCGCATCGGTGCAAGCGATGCTCGACGCGCCCGAACGCGCGTGGACCATCTCTGAACTCGGCGAGCGCGCCGCGATGTCGCGCGCGACCTACGCGCGCCGCTTCAACGAGCGCGCGGGGGTGACCGTGATGGATTTTCTGACGCAGATCCGCATGGCGATCGCCAGCGACCTGCTGTTGCGCACGCAACGCAGCGCCGCGGACATCGGCGAGGCGGTCGGCTATCAGTCGGAGGCGGCGTTCGGCAAGGCGTTCGCGCAAAGCGTCGGCGTGACGCCGGGACGCTACCGGCGCCGCACGCAAACGGACGATGCTCCGGACGACTGACCAAAGAATCGACGCGCGCGTGTGATTCTATTTGGGCGTTTCGCCCTTTCTGAACGCACGTCTTTCGAGCGACGCCATCAGCCGCGCGACTACGAGCGCGCAGACCGTCCCGAGCGTCACTTCGGCAAGCCGCAGAAAGGCCTTGTCCCACGCGGGACCGATGCCTGGCACCAGCAGCATGATCGTAGCCGTGATGCCGCCGAGGCGCGCCGCGCTGCCGACGTTGACGACCCAGCAGATCAGGATCGCGGCCGCGACGGTCGCCGCGTACGCGGCAAAATGGCCGCCGCCCAAGAGCGTGCCGATCAGCCCGCAGATGCCGCCGACCATCGCGCCGATGAACTGGTCGCGCGACAGCTTGCGAGTGTCGATATAGCTGTGCTGGCTCACCGCGATCGCGGTGATCGCGGCCCAGAACGCCTGCTCGGTGTGCAGCGCGCGGCCGATGCCGAACGCCAGACTCGCGCCCGCCACCGCCTGCACGGCCATGAAGCCACCCTCGATCAAGCGGTCGCCGAGCGGCAGCGTCTTCAGGAACGCGAACAGCGCATCAGCGGCGGGCGTGCGCGAGGAGGGGCTTGAATCGTCGGACGGAGTCATCGGATGAAGGCGGCTCGGCAGGGGCAGGGTCGTGCCGTATTCTAGCGGCTCCGCCCGATGCTTCCACCGCAGTCTAGATCGTGCCGAACAGCGCGCGCGGCCGGTCGCGCAGCGTGTGCGCGAGAATTTGCAGGCCGCGCGTCAACTGCTCGCGCGACTCGGCGCAAGCGAGATTGATGCGCACGCCGTGTTCGACCGTCGAGCGATCCACCGCGAACGCGGAGGCCGGCATCGTGTTGACGCCGCGGGCGAGCGCGTTGGCCGCGAAATCGTCCGAGCGCCACGGCGGCGGCACGCGCAACCACACGAACATGCATGCGGGATCGCTCTTCAGATGCTCGGCGGGCAGTAATTCGCGCGCGATCTCCTGGCGCGCGCGCAACTCGGTGCGTTGCGCGTCGAGGATCGTCTGCGCGGTGCCGTCCTCGATCCAGCGCGTGGCGATCAGCGTCGACAGCGGCGCGGGCATCCACGCGGTCGTGCGCACCGCTTCCGCGGCCAGCGCCGCGCCATGCGGCGGCGTGTGCAGATAGCCTATGCGCAGGCCCGGTGCGAGGATCTTCGACGTCGACGTGATGTGGAAGGTCAACTCGGGGCACAGGCTCGCAATCGTCGGCAGGCGCGCTTGCAGCAGCGGGCCGTACACGTCGTCTTCAATGATCACGATGTGATGCCGGCGCGCGATGTCGGCGAGCGCCGCGCGGCGCGCGAGGCTCATCGTCACGACGGTCGGGTTCTGCAGATTCGGCACCGTGAAGATCGCCTTCACGCGCCGATGCCGGCACGCGTCTTCTAGACGGTCGGGCAGCAGCCCTTCGTCGTCGCTCGGAATGCCGACGAGTTCGAACTGAAACACCGGCGCCAGGGCTTTCAGGCCGTAGTAGGTCAGCTGATCCGACAGGATCACGCCTTCATGTCCCATCAGGCTGCTCAGCACCGCATACAGGCCATGCTGCGCGCCGCTCGTCACGACCACGCTGTCGGCGCCGGGCGTGAAGCCGGGCGCGGCGAGCCATTGCGCGCCCGCGGCCCGCGCCCATTCGGGGCCCTGCGGCGGCTGATATTCCTGAGTCTGCGGATAGCGGGGATCGTGCGCGATCTGTGCCATCGTCCGCGCGAGCTGGGTGAGGAATTCACCGGTGGCAGGCCGGTTCACGGTCAGGTCGAGCACGGCGTTCGCGTCGGCGTGGCCGCTTGCCGATGTGTTGTCACCGCGGGCATGCACGGCAGGCATGGCGCCGCCGGTGACGATCGAGCCGCGCCGCTTGCTCGCGACGATCAGCCCTCGCGCCTGCAACTCCTTGTACGCGCGCGACACGGTGGAGACATTCAGGCCCAGCTCCAACGCGAGTTCGCGCTGCGGCGGCAGACGGCTGCCCGGCGGGTAGAGGCCGCTGCGGACTTTTTCCTCGAGGCTGCGCGACACTTCGAGATAAGTCGGCTGACGGCCCTTTGTCTGGAGAACGTCCTCACCGTTTGTGTGGTCAATGGCGCTTTTCATCCAGCGTGAATCTCCATACAAAAACTCGTCCGAGCGTGCGGGACAAGCCAATACTAAACCCCTTCGGAGTCGGATCGGCAACCGGAAGTACCTCGAACTGCACGATGCCAGCCCGTTTCGCTCGGGGAAAGTACCTAAGTCCACACAAAGCCAAATTAATTGCACACAAAAAAACTTTGTGTGAGTATTAAATCATGATTTGTGTGGCGCTGTGTCCAAAGACGACGCGCAACTGTAGTACAGGAGGGACGGTCGTGACAGAGCAGCAGAGCACGCTCCTGCCGGTCGGTGCATCCGGCGCAAGTTCGGGTCGGGCGGCCAGTGCGGCCGGCCGGCGAGCGCGATGAGCGAAGTCGCCGTGCTGGGAGCGGGCTTCATCGGCGTGTCGAGCGCCTACTGGCTGATGCGCGACGGTCACCACGTCACGCTGTTCGACGCACTGGGTCCGGGCGAGGCCACGTCATATGGCAATGCGGGCACGTTCGCCAACTACGGCTGCATTCCGGTGAACAACCCGGCGGTGTTCCGCAATCTGCCGCGTTTCCTGTTTTCGCCGACGAGTCCGCTGCGGATTCGCTGGCGCTATCTGCCGCAACTCGCGCCCTGGCTCGCGCGCTTTCTATGGGCGTCGATGCCGCGGCGCTACGAGCACAGCGCTCAAGCGCTCGCAAGCCTGCTGTCGCGCGCGTTCGACGGTTACCGCGAGATGCTCGAAAGCGACGACCTGTCGTGCTTCGTGCGGCCGCGCGAATGCCTGTACCTGTATTCGAATGCGGCGTCGTTCGACGCGGCCCAGCCGTCGCTCGCGTTGCGCCGCTCGCTCGGCGTGCGCTTCGAAAACTTCGACCGCGCCGGCATCGCCGCACTCGAACCGAATCTCGCGCCGATCTTTGCGCACGGCACGTTGTTCAACGGCAGCTGGTTCCTCGGCGACCCGCGCGGCTTTCTGCAGGCGCTGCACGCGGCGTTGCTCGCTCGCGGTCTCAGGCATGAGCGCGTCGCGGTTCGCGCGCTGGTGCCGGGCGCCGCCAGCGTGCGCATCGTCGACGAAGCGGGTCGCGCATACGATGCCGCGCAAGCGGTCGTCTGTGCCGGCGCATTTTCCGGCCGCTTTGCGCGCCAATGCGGCGACCGCGTACCGCTCGATACCGAGCGCGGCTATCACGTGCGCTTCCCCGGCACTTCGTCGCTGATTTCACGGCCGTGCGGCTGGGCCGAGCGCGGCTTCTACATGGTGCCGATGGACGGCGGCATCCGCGCGGCGGGCACCGTCGAACTGGGCGGCTATGGACCGCAGCGCAATGCCGCGCTGCTCGATCTGATCACGCGCTCCGCGCGGCTCGCGCTGCCGCAATTGACGCAGCCTGATAGCGACTGGCTCGGTTTCCGGCCGAGCCTGCCCGACGGTCTGCCGGTCGTCGGAGCGTCGAGCGCGTCGCCGCGCGTCGTCTACGCATTCGGTCATCAGCATCTGGGCGTCACGCTGGGCGGCGTGACGGGCAGCGTCGTCGCCGATCTGGTGGCGGGACGCGTGCCGCCGCTCGATCTCGCGCCTTATAGCCCGCGTCGTTTTTAACCACCGCAACTGCTGCACGGAAGAGGACGGACATCATGAAACGCAGAAACCTGGTTGTCGCACTCGCCCTTGGGATGTTGTGCGCGCATGCGCCGTCGTACGGCGCCGAGCCGCAAATCGTCAAGATCGGCTTCGTCGGACCGCTGACCGGACCGGTCGCGCGGGTCGGCAAGGATCTGCAGAACGGCGCGCAGCTCGCGGTGGACGAAGCAAACGCGAAGCATCCGATGATCGGCGGCAAACCCGTCAAATACGTGCTCGACGTGCAGGACGATCAGGCCGATCCGCGCATCGCGATCCAGGTCGCGCAGAAGCTCGTCGACGACGGCGCGGTCGGCGTGATCGGCCATTACAACTCGGGCTGCAGCATTCCGGCCTCGGCCGTCTATCACACGGCGAACGTCGCGATGATCACGCCGGGCTCGACGAATCCGGCGCTCACGGCACAGGGTTTCGCGAACGTATTCCGCACGATGGGTCACGACGGCGTGGGCGGTGTGATTGCAGGCGAGTTCGCGGTGCAGCAGTTGAAGGCGAAGCGCATCGGCATCATCGACGATCGCACCGCGTTCGGCCAGGGTCTCGCCGATGCCTTCGAGAAGGGCGCGAAGCAGGCGAACGGCAATGTCGTCGATCGCGAATTCACGAACGACAAGGCGGTCGATCTGCGCGCGATCCTGACTTCGTTGAAGCAGAAAAACGTCGACCTGATCTTTTTCGGCGGACTCGACGAGCAGGGCGCGATGCTGGTCAAGCAGATGCGCTCGCTCGGCATGCCCGCGCAACTGTTTGGCGCGGGGGCGCTGAAGAGCAACGCGTTCCTGCAGATTGCGGGCAACGCGGGCGAGGGCACGCGCGATCTCGAGCCCGGTCCTGCGCTCGACAAGCTGCCGTCCGCGCAGGAGTTCGGCAAGCGCTACAAGGCGCGTTTCAATCAGGACGTCGAGCTGTATGCGCCGTTCGCCTACGACGCCGCGCTGGCGATGATTCAGGCGATCCAGAACGCGGACTCGCTCGATCGCGCGAAGATCGTCGCGGCTTTCCCGAAAGTGAACATAACAGGCGTGACGGGGAAGATCGCGTTCGATCCGCATGGAGATCTGATCAAGCCGCCTTATACGCTGTTCGAGGTGCAGCAGGGGCAGTGGAAGAGTCAGCGGACCGTGGGCGGGAGCGGAGTGTAAAGCTAATCCCGGCCGGGCCGGTGGTGGCGACGGTGCATTTGTGGCGCGCCGCCGCGGGCCTCGGCCGCGATCATTTCGCCGTCAAAACCTGGGGGCTGGAACGCGCATCTGGTCAAAGAACGAGGCCAAGCTGAGCAACCAGCCTGCCTATCTGTTCGGCTGCGATCTGCGGCCGTTTCGACACCCTCTACGACGACCCGCTTCCCAAGTCGTCTTCCAAGCTCGATCAGCGATTCGACCACGACTCTCGAATTCGCATCGTCCCGAACATCGCGCATGAACCTGCGGTCCAGCTTCAACGTGTCGATGCCGGGATGGTGAAGAATGCCGAGAGACCAGCACCCCGCGCCGAAGTCGTCGATCGCGACGCTTACACCGCATTCTCGCCGGCATCGCCGGCGCGACCGCGCTGACGATGATCCCTGACGTCGACCCCAGCAGGACCCTCGCGGTCGGAATCGGCTCGGGCAACTACAAAAGGGCTACACAGCCCGGTTGCGATCGGCTTCCCTGCGCGCGTGACCGACAACCTGAAGGTCAAGGGCGGCGTCAGTACGAGCGCTTCGGGCAGTGTGGTGGGCGCCGGTGTCGGATATCAGTGGTGACACGGACCGTTCGAACATAGTCGGGGGGCCGACCACGCTAGATGACCCCCCCTTCCAAAACGCCATCCCCCCTCCGCGAAGGGGGGGATTTGAAAAGCGACTGGCTCTATCGTTCTTCTCGAAATTCACAAGGCCTACGGGACCGGCTCAACTGGCCGCTCACGCTTACCCGGTGCCGTATGCGATTTGTAGGTTGGCTTTTTCGTCCTGTTTGAACTGGTTGCTCGTGTGAGTGGAATTCCCGATACAAATGTCTTTCGCCGCATTTGTGGGGGGCCGGTCTTCCAGTCGGCAGCGAGAAGGAAAAAAGGTGATAGATGAATATCCTGTTGGTGGAAGACGATCCCGTACAAGCTGATTCGGTCGAAAGGGAAATCGGACAGTCCGGACATCGAATCAGCAAGGTCGAACGGGGCAAGGACGCAATCAGTTTTCTGCAGACCAACGAGGTCGATCTGGTTGTGCTCGACTGGGAATTACCGGGCATGAGCGGCTTCGAGGTGCTGTACTGGATACGCCGTCATCTGGGCCGCGAACCCGCGGTGCTGTTCGTGACCAGCCGGCTTCTGGAAGTCGACATCGTGCAGGCGCTGGACGCCGGCGCGGATGACTACGTCGTCAAGCCGTTCCGGGCCAAAGAGCTGGGGGCAAGGGTCGGCGCACTATTGCGTCGCACACGGCGCAGCATAAAAGTGGAAAGCGCCATCGCGGTTGGGCCATATATCTTCGACGTCACGCAGCGCAGCGTTTTTCTGCACGGCGAATCGATTCTGTTGACGGAAAAGGAATTCGACGTGGCCGCCTATTTCTTCGCGAACGTCGGACGGGTCGTTTCCAAACGGCTTCTGGCAAAGCTTGCGTGGGGCCGCGAACTGGACAGTACCTCGCGCACGATCGACACGCACATCTACCGGCTTCGACGCAAGCTGGCGCTGCGGCCGGACAACGGCGTGCGATTGACGACCGTCTATACGCACGGTTACCGGCTCGACGAGGTCGATGCCGGCAGTGCGGTTGCGCAGGCCCCGGAGGTCTGCGAACCGGACGATCCCGTCGCGGAGATCGGCACGCCCGCGCAGCGCGCGCGAAGCAATCTGCGCTAGCGATTCGACCGGACCCTGTGCGACCCGAAGCGGATACCGGTCCTCGCGGCTCGTTGCGCGGTTCTGCATTGAGTCGTCACACGGTTCGGCGTATCTTCAAGACAAATTCACAACGACCCCTCCATGCCTCTCACGGATAGCCGGTGAGAGGACCACTCATGAATACACCCGCTGATAGTTTCGAGCGTGAATGGATCGTGTCGCTGATCCAGACCAAGATGATGCCGCCGCGTCTTCCCGCGGGTTGCGTGCAACGGCCGGCCTTGCTCCGGCGACTCGATGAACGACGTCCGCGTCACATTACGGTCGTGACCGCGCCCGCGGGTTTCGGCAAAACGACTTTGCTTGCCGCGTGGAGCGAAGCGCAAGCGAGAAAGAAGCGTCCCGTTGCGTGGCTCAGTCTCGATGCGGAAGACGACGATCCGCAGCAACTCGGCGCCTATCTGGTGGCGACGGTTTGTCGGGCGTCGAAGGAGATCGCGTGGCAGGCGCAGCAACTCCTCGATAACGATGCGCACACGCCGGTCAGAACGCTCATTTCAGTGCTGCTCAATGGCATCGCCGCATACGGCCGCGGGGTTTTCCTCGTGCTCGACGACGTCGACCGCCTCAGCGCGAAACCCGTTCTCGCGATCGTGTCGCGCCTGCTGCGCTACGCGCCCGACAACCTGCACGTGCTGCTCGGCGCGCGCGGCGAACCGGCGTTGTCGCTGAGCGCGCTGCGCTCGCCCGACAAACTTTCACGTGTGACCGTCGACGATCTGCGCTTTTCGCTCGACGATGCTCAAGCGTTTTTCCAGCACACCGGTAATGCGCTGCTCAACCGCAACAGCGTCGAACTGTTGAACAGCGCGACCGAGCGATGGGTTGCCGGCTTACAACTGGCTTCGCTCGGACTGAACCGGGTCGATGACGTGGCCGCGCTCGCCAGTCATCTCGCCGGTTCCCGGTTCGGCATCGATCGCTATCTGAACGATACGGTGTTTGCGCATTTGCCGCCGCATATGCTGACGTTTCTGCTGTACACGTCGATTCTCGAACGGCTTACCGCGACGCTCTGCGACGACGTCATGGGGGGAGAAGGCGACAGCGGAGAGAAGCTCGACTGGCTCGAGCGTCATAACGTGTTCATCCGGCCGCTCGATGAAACGCAAAGCTGGTATCGCTATCACGCGCTGCTGAGCGATGCGCTGCGCCGCCGTCTGATGCGTCAGACGCCACGACAGGTTCCGTTACTGCATCGCCGGGCCAGCCTCTGGTTCGCACGGGCGCGCCTGTGGCCCGAAGCCGTGCGACATGCGCTGGCCGCGGGCGACATCGGGCAGGCGGCGCAGTGGGCCGAAAACTGTGCGATGGAGATGCTTCAACGCGGCGACCCGTTCATGCTGCCGGGCTGGATTCGCAAACTTCCGCCGGACGTGATCGTGGGTCGACTGCGCTTGCGTCTGGCGAAAGCGTGGGCACTCGCGATGTCGCTCGAAACCGCGCGCGCGTCGAAGGAGATCAGCGAGATTGCCGACGAGTTCGAGCGTATGGCCCGTGATGATCGGACGGTAGCCGACGAGATCGCGTGGGCGGAGATCAACGCGATCCGCGCGGTGATCGCTTGTGTGAACGATGACAGCGAGCATGCGCTGGAACTCGGGCGTGCCGTCGAGGCATCGACGGCGCCTGCGGAACCTTGGGTTCGCCAATACGGGCAAAGCGCAGAGATTTTCGGCTTGATGTATAGAGGGCAGTTCGCCTATATCTCGCGCGTGTGGAGAGCGCGGGTCGATCAGGTTGGGCTCAGCCGGAAGCCGAACAGCGCGGATATGCTGCGCGACGCGGTGTACGGCGTCGCCGCACTGATACACGGCGATCTTCCCGATGCGAGGCGCGTGATGGAGATCGCAATGCGCTACTCCGAAGACAAGCTGGGGGAGTGGTCGGCGGCCGCGGCCGCGGTTTCCGGTTGCCTTGCGTCGATTTACTACGAGTGCAACGAGCTGTCCAAGGCGCGGAAGTTGATCGACGGTCGCATGACCATCGCGCTGGAGAGCTCGCCGCTCGCCGCGTTGATGCGCTATATGCTCACCTCGTCGCGCCTGCTGTGGCGCGATGGCAAAAAGGGGCCGGCGCTGGCCGTACTCGAGGACGGTCGACAGCTCGCGATTACCCGTCGATGGTTGCGTCTGAAGCTCGCGTGCGATGCGGAATCCGTTCGGCAGCTGCTTGCCGACGGTAGGGTGATCGAGGCGCGACAGGTCGCCGACGAACTGAGCGCGAGCGTACCGATGATATGCGAAGGGCGACGGGGCTCGGCGATGGAAACGTGGTCAAGCTACTGTGTGCTGCAAGCCCGTGTTCTGCTCGCCGAAAATGCCGCCGCGGACGCCGTCGGTTTTCTTTCGCGCTTACTCGACAATCTGGTTGCACTGGGCTGGCGCTATGCCGAGGCCGTGGTTTCGTTGCTGCTTGCTCTCGCGCACGAGCAGAACGGTGCTTCGGACCAGGCGTTCGCGGCGCTGGGAAACGCGCTGCGGATCGGCGGCGCGATGGGGATGATCAATAGCTTCGTGGACGAGGGAGCGCCGATGCGTGCATTGCTGGACCGGTTTCGCCGCACGCCATCGGAAATCGCGAGCGGGCACGCGACGTATATCGGCACGGTGCTGTCGGCTTTCGACGAAGCGGATGACACGCCATCATCTTCGCCGGGCTATGCCGGCAACAAGGTGACGCCGGGCACACTGAGCGCGCGCGAACTCGAAATACTGGGCTACGTCGCTCGCGGGCTGTCCAACAAGGAAATCGGGCGATCGCTGAATCTGGCGCCCGAGACGGTCAAATGGCATATGAAGAATGTGTTCGAGAAACTGAACGTCAATTCGCGATTCGAGGCCGTGCAGAGTGCCTTCGGCATTCAGCCGGGCACCGACTGAAGCGTCTGGCCGCGTAATGCCGCCGCGATCCCGGCAGTTCAGCGCGGCTCGCGTCCAAACGCTTCGCGCAGCTTCCGCTTGGCTTGTTGCAACGTATCGCGCCGCTCCTTCGGCAGGTTTCGACCCGCTCGATTAATGTAGAAATTGAGCATCGACATCGCCGATTGAAACGGCGTGCCCTTGCGTCGACGGCTCGCCGTCGACGAGTGCTTCAACGATCGCGCGATGGACTCCGCGCTGCCGGTTTTGAAAATATCCTTCTCGATGTCCATCGCGTCGCTCGTTTCCATCACGTGATGCGACCATTTCTTTGCGCCGGATGCGCCGCTCGACTTCGCGGTTTTGGCGCGATGCGCGGCCTGCGCCTGCGCATGGCGCTGGCGCGGCGGCCGTCCCGACTTGCCACGCGACACAGGGCGTTTCGATCTGCTGCTGCTCTTTCGGGTCGCCATTGTGTTCTCTCCTGAAGCGGAACGCCGCACTGGCCACGCATCGGAAGTGGTCGGTTCGGCGATCAGAGCTTCACGCCACCGGACTCGGGTGCATCCGACGAACCCGGGGGAATGTCGCCGACACCCACGTCGTTGCGGTTCGTATAGACGTCGCCACCCCAGTACGGTTCGCTGCCGTAGTACTGATGCACTGTGGTGGCCCACGTCTGATCCGCCATCGATGGCCAGTGATCCTTATCGAATCCCGGTGCGTTTTTCACGCGCTCGGCCACCATGTTCAACACGAAGCATTTCTCCTGAGTATCGAGCGTCAGCGCGCTCCACGGAATCGCCAGCAGCTTGTCGCCGATGCCGAGAAAACCGCCGCTCGACAGCACCGCATACGCGATGCGGCCTGAACGCACGTCGAGCATGATGTCCTTGATCTTGCCGATGTGCTCGCCGTCGCTGCTGATGACCTTGTTGCCGTCGAGCGTGGCCGCGGCCATGACGTCCGGGCCTGGGCCTTCCGCGGTCGCGGCGCCTTTACCGACGATGTTCGCGCCTTGCGTCTGGGTCTGCATCACCATGATGGGCTCCTTTGATGGGGTGAATGTACCGAGGCATTTAGCAACGGCCGTTCCATCGAGCCGTGCTGCGCAGTTACTCCGCCGTTGCTCCGCAATTACTCGATACCACCCGGCGCCGCATTCCCCCGACGAGGCGCCGCGCGCGTAAAGGATGCGAGCCCGTTTGCAATTATTGCGTCCATGCCGACGCAAGCGCTGCCCAGCGAAGCGCGATGAGCGCATACGACGCATGCATCGCGCGGCATAGGCCTTGCTCGACTTTCAGTGATTGCGGCAGGAACTGAAGGATCACAACCGTCCTTTTTACTTGATGGAGAGAAGCCAGATGAGCAAGTATCCGAAGGCATGGCTGGTAGCGGCATGTGTGGCCGCGTCGGGCGCCCTGGCGTCGGGCGCCGCGTTCGCGCAGACGGGCGGCGGCAACGGCAATGGCGGCGCCGGCGGCGGCAATGCGCATGGCGCGGCGACCGCTGCGCCGACGGCGGGCAACGAGCCCGCATCGAATGCAATGGGCAGCACCGGGGGCTCGACTTCGTCGATGAAACACCATCACAAGAAGTCGAACGCAAAGAAGCCGATGAACGACACGACGAACATGCCCGGCGCCGATGCCAGCAGCGATACAAAGGGACAGTAACGCTGGATCGATGCGGAAGCGGCAATGAACCGTTGCGGTCGTTGTGACGCCGGACGATGCCGCTTCGCATCGGGGGGAGAATATCGTGATCAGGAAGATTCATTATCAGGCGAACATCTGCGGCGGGGACTTCGCGCACGTTCGCGAGTGCTTCAGCAACTGGAAATCCGAGACGCTCGTGTATCGTCGGCAACAGCCGATGTTCGAAGGCAAGCAGGAAGTGCGGCCGTTGTCGGAGCGTGTGTTCGAGAACGGTGAAGTCGCGCATAACACGCTCGCGCGGGTTTGTTCGCCAGGCGATGAGTATGCGCTGGCGGCCGAAATACGCGACGGCGAGCGCGATGTCTGGCTCGTGATGGCGGCATTCGAGGAAGAGGCTTGAGCCTTCGCCGATTCATCGCCGAGCCCGTCACTGGGCCGCCGGTTTCGATTCAGATGGCAATTCCAGCCCGGTGTGCAAAGGGGCCGCGCCGCTTTCGCGTTTCGCGTCGGGGGTTTTCTTGCGCGCCACGCGCGATTTTTTCAGCAGACTCGTCAGCGAACCGTTGATGCTGTCGTCGGCCGACGACTCCCGGGCCTTGCGTCCTTTGGCACCGGTTGCGCGCGCGAGTTTCGCCGCGCGCTTTTCCGCCTGCGCGAGCAGCACCGCGAAGGCCACTTCATCCACCTTGAGTCCGCGGCGCGCTTGCCCTGACGCGAGGCTGCGCAACTCGTCGGCCTCGAACGCGCTGATGATCGCCGGGTGGATATAACAGCGCCGGCAGACAGCGGGCGTATTGCGCAGCAGCGTCGCCACCTCTTTGACGGTCGCGACGATATGGCCGCGCGCTTCGGCTGCGCTGCTGCACATCAATCGGCGCAATGCCGCCAGCGCGTATACGCTGCCGGCCCAGGTGCGGTAGTCCTTCGCGGTGAAGTCCGCGCCGCTCACGCGGCGCAGGTAGTCGTTGATATCGCTCGAGCCGACGCTGTGGCGCGTGCCGTCTTCGTCGAGATACTGGAACAGGTCGTGGCCGGGCAGCTCCGCGCAACGCCGCACGATGCGCTTGACGGTTGGATTGTCCACAGTCACGTCGTGCTCGATGCCGCTCTTACCGCGAAACTGGAAGCCCAATTGACCAGCCTTTATCTTCACGTGCCTCTTGCGCAACGTCGTCAATCCGAATGAATGATTTTCGCGCGCGTATTCGGCGCTGCCGACGCGAATCAACGTCGTGTCGAGCAGGTGCACGATGGCCGCGACGACCTTGTCGAGCGGCATGCCGGTCAGCTTCAGGTCACGCGCGACACGCGCACGGATTTTCGGCAATGCCCGGCCGAACTCGGCCATCCGTTCGTACTTGTCGGCGTCGCGCGTTTCGCGCCAGCGCGGATGGTAGCGGTACTGCTTACGGCCACGCGCGTCGCGGCCGGTCGCTTGAAGGTGACCTCGCGGATCGGGGCAGATCGACACGTTTTCGTAGGCGGGGGGAATCGCGAGCGAGTTGATGCGTTGGATCTCGTCCTCATCGACGATGCGCTTGCCGTTCACGTCGAAATAGATAAAGCCGTTCCGCTCCCGCTTGCGGGTGTAGCCGGGCTTGGTGTCGTCGGCGTGGCGCAGGCCCGGTGGCATCGGCTGCGGTGCGGTGTTGCCGTTCGCGGTCGCCGGGTTGCGTGATGCTGTCGTTGAATGAGTCGCGGTAGCCATGGTCGCAAGTAGAAGTTTCAAGCGGCTGAAGCAAGGGGGATGCCATTGACACAGCACCGGGGCGCTCGAGCGGAACGGTCCTTGCGAAATGGTTGGCGTAATCAACTGAAAGGGGGCTTTCATGAGCAGCACACTCAATCCCGATGAAGAACCGCAGCGGACTGTCAAGCAAACCTCCGACACGACGGGCGCGCTGGGTCCCAGCGACTCGTCCGACAGTGGCAGCGACGTCGCGGGCGCGAAGCGTCACGATTTCGACGTCGATACGGAGCTCGACAATCACGCGCTCGAAACCGGCGACGCGGAACTCGCCAGCGATACCGACCGCGCAGGTACCGGCGAGCGTGCGTCGGCCGACGGCGATTCGACGTTGGAAGCGGATCGCGATATCGACGCCGACCACATCGTCGATCCACGGGTGCCTCCGGGCGCGGAGGGATCAGGTGAAGAGGGAACCGACGCCTGACCAGCTTGCGTTTCGCACACTACACGGCTTGCGCCAGTCGGCGCAGCCGGGCACGTGTTTTGCGTGACAACGCTTTAGTAAAGGCGCCGCGCTATGCACATGCATAACGAGCAAGCGCATGACCGCGGCGCCACAGCAAGGAGAAGACACATGACTGATGCACTGAATGGCTACAAGGTAGCGGTACTCGCCGTAGACGGTTTCGAACAGGCGGAACTCGTGGAGCCGAAACGCGCGCTCACCGAGGCGGGCGCGACGGTGCACGTGATTTCGGAGAAGCCGGGCAAGATCCAGGGCTTCAGGCACGTCAACAAGGGCGACACCGTCGATGTCGATGCGACGTTCGACAAAGCCCGTCCCGAGGACTACGACGCGCTGGTGTTGCCGGGCGGCGTCGTGAACGGCGACGCGTTGCGACTGGTGCCGCAGGCGCAGGCCTTCGTCAAGGCGGTCGACAGCGCGAAGAAGCCGATCGCGGTGATCTGCCACGGCACGTGGCTGCCGGTATCGGCGGGCATCATCAAGGGGCGCACGGTGACGAGCTGGCCTAGCCTGCAGGACGATATTCGTAACGCGGGCGGCACGTGGGTCGATCAGGAAGTGGTCGAGGACGGCAATCTGATTTCGAGCCGCAAACCCGCCGACCTGCCCGCATTCAACAGGACGCTGATCGGGCAACTGACGAAGCGCAAGGCGGCTTGATCGAGGCGGCGCGCTGGCTTCGACGCCAGCGCTTTGCCGATTCGACACTGCGCATCGCCGATTCGACAGGGAGAAAGTGCATGAAATTCCGGTATTCCCTACAAGTGCTGAGTGCCGCGCTAGCCGCGTTGGGCGCGAGCGCGGCAACGATCGACACGGCCAGCGCGCAGGCGAGCGATGCGCCCGCGAGTGCTGCGCCGGCCGGTAAAACGACGCTGTCGCCCGCGGATCAGCAGTTCGTGCTCGAAGCGTCGAAGTCGGACGCCACCGAAATCGCCGCCAGCAAGATCGCGCTGAAGAACTCGAACGATCCGCAGGTCAGGAAGTTCGCGCAACAGATGATGACCGACCACACGAAGCTGTCGCACACAATGGCCGCGCTGGTCTCGAAGAAGGGCTTCAAGCCGACCCCATCCGCGGATTCCGCGCTGGTCGGCAAACTGCAGACGTTGAAGGGCTCCGAGTTCGATGCGGCCTACGTCGAGCAGGTCGGCGTGGAAGCGCATCAGCGTGCGGTGGACCTGTTCCAGCAGCAAAGCGAAAGCGGCACCGACGCGCAACTGAAGGCCGCGGCCACGCAAGCGCTGCCGACCATCAAGCATCACCTCGAGATGGCGCAGCAACTGGCCGGCAAATTGAAGGGCGCGTCATGAACGCGATCCTGCCACGGCCTGCTTATGAGGACTCTCTGATGCAGATCACTTTCCCCGACGACGACCCGCTCTTCGACGGCGCCAATCTGACAGTGCGCTTTCTCGCGCGTGTAGATGGCGAGCCGGTGGTCTGCGCGATCACCGCCGAGGCGCTGGAAGATCATTTCGGCGCTGAATCCGCGCTCGAACCGGCGGTCATGGCCGCTTTCGACAGAGGCCGACAGCGCATCCGCTCGGTGTGCGCGGAAGCGCTCGACCAGAACAACGGAGAAAGCGTGGTGTTGCATAGCGGACTGTTCAGAGTGGAAGGCATGGAACCGGATCGCGGCACCGCGGCGTCGTAGGGCTGCCGCGTGTCGCACCGACTGGGCGCGCTGCTCGTCACGCGCGCCACCCCCGGCGACGGTATGGTCCGCGAACGCTAATCAACGATAAAGGAGGCGTAATGTCACTCATCGTCGCAGCACGCTTCACGACGTTTCCGGCAGCGGAAGGCGCGGCGCAAAAGCTTTTCGAGGCGGGTTTCGTCGAAGAGGACGTCACGCTGTTTTTCGTCAATCCGCGCGGCCAGCACGCACGTTTCCCGATCGGAGGCGACACGGATACCGACCCCGGGGCGCGAGAGGCGCCTAAAGGCGGAGGCATGGGCGTGACGATCGGTGCGGTCATCGGCGCGGTGATCGGCGTCGCGATTTTCGCGGCGTTTTCTGCACCGCTGCTGGTGTCGCCGATTGCGGCGGGCGTCGGTGCGTATGTCGGCTCGCTGATCGGCGCGATGTTGCGCACCAAGGAGCATGGCAAATCGGACTATCGCGTGCCGTATCACGAGGAGGCCCGCAAATCGGGCGTGCTCGTCGCCGTGCACGTGTCGCCCGACAATCAGCTCGATGCCGCACGCGTGCTGCGTGAAGCGGGCGGCGTGTCGATCGAGAAGGCGACCGGCCGCTGGCAGCAGGGACACTGGGCCGATTTCGATCCGCTGAAGACGCCCGAACCGATCAAGGAATTCGCGGAGAAGCGCGAGTGATGTAAGCGATGCGGGATGCCAACGGAAAACGGCCCAATGACGATGATCGGGCCGTTTTCGGTTTACCGCGCGATTTCGACGTCGCGCTACACCCATGGTTGCCGCGTGTCGTGCGGCGGCTGAAATCGTTCGAGCTGCCTTTCGCTATTCGTCGGCCAGCATGAGGCCGGCGTGATGCCGTCATGCGAGCGACCGCACGTTGATATCGTTGCATGCGGCTCAGGCGCCGCCGCGTCCGGCGACGCAATGTGCGCGCGAATCTGCATCACGGTAGCCGAAGTGACGATTGCGACCGCCGCCAGGAATTTGATGCTGCCGGATTTTTTCATCGCGATTCCCCCTGTCGTTATAGATTGCCGAATCGATTGGATTAGCAACCGCGGTGCCGCTCCAGCGTAGATCGAGACGCGGCGCCAAGCGTGCATGCCGGGCACGCGTGATGCGTGCCATTCAATGCAGCCCGCCGCGCGTCGAACCGATTCATCGCGACGCGCATAAAAAGCTCCGCGCGGCGGATTCCGCGATGAACGAAACCCTTGGAGGTATTGAATGGCTACCAACGTTGTTTCCGTATTGAATGACCTGGTCGAAACGTCGAAGGATGGCGAAAAGGGCTTTATGAAGGCAGCCGAGGATGCGCACGACGAAGAGCTGAAGATGCTGTTTCGCTCGACAGCAGACGAGTGCTCGCGCGGCGCGCGGGAGTTGCAGGATGTCGTTCAGACCCTCGGCGGCAAGCCGGAAACCGGCGGCAGCATGACCGGTGCCCTGCATCGCGGCTGGGTCGACGTCAGATCGGCGGTTTCGGATCGCAGCGACCATGCGATTCTCGCCGAGTGCGAAAAGGGCGAGGACGTCGCGAAGAAGCGCTATCACGATGCGCTCGAAAAGGATTTGCCGGCCGATGTGCGTGCGATCGTCGAGCGGCAATACCAGGGTGTACTGCAAAATCATGATCGCGTGCGCGATCTGCGCGACCGGTATGCGGCGATGAAGCGTTGATCGACGCATCGATGCAATAGAAAGAGCCGGCTCCGCAGCCGGCTCTTTTTCGTTCCGCTCAGTCGAATCGGCGTGAACCGATCATGCGGATATCAGTCGGCGGCCACCTTCAGATGGTTCTTCACGCTCTCGACACCCTTCACGTTCTGCACGACATCCTCGGCGGCGGTCTTGTCTTCGGCCGATGGCACCGAACCCGTGAGCCACACGACGCCCTTGCGGGTCTTCACGTGGATATGCGTCGATTTGACGTTCTTCGCGGCAAGCAGATCGGCCTTGACCTTGGTCGTAATGGTGCCGTCGTCGATATGCTGGCCGACGCTTTCCGACGCCGCGGGCGGAGCCGAAGCGCTGGTCTGGGCGTTCGCGTTCAGCGCGAACGCGACGACAGCGATACTGCCTGCGGTCTTCAGAAGCTGGATCGTCTTCATGGTTTTCTCCTTCAGGTGGTGATGAAAATGGCGGTCTTGTTGCCGGTGGCCGATCGCGGCGTAAGCCGCTGATGACACACGTGGGTCGTGGCCGCTACGGTACCGTCAGGGGCCCGTTTCTCGACACCGGGCGCCGTCCTCGCCTCCGCATGACTGGCGTGTTTGCAAAAGGCGGCGTCCGTCCGCACAACGCTGCCCCGCATGCATCGTGCCCGGCCGCTGCGATCCCGGTGATGCCGTTCGCGAAAGCCGCATCCATCGGGGTTTTTCGACTGACGAATAGGCCCGCGGCGCGACCGTGCGCGAGGCCGCCCGAGGTGTGAAGAAAGGGACCGGAAATTGCCTGCCGTTTGTAAAAACCGGCTCTCGCGGTCCGGTCATTTCACCCGCCTGAATAAACAAAGCGTAATCAAAACAGCGTCTTGCGCGACTTGGTACGGACGTTGCATTGAAGAGTGCACTCGGCTCATTGAGTCTTTCACTACCAACGAACGGGATCTACTCCAATGCCTTCAATCGAACTACGCACAAGGCAGTCGCTTGCACTGACGCCTCGTCTTCAGCAGTCGGTGCGTCTCCTGCAATTGTCGGCTCTCGAGTTCCAGCAGGAATTGCGCACGGCGCTCGACACCAATCCGTTCCTCGAATACGACTCATCCGAAGCAGAGGACGTCGCGCTCGCCGGCACGACGCCAGCTGATGGCGAAGACGCCAACGTGCCCGCCGCCGATACGCTAGCCGCCGCCGAACCGGACGGACTGGCGGCGGAAAACTCCGCTAGCGATACGCTCGAAAGCGCGGGCCAGGACGACATGCCCGCCGATTTTTCCGGCGACTACGGTTCGCGCAGTTCGGCGCGCCAGAACGGCGACGCGGACGGCAGCGACCCGGCCGAATGGGCTCGCTCGCAACCCACGCTGCGCGAGCAGTTGCACGACGCGTTGCGCCTCTACCGGCTCGACGACCGCGATCGCGCGGTGGCCCGTTTCATCATCGAGGCACTCGACGAAGACGGGTATATGCGGCAGTCGCTCGCCGACCTGGCCGACAGCGTCGATCTCGAGCCCACGCTGACCGAGGAAGAACTGCTGGTGGCGTTGCGCCTCGTGCAATCGCTCGATCGTCCGGGGCTCGGCGCGCGATCGCTATCGGAATGCCTGACGCTGCAGATCAATGCGCTGCCCGCCAGTACACCAGGGCGCGACGTCGCGCGGCAAATCGCCGAGCATCATCTGGAACGTCTCGCGCGCCGCGAACAGGCAGAGTTGCAAAAGCAGATCGGCTGCAGCGCCGAGGAACTGCGCGTGGCCTGCGCGCTGGTGCGCAAGCTCGATCCGAAGCCGGGCAATTGCTACGGCCGCGCCGAGGATAACTATGTGGTCCCCGACGTGATCGTGCGTCAGGCGCGCAACAAGTGGGTCGTGTCGATCAATCCGGCAGTGCAGCCGCGCGCGCGAATCCATCGCATGTATGCACAGCTATTCGCGCAGTCGGCCGGCGCGAGCCGCTCGCCGCTCGCACAGCAGCTGCAGGAAGCGCGCTGGCTGATCCGCAACGCGCAGCAGCGCTTCGATACGATCCAGCGGGTGGCCGAATGCATCGTCGCGCATCAGAAGGCCTTCTTCCAGTACGGCGAGATCGCGCTGAAGCCGATGGTGCTGCGCGACGTCGCTGACGAGCTGGGCCTGCACGAATCGACGATCTCGCGGGCGACGGGCAACAAATATATGGCGACGCCGCGCGGCATCTTCGAATTCAAGCATTTCTTCCCGCGCGAGCTCGGCACCGAAAGCGGCGGCACCTGTTCGGCCGCCGCGGTGCGCGCGCTGCTCAAGGAGATGATCGCCGCGGAGAACACGCGCGATCCGCTGTCGGACGTGACGCTCGCGAAGATGCTCGCGGATCAGGGCGTGCTGGTCGCGCGGCGCACGGTGGCGAAATACCGGCATCTGATGAAGGTGCCGCCGGCGGAACTGCGCCGGCAGCTTTAACGCACCGAAGTTTTAACGGGGGTTTGAAGCAAAGCAAGGCAGTCGTTCAAACAGCAGTACATTGCGCACAGGGTCATGCGAGGTTGTCCGCTCGCATGACCCTTTTTCGTATCTGGACGTTTCGCCGGCGTGCCTTTACATTGGCGGGTCGAATGGAACGGGTGAGCGCAATGAAGTATTCGAATCTGGTCGAGCGGCTGCAAGGGCGCCGCACGTCGGCGTGGGAAATTCATCGGGTCGCGCAGCAGGCGGCTGCGAGGGGCGAAGACGTGATCGTGCTGAGCGTAGGAGACCCCGAGTTCTCGACGCCCGCGCCGATCGTCGAGCGCGCGATCGATGCGCTGCGCGACGGCGATACGCACTATACGGCGATGGCCGGTCGCGAGCCGCTGCGCGCCGCGATCGCCGCCGAGCACGCGCGTACCACGAGCCGTGACGTAAGCGCGGCCAACGTAGTGCTGACCGCCGGCGCGCAAAACGGCGTGTTCGCGGTGTCGCTGTGCCTGCTCGAAGCCGGCGACGAAGTGATCGTTCCCGAGCCGATGTATCTGACCTACGAGGCCTGCGTGCGCGCGGCGGGCGCGACGCTGGTCGCGGTGCCGGTCGATCCGGCGCGCGCGTTTCACGTCGACTGCGACGCGCTCGCAGCGGCGATCACGCCGCGCACGAAGGCGATCTTCTTCGCGACGCCGTGCAATCCGACCGGCGTCGTGATGCAGCGCGCGGATCTCGAGCGCATCGCGCGGCTCGCGTGCGAGCACGACCTGTGGGTGCTGTCCGACGAGGTCTATGCGGAACTGACGTTCGAACGCGACCATGTGAGTATTGCGTCGCTGCCCGGCATGGCGGAGCGCACGGTCACGATCGGCAGCCTGTCGAAGTCGCACGCGATGGCGGGATGGCGCGTCGGCTGGGCAATCGGGCCCGCGACGCTGATCGAGCACATGGCGCGGCTCGCGCTCGCGATGCTGTACGGCCTGCCGGGCTTCATCCAGCAGGCCGCGTTGACGGCATTGGAGAACAGGGCGGAGTTCGTCGCCGATATTCGCGAGATCTACCGGCGGCGGCGCGACGTCGTGTTCGAGCGCTTGCATCGCGTGCCGCGCTTGCGATGCCTGTTGCCCGAAGCCGGCATGTTCGTGATGGTCGACGTCAGCGGAACCGGGCTCGATACGACCGAGTTCACCTGGCAGCTGTTTCGCGCGCAAGGCGTGGCCGTGCTCGACGCGAGTACGTTCGGGGAGACGGCGAACGGCTTCGTCAGGTTGGGGTTGGTGGTGGGCGAGGATCGATTGATCGAGGCGTGCGACAGGATCGCGCGGTTCGTGGAAGGGGTGCGGGGCTGAGCGGGCACCTCAGGCAACCTCAGGCCGCCGCATAACCCAGCCGTCGCGCCTGGGTTCCCGCGAGAGCGAGCAGCGTGTCGTCGCTCGCGGCCGTATCGGGAATCAGATATAGATCGCCGATATCGGTCACCGGATCGCTGAACGGCGTCGGCGAACGGCGTTGCGAGATCAGGAAGTCGCTGATCGGCGATGCATCCGCGAGGCCGAGAAACTGCCCGATGCTGGCCGCCGTCTCACGCGGTTCTTCGATAACTTTCCGGTACGACACGGTCAGCGCGTGAGCCGCTGGTATCTCTTCGAAGAATGCGTTGATCTCGCCGACGTATTGCCCCCACACGCGGATGCCGTCTTCGATCGATCCGGTCCAATGCTTGTGCACGAGCGAATTGGCCACGTGGCGAGGATCGCGGTGGATATGAATGAAGCGCGCCTGCGGCAGCAGTTCGCGTATCAGACGCAAGCAGGAACCGGAGCGCGGCAGGCGCTCGATCGAACCCGTTCGGCCCGACAGTACCGTAGGGTCGGCGTACGACGGATGCTTGTCGCCCCAGATCGGCGCGCCGAACTTCAACTCTTCGCGATAGAAGCGCTCGACCCACCCGCCCAGCGTACGACGGCCGAATCCGAGCAGGCGGTCGCGTGAAGTCTCGCCGAGCAGGTCGGCGCGATGGCAGCCGACTTCGAGGAAGTCCTTCAGCAATGCAAAGACCCGGCATTCGTTGGTCAGCTGGATCAGAGGATGCGCGTTCAGCACGGAACAAAGAAAGGTCGTGCCGGACCGGGGCGAGCCGACGATGAACAGCGGGAAGGACTCCATTGCGCGCTCCTTGTCGTTTGCCTGGGTTCCCAGCTTACGCAAGCAGCATGGCGCCAGCCTGACGCGGGCATGACTGCCGCGCCATTCGCTTCGATGGCGCGTGACTTCGACCGTCAAGCGGCGATTCGCAGTTCTCGAACGTGGGGCGCGCGCCGGCTGAACGCTGGCGCGCTCAGCGCGGCTTACTCGCGGTTTACTTTTTCTTGCGCACGAACTTCAAGCCGAAGCGCACCAGCCGCGGCATCGTTTCGGGCCGCAACAGCCGTGGGTCATACCCCGCGAAGCGACGTTCGTTTTCCTGAAGACACAGTTGCATCAACTCGGGCACGCTGATATCGACATCCGTTACCGACTGCGCGCCGTTGACCGTGAAGTTGTTGTCGTGCTCGTGGACGTTGCCATCGGCATCCATCGCACGCGCGAGTCCGATACGCTCCCAGATCAGAAACGCCCACACGCCCGCCACCTTGAGCTCGAAGCGGATGCGCTGCCACCACGAAAGCTGCGCGCGATGCCAGGCGACCCAGTTCGCGAACAGCAGAATATGGCGGCACTCTTCCTGCATCACCGGCTCGAACGTCTCGGTCAGTTCCGGCGGAAACAGACCCGAGCGCCGCGCCACCTCGAACAGGCCGAACGCGAAGAAGCTGTCGATACATTCGCTATAGCCGGTCACGAGGTAAGCCCGTTCCGTGTCTTTCGGATAGACGTACGGCGGCTCGCTCGCGAGTTCGATGCCGTATGCATGCACCATGCGCGACAGCACTTCCTTATGGCGGTTTTCTTCCCACGCGTTCAGCGCGAGCGCGTCGCGCAGGTCCGGGGTGTCGAGCGTCGCCGCGTAGGCGGCCATGCGCAGGCGCGCTCTGCCTTCGGTTTGCACGGCGATGTCCCAGATCGGCAGCTCGACGATGCGCTTGAGCGTCGCGGCTTCGAGCGGCGGCCATGCGAGCACGGACGGGCGATACGGATTGAAGGTTTCGCGAAACATGCGGCACATTTCGTGCCGGTGCACGTCGGAGCCGGGCGTCAGCGGGCCGTTGACGGCGCTCGTCCAGTGCCGCATCGCGTGCTCGGCGGCGTCGAGGGTCGAGGGGTCCGGCTGCTCCTGCGGCAGGTGCGGCGCGCGAAAGCCGGGGATCAGCGCGGCAGCGTCGAATGTGTCCAGTACCAGTTGATCCATTGGGTATTCTCGGCGAGGCGACGAAGGCGTTGTCGATTCTGCCATGACTGCGCAGGTGTGCGCCATGTGGAGGAAAAAGCGCTATGAAATGTTGGAGCGTGCCGTGACACCGGCGGTTGACGCCGCGCAAACTTGCGTCAAGAATCGAACGCCGGGTTTGCCCCGGAATCAGGCTAGACGGATTCCAGCGCATTTCGACTCGTCGCGGACGACTTCATGATTCTTCGCTTCTCTTCCTCATTGCGCCGCTTGCTGACAGCGGGATTGCCGGCCGCCGCGCTGACGGTGACGTTTTCGGTCGCCGCTGCGGTGTCGTTCGGCGAACCGTGCATGGCAGCCGGACAGGCCGATGCGAGGGCAGGCACGGACGCCGCAGCATCCGCGCCGCCCGCGCAGCAGGTCGGCGAATCGAACGAGCCGCACAAGCGGACTGCCGCATCGAATGCACCGGACTCGGGCGACGCGACGGCGAGGCCTCACAACGACAGGGCGTCGGCGCCCGCCGTTCCGGTGCCGCCCGAAACCACCAGCGTGACCACGCATTCGCTTCGCTTGAACGGTCGCAAGCTCGACTACACGGCGAGCGCCGGCAATCTGTTGCTGCACGATAAGTCCGGCGCGCCCACCGCGAGCGTGTTCTATGTCGCGTACACGGTGCCGACCAAAGCGCCGGCGACGCGTCCGATCACCTTTCTGTTCAACGGCGGTCCCGGCGCTGGCAGCGTATTCCTGATGATGGGCTCGGTCGGCCCGAAACGCGTGCGCACCGCGAGCCCCGCGAGCACGCCGCCCGCGCCGTACACGCTCGAAGACAACCCCGACAGCCTGCTCGATGTCTCGGACCTCGTGTTCATCGACGCGGTCGGCGCGGGCCTGTCGAGACCGGTCGGGCATGGCACGGGCAAGGACTTCTGGGGCGTCGATCAGGACGTCAGTGCGTTTGCGCAATTCATCGACCGTTATCTGACGGTGAATCAGCGCTGGAATTCGCCGAAGTACCTGTTCGGCGAATCTTATGGCACCGCGCGCGCCGCGATGCTCGCTTATCAGCTGGGGCAGAACAATATCGCGCTGAACGGCGTGATCCTGCTGTCGTCGGTGCTCAATTCCGCGGCGTTCACGCCCGGCACCGATTTCAAGAGCGTGAGTTATCTGCCGAGTTTCGCGGCGATCGCGTGGTATCACGACAAGGTCACGCCGAAGGCCGCGAGCTTACCGGCCTTTCTCGACGAAGTGCGCGCGTTCGCACGCGACCGTATGCGCAGGCGCTCGATCAGGGTGATGCGCTGCCCGACGATCAGCGCGACGCGATCGCCGCGCGCGTCGCGTACTTCACCGGTCTCGACGTGGGCTTCGTGAAGCGCAACCGTCTGCGTCTTTATCCGACGCGTTTTCGAAACGAGTTGCTGCGCAACGAGTCGCGCAGCGTAGGGCGCTACGATGCGCGTGTCGAAGGCCGGAATTACGACGATGCAGCGGAAGATCCCGATTTCGATGCGTCGGTGAGCAGCGTGTCGAATGCGTTCAATGCGGCGCTCCATCAGCATCTGTCGGAAGACCTGCACTACACGCCGACCGACCGTTATCTGGTGTTCAGCGACGACGCGTTGAAGCAGTGGGACTGGAAACATCGCGAATGGTGGGGCGAACGGCTGGAACTGCCGTACGCGGGCGGCGATCTGGCCGAAGCGATGCGGCAGAATCCGCAGTTGCGGGTGCTATCGCTGAACGGCTACTTCGATCTCGCCACGCCGTTCTACGCGACCGAATACGCGCTCGCGCATCTCGGCCTCGACCGGTCGCTGCGCGAGAACGTGCGCATCGCCTACTATCCGACCGGCCACATGGTGTACCTCGACGATGCCGCGATGCACGCGATGAAGCGTGATCTCGTGAGCTTTTATACGGCACAGCCGCGTTGAGATCGGCGCATCGGCGCACGATATCGAACGGTATAATTCCACGCACCGTGCAGTAGCCGCGCGCTTCGTCAACCGCGCTTCACCGTTTGCCGCTTATGCCATTCACCCCGATTCCGTCCTTCGCGCGCAAGCGCATTTCCGACGTGGTGTCCGACCAGATCAAGCAACTGATCTCGGAGGGCTCGCTGATGCCCGGTGACCGGCTGCCGGCCGAGCGCGATCTCGCGTCGCAGCTCGGCGTGTCGCGGCCGTCGCTGCGCGAGGCGCTGATCAGGCTGGAGGCGGACGGGTACATCGAAACGTCGGGGCGCGGCGGTTTCACGGTGGTCGACGTGACCGCGCCGATCATCTCGAAGCCGCTTGCCGAACTGCTGCTGCAGAATCCGCGTACCAGTGCCGACATTCTGGAGTTGCGCCAGGGGCTCGAAGCGATTTCGACGGTCTATGCCGCGCAGCGCGCAACCGCCACCGACCTGAAGAAAATCCGCGCGGCGTTCGAGGCGTTGAAGGCTGCGTCGTTGTCGCGTGATCGCGCGAATCTCGCCGAACTCGATGCCGCGTTTCATCTCGCGATCGCCGACTCCACGCACAACGTCGCGCTGGCGCATGTGATGCACGGCATTCACACGCTGATTCGCGAGGGCATGCGCCAGTATCATCGCTTGATCGATTACGACGATGCGATGGAAAAGCAGTTGATGAGCCAGCACCAGGCGATTTACGACGCGGTCGTCGCACGCGATGCGCCCAAAGCACGCAAGGCAGCCGAGCGGCATCTGGCCTTCGTGCGCGAGATTTACAACGACGATGCGACGAAGCCGTCGGCTGCGGTGATTTCCTGAGTTGCCCGGCCACGTGAAACTTCGGGCGACCGGGGCTAGGCGAGTCGGTCGCCGAGAAACACCTCTTCGCCTCGCCCCAATGGCACGACGACGGGCCGTTGCACGGCGGTCTCGATATCGATGTGCCGCCCCTCGCGCGAAGAGCGTTCGAAGGCATCCAGCACCTCCAGCACGTGTAAAGCCAGTTCGCCGCTCGCGCGATGCGGCCGATCCCGACGCAACGCCAGCGCCATGTCCAGCACGCCCACGGCGCGGTAGTTGGCCACGCGCGCGCCACTCCTCAACGTGAAGTTGTCGACGCCAAAGGCATGATGCTGTGTGTCGAGCGGCTTGAAGCCACTATCACGTTCAGCCACGCGCGGACTTCCGCCAAAGAAATTCGGGTCGACGCCCAGCAGGGTGCCTTCGGTGCCATAGATCTCGATGGGCGCACGCTGATGGGCCCACACGTCCCACGAGGCGCTCATCGACACGTTGGCTCCGCTTGCAAAATGCAGGATGCCGTTGACCGTCGTGGGCACCTCGACTTCGATGATCTGGCCGCGGAGCGGCTCACTCGAGATGATGCGCTGTGGAAAACCGATGGTCGCGCACGCGCTCACGCGTGCTACCGGTCCCAGCAGGTTGACCAGTTGGGTCACGTAATACGGGCCCAAGTCGTGAATGGGACCGCCGCCCGGCTTGAAAAAAAACTCTGGATTGGGGTGCCAGGATTCCATGCCGCGGGACAACACCGCCACGGCCCCGCCTATGGCGCGCCCAATGCGGCCGGCATCGAGCGCCGCGCGGCAGGCCTGATGGGCCGCGCCGAAGAAAGTGTCCGGTGCGCAGCCCACGCGTAACCCTGACGCCTCGGCTCGCGCCAGCATCGCGCGTGCGGACGCGAAATCGGTAGCCAAAGGCTTTTCGAGGTAGACATGCTTGCCGGCCTCGAGAATCTGCAGGCTCACCGGCACATGCGCGTGCGGCACCGTCAGGTTGATGACGATTTCGATGTCGGGGTCGGCCAGCAGCGCGTCCACCGACATCGCGGCCACACCGTGCTGCGCGGCCTTGGCCTGGGCGGCCTCCGGACGCAGGTCGGCGCAAGCCTTGACGCGGGCGAACTCCGAATTCGCCGCGCCGGTGAAATACGCATCGCTGATGTTGCCGCAACCGATGACGCCGATGAGGACAGGTTTCATGGATCAGGCTCCGAGCTGGTGCAGATAGGCAAAGGCATTGCGGGCGAAGCGTTCGCCGTCGCTGGGATTGTCGTGCTCGGCGGCGAGGAAACGCGCACCCGCTTCGCGGCAGGCCGCGGACAGCGTGGGCCAGTCCATCACGCCGTGACCCACGTCGGCCCAGCCGTCTTCGTCGAGTTTTTCACCCGCCGGCGCGAGGTCTTTCGCATGAGCCGAGACCACGCGGCCCGTATAACGACGCAGCCATGGCAGCGGATCGGCGCCGCCGCGCACGAGCCAGGCAACATCCACCTGCCAGCCGAGCGGGCTGGCCCCGGCGGACTCGAACAACAGTTCCAGCGCCGTTGTGCCGTTCTCTTTCGCTCTGAGTTCCCAATCATGGTTGTGGTAAGCGAGACCGATGCCCTGATCGGCGAGCCGATGAGCGAACTCGCCCAACTCGCTGCCGAGCGCCCGCCAATATGCGGCGTCGCTGTCGCGCTCGGCTGGCGGCACTGCGGGCATGACCAACTGCGTGAAACCGATGGTCTCGCACGCCGCGACAACTTCTTGCAAACGCTCACGCAGCATGGCCATGCTGAGGTGGCTGGACGAGGCGCTCAGGCCGCGCACCTGAAGCTTGTTCCGGGTGTCGGCCGCATCTTCCAGCAAGGACCCGATCAGCTCGACGTGGCGAAATCCGGCTTGGGCTGCAATGTCGAACTGCCGGTCGAGATCGCCCGCATTACGCAGGCTGTAAATCTGGATGGAAATGGGCAAGGCTTGATTCATGGTCGTCAGTCCAAGGAGTCAAGGGGATGCGGTGCGGATGGGAGCAGCGATTGCTGTGAAGCGGTGCAGGTCAGAGGGTAAGCGCTTTCCCGTTTCTCCGGAACATGGGCTTTACCCTATGCAGGCTGGGAGACCCACATCTCAGCCAATCCGCGTCTTAATCTCTGAGCGTTTTCGTTTCTGAATAACGCGCGTTGGGAAAAAATTTTCCCGGCGGTGCTACAATCATTGCCTATGCGAAGCAAACCCTCTATCGAAGCCGTTGCCCGCGAGGCTGGCGTATCTATTGCCACGGTCTCGCGTGTGCTCAACGGGACGAAGCCCGTGTCGGCGGCCACGCGTGAGCGGGTCGAGGCGGCAGTGAGCGCACTGGACTACCGCGTCAATCCGTTCGGCCGCAGCCTGAGCACCGGGCAGAGCCGCATTCTGCTGATGCTGATGCCGGATTTCGCCAACCCTTATTACGCCGAGATCGTGCGCGGGGCCGCCGCGGTCAGTCGCCAGGCCGGTTACACGCTGCTTCCGGCGGACCTGGAAGCCTGGACGGGCACGGCGGACGCGTCGCTGCCGACGCTGCTCGGCAGTCTGAGCGATGGCGTCATCAACCTCGTGCCGATGTCCGACCTGGCAGCCCGGCGCGAGGCGGCGAATGGCAAGCCGTGGGTCAATTGCTCGGAGTTCATGCCGGGTAGTGATGTGCCTTATGTCAGCATCGATCACCGCCAGGCCGCTACGGACGCCGTGCAGTACCTGATCAACAAGGGCCACCGGCGCATCGGCTTCATCACCAGTGATGAGCGCTTCCTGTATGCGCGTCAGCGCCGCGAGGGCTATGACGCAGCGCTACTGCGCGCGGGGCTCGCGCCTGCGCCCGAGCTTGTCTGTGTGACTGGCGACAATAGCTACGCCGCCGGCAGCCAGGCGGCGGCAAGTCTGCTGGCGGTGGTGGACCCGCCGAGCGCGGTGTTCGCCGTGTCGGACACGTTGGCGATCGGCGCGATCAAGTGCTTTAGCAAGGCCGGCCGGCGGGTGCCGCACGACGTCGCGGTAATGGGCTTCGACGATGTGCCCATCGCCGACATCTTTGAGCCGGGGCTGACGACCGTGGCCCAGCCGATGGTCGAACTGGGCGCCGCGGCCGCCGAAATGCTGCTGGCGCTGCTGGACGGTCGACGCCCCGCGCCGCGTATCTTGCAGCACCGGCTGGTGCTGCGGGAGTCGGTTTGAGCGGTTGTGCTGGAGAACAAACGCGGCGGCTCGCTTCCGCTGGCGGAGGTCGCGCTTACTCGCGTGTAGTGATCGGGCCGCTCGAATTGACACCGTCAACCGACTTTCTTATAGTCTTGGTCAGACCAACATGACCAAGACCGGCCAAACGGGCCGCACCGGTCAACCGGCATCATCCCCGCCGCATTTCCTGAAGACCCTATGAAAGTCGCGCTGTTTATCCCTTGCTTTATCGACGCGTTCTATCCCGAGGTCGGTATCGCGACGCTCGAACTGCTCGAACGTTTCGGCATCGAGGTCGACTATCCGCAACAGCAGACCTGCTGCGGCCAGCCGATGGCCAATAGCGGCGCCCATGCGGACGCCGCCGCCACCGAGCGACTCTTCGCGCGCAACTTCGCCGGTTACGACTACATCGTCGGGCCGTCCGCGAGTTGCATTCATCACGTGCGAGAGCATCTGACCGCGCTCGAGCAGACCGATGAAGTGAAGAAGGTGCGCGCAAGCGCTTACGAGTTGGTCGAGTTTCTGCACGACGTGATCGGCGCGCGCGAATTTCCGTGGGCCGAGTTTCCGCATCGCGTCGGTCTGCACACCAGTTGCAGCGCGCTGCGTCATCTGAAGCAGGCGTCGGCGTCGGAAATTGCCGGCACGCCGTTTTCAAAGCCGCGTGCACTGCTCGAAGGCGTGAAAGGCATCGAGTTCGTGAAGCCGGCGAGGCCCGACGAATGCTGCGGTTTTGGCGGCACGTTCTCGGTCACCGAAGAAGCGGTGTCGGTGCGCATGGGGCAGGACAAGGTGCGCGACCATCTGAATGCGGGCGCCGAGTACATCGTTTCGGGCGATATGTCCTGCCTGATGCACCAACAGGGTTGCGCCGAACGCATGAAGGCCGACGCGCGCTTCATTCATATCGCGCAGGTTCTCAATGGAGCACGCGCATGAGCGGCGACCATCACCGCGTCGATCACGCCAAAGCCGCGGGTTCTTTTATCGGCAAAACCGAGCATGTCGCGTTTCACGACAAGCGTCTGTGGGACCTGCGCGAGAAGCGCGACGCGCAGGCGCACGGCATTGCCGAATGGGAAACGTTGCGCTCGCTGGCGTCGGGCATCAAGGAACACACGCTGTCGCATCTGGCCGACTATCTGGAGCAGTTCGCGGCGGCCGCTGAGGCCAATGGCGTGGTCGTGCATTGGGCGGCGAGCGCGGAAGAGCACAACGCGATCGTCCACCAGCTGATGTCCGAGCGCGGCATGACGACGCTCGTGAAGAGCAAGTCGATGCTGACCGACGAATGCCGGATGCGCGAGTACCTCGAACCGCGCGGCATTACGGTGATGGAGACGGACCTCGGCGAGCGCATCCAGCAACTCGATCATCAGGACCCGAGTCATATGGTCGTGCCGGCCGTCCACAAGCTGCGCGCGGACGTGGCCGAGTTGTTCGGCCGTACCATCGGCACCGATCCGAAGAATAGCGACATCCATTATCTGGCCGAAAGTCAGCGCATGAATACGCGGCCTTATTTCGTGCGCGAGAAAACGGCTGGCATGACCGGCTGCAATTTCGCGGTGGCGGAAACGGGCACGGTCGTCGTCTGCACGAACGAAGGCAATGCCGATCTTTCGGCGAACGTGCCGCCGTTGCATATCGCATCGATCGGAATCGAGAAGCTGATACCGAAGGTGTCGGACCTCGGCGTGTTCGTGCGCATGCTGTCGCGCAGTGCGTTGGGTTCGCCGATCACGCAGTACACGTCGCATTTTCGTGCGCCGCGGCCGGGCACCGAGATGCATTTCATCCTCGTCGATCATGGCCGTTCCGAACGGCTCGCGATGGAGGACTTCTGGTACTCGCTCAAATGCATACGCTGCGGCGCGTGCATGAATACGTGTCCGGTGTATCGACGCAGCGGCGGCCTGTCGTATGGCGGCACCTATTCTGGGCCGATCGGCGCGATCATCAATCCGACTTTCGATCTGAAGCGCTATAGCGCGTTGCCGTTCGCATCGACACTCAACGGCAGTTGCACGAACGTGTGTCCGGTTAAGATCAACATTCACGAGCAGATCTATAAATGGCGCGCGGTGATCGCCGAGCAGCACGAAGTGCCGTTCGTGAAGCAGGAAGTGCTGAAGATGGCGGGGCGTCTACTATCGAGTCCGACCTTGTATCGCGCGACGGTGGCGTCGATGGGCAGCGCGTTGCGGCGGCTGCCGAATTTCGTGCTGTACAACCCTCTGAATATCTGGGGCCGGCAGCGCGAATTGCCGGAAGCGCCGAAGATGACTTTTCATGCCTGGTACAAGAAGAATCGCGGAGGCGGCAATGACAACGCGTGAGGCTTTTCTTGCCAAAGTACGCGCCGCGCAACCGACCGCGCGGCCGCGTCCCGACGTGCCGCTGTTCGATGCGGTTGGCGGCGATCTGCGGGCGCGATTCGCAGCGGCGTTGCAAACGATGGGCGGTACTTGCGTCGAAGCAGCGAGCGCGAGCGACGTCAGCGATCTGATTCGCGAGCGCTTTGGCGCGGCTGCATCGATCGCATCGGCGAGCGCCGAAGTGCCTGGCACGCGCGTGATCCGCGCCGATACGGACCCCGCGTCGCTACAGGATGTCGACATCGGTGTGGTGCGCGCGCGCTTTGGCGTCGCCGAAACCGGCTCGGTGTGGTTCAGCGAGCGCGAATATGTGGTCAATGCCTTAGGCTACATCGTCCAGCATCTGGTCGTGTTGCTCGATCCGGCGCAATTGCTCGATGGACTGCAAGACGTCTATCGTCGCGACGATTTCCGCAGCGCTCGCTACGCGGCGCTGGTTACCGGCCCCTCGGCCACCGCCGATATCGAGGGCGTACTGATTCGCGGCGCGCAGGGCGTGCGTTCGCTGACGGTCGTGTGGCTCGCGGGCTGATGCACGGCGGTTGCCGCGCCGGACTTTGCTATCATCACTGTATAAACATACAGGTCCTGCACAAAGTCCGTGGCAACCGATGCTCGCTCAGAGATCCGCTCTGACGCCCCTTACTACCTGGTGAATTTCGAGTGCGCGCTGGCGTGGCTCGCCGCGCGTTACGACGACCTGCTCGACGACGAAGAGCACGCTTTTCTGAGCACTTTCGCGACATTGCCGCAGGCCTCGCGTGCGTTGCTGGGGCGCATGCTGATGCGCAAGGGCATGCTGTTTCGCGCGAGCCGCCTCGTTTATGAGGAAATCGGCTGCCCGTTGCAGGCGGCGATGCCGATGACGGAGCATCGCTGGATCGACATCGAACCGGCTCTGTCACTCGACGATCTGTTTGCCCTCAGTACACGTGCGCAATTGCTGGAGATGTTCGCGGACGCGATCGCGCGAATTCCCGGCGCAAAGGCATTGCGCAAACCGGATCTGCTCGAAACGCTGCGCGTGTTTTATGAAACTGAAAACGGCGAAGCGCAAGCATGCCCATCACGTCCGCTTGCCGCGTGGCACGGCGCTACAACGGACCGGGTGCTGCACGTCGCTATCGCGCCGTTGTGCGATCGCTTGCGGCTAATGTTCTTCGGCAATCTATATCAGGACTGGTCGGAGTTCGTGCTCGCCGATCTTGGCGTGTTCCAGTACGAGAAGGTCGCGTTCGGACCGTCGTCGCGGGCGTTTCGGCAACGCGCGGACATCGACGTCTATCTCGCGCTGCACGCGTGCCGCGAAGCGCTCGAATGGCTGCCGGTCGACACCGGCGCCGCCACGCTTGAAGAACTGATCACGACCGTCCGCTCGATCGATACCGCGAATCCGTGGCTCGAAACGCGTCGCGCGAAACTGCTGTTCCGGATCGGCCAGGATTGCGAGCGGCGCGAGCAGTGGGACACCGCACTCGAGGTGTACGGCGCATGCGCGTGGCCGGGTGCGCGTCATCGACGCATGCGCGTGTTCGAGCGCAGCGAGCGTTACGGCGAAGCGCTCGCGCTGGCCTTGCAGGCCGATGCCGCGCCCGAGAGCGAAGAGGAGGCGCAGCGTGTCGCCCGGATGTTGCCGCGCTTGCGGCGCAAATGCGGCGTGCCCGTGCCGCGCGCGGCGGCGGCACGGCCTGTAGAGCGCGGCACGCTGGTGCTGCTGAAGCCTGACGCGCCGGTGCCCGTCGAATACGCGGTGCGCGATCATCTGAGCAGCGACGCTGCGCCGGTGCACTACGTCGAGAACGCGCTGATCAACTCGCTGTTCGGCCTGCTGTGCTGGGAACCGGTGTTCGCGGCGCTGCCCGGCGCGTTTTTTCATCCGTTCCAGCGCGAACCGGCCGATCTGCACGCGCCCGATTTTCACGCGCGTCGCGCCACCCAGTTCGCGGCGTGCTTCGCGCAACTCGATAGCGGCGTCTATCGCGACACGATTTTGCGGCATCTGCATCAGAAGACCGGTATGCAGTCGCCGTTCGTATTCTGGGGACTGTTGACGCCTGAACTCGTCGCGCTCGCGCTCGACTGTCTGCCTGCCGCACATCTGAAGCTGTGGTTCGAGCGCTTGCTGCGCGACATTCGCGGCAATCGTTCCGGCTTGCCCGACCTGATCCGGTTCTGGCCGGCCGAGCGTCGCTATGAATTGATCGAGGTGAAAGGCCCCGGCGATCGTCTGCAGGACAACCAGATCCGCTGGCTCGCGTACTGCGCGCAACACGGCATGCCGGTGCGCGTCGTCGACGTGCGCTGGGCCGGGCAAGAGGCACAGGGCGAAGCGGACGTCGCGACGCGAGCCGCAGCGGAGCGCGTCGTATGAGCTACGTGGTGGCTGTCCGCGCGATGTGCGAATTCACCGCGCGGCGCGGCGATCTCGACCTGCGCTTCACGCCCGCGCCGACTTCGCTCGAAGGCATTGCCGGTCATCAGATGGTCGCCGGCCGTCGCGCGAGCGGCTACGAAACCGAGCTCACGCTGACGGGCACGCATCGCAGTCTGACCGTGCGCGGCCGCGCGGACGGCTACGATCCAATCGCGAACCGGCTCGAAGAAGTGAAGACCTATCGCGGCGATCTCGCGCGCATGCCCGCCAATCATCGGGTGCTGCACTGGGCGCAGGCGCTCGTCTATGGGCATCTGCTGTGCCGGGCGCGCGGGCTCGGCGAGCTGACGGTCGCGCTGGTGTACTTCGATATCGGCAGTCAGAAGGAAACCGTGCTGACACAGCAGCACAGCGCGCGCGAACTCGAAATTTTCTTCGTCGACCAGTGCGAACGATTTCTCGATTGGGCCGTGCAGGAAGACGCGCACCGTGCTGCGCGCAATGCGGCGCTCGTCAAGGTGCAGTTTCCGTATGGGCAGTTTCGCCGTGGGCAGCGCGAGCTCGCGGTGGCCGTGTATCGTGCGGCGCGCGACGGCAAGCCGTTGATGGCGCAGGCGCCGACCGGCATCGGCAAAACGCTGGCGACGATTTTTCCGTTGCTGAAAGCCTGCGGCGAAGACCGGCTCGATCGCGTGTTCTTTCTGACCGCGAAGACGCCGGGCCGTGCGCTTGCGCTCGATGCGATCGACTCGCTGCACCAGAGCGCGCCGCTGCCGCTCAGAACGCTCGAACTCGTCGCGCGCGACAAAGCCTGCGAGCATCCGGACAAAGCCTGCAACGGCGAGTCATGTCCGCTCGCGCGCGGCTTTTACGATCGTCTCGATGCGGCGCGCGCCGCCGCGCTGGCGACGCCGCGGCTCGATCGCGCGGCGGTGCGCGAGGCCGCGCTCGCGCACGACGTCTGTCCGTATTATCTGGCGCAGGAGCTCGCGCGCTGGGCCGATGTGATCGTCGGCGACTACAACTACTACTACGACGCGAGCGCGATGCTGCATGCGCTCACGCAGATCAACCAGTGGCGCGTCGGCGTGCTGGTCGATGAAGCGCATAACCTGCTCGAACGCGCGCGGCGCATGTATACCGCGTCGCTCGATCAAGGCGCGTTCCGGCTCGCGCGCAACAGCGCGCCGGCAGCGCTGAAGAAGCCGCTCGAACGCTTGCAGCGCGAGTGGAATGCGCTCAAGCGCGCGCAGACGGCGAGCTACCAGCTGTATGCGGAGATACCCGGCAAATTGCTGTCCGCCGCGCAGAATCTGATTGGCGTAGTGACCGATCAGCTCGCCGACGCGCCGTTGTCGATCGACGAACACGCGCTGCGGTTTTTCTTCGATGCGATGCACTTCGTCGCGCTCGCCGAGCAGTTCGGCGAGCACTCGATGTTCGACGTGACATTGAGCGCCGACCGTTACGCGCCGCGCGACAAAACCAGTGCGACGCTATGCGTGCGCAACGTGATTCCCGCGCCGTTTCTCGCGCCGCGCTATGCGGCCGCACGTACCACGGTGATGTTCTCCGGCACGCTGAATCCGCAGCATTTCTATCGGGACACGCTTGGGCTCGCCGACGACACGCAATGGCTCGACGTCGAAGGTCCGTTTCGCGCGGAGCAGTTGCAGGTGCACGTGGCCGCTCATGTATCGACGCGCTGGCGTGACCGCGAGCGATCGCTCGCGCCGATCGTCGAGCTGATCGCGAAGCAGTACGACACGCAGCCCGGCAACTATCTCGGGTTCCTGAGCAGTTTCGATTATCTGCATCGCGTAGTCGCGCTGCTGCGCGAGCGGCATCCCGGTTTGCCGGTGTGGACGCAGGAGCCCGGCATGGACGAAGCCGCGCGCGATGCGTTTCTCGCGCGCTTCAGGACGATGAATCAGGGAATCGGCTTCGCGGTGCTGGGCGGCGCGTTTTCGGAAGGTGTCGATCTCACCGGACAGCAACTGATCGGCGCGTTCGTCGCGACGCTCGGGCTGCCGCAGGTCAACGACGTCAACGAGCAGATGCGCCGCGCGCTCGATGCGCGCTTCGGCAATGGCTACGACTACACGTACCTGTACCCGGGATTGCAGAAAGTCGTGCAGGCGGCGGGGCGCGTGATCCGCACCGAACAGGATCGCGGCGTCGTGCATCTGATCGACGACCGCTTTCGCAGGCCGGAAGTGCGGCGCCTGCTGCCGCGCTGGTGGCAGGTTCGCTAGCGCTGCGCCGCGCTAGCGAACCGTTACGCGCTCGAGGCGCGACGCGTCACGTCATGCGTGCGGCGAGGTCGAGCCCGGATTGGCGGGTGTACCGGGTCCACCGGCCGGGCTCGGATCGACTGGGATCTGATCGTCGAGCGGCGCGTCGCCCTTGTGCGGAGTGTGGTCGCCGCCATCAGGCTGTCCAACGTGGTGGATGCGCGGCACGCCCGCATCGACCTTGGCCTTGCTCGCCGGGTCCCACGTGAGCAGATGACGCTGCGGATTCGCGATCTCGATGCCGAGCTCGCTGAAGCGTTCGAGGATGCGCCGGTTGAACTCGCGTTGCACGCCCCAGCGCGAGGTATCGCGGCATTGCATCTGGCCGGCCAGCGTGATCGCCGAACCGTCGACCGCATCGACACCCCAGAACGAGAAGTCCGCGAGGATGCCGTCCTTGAACTTGTCATCCGCGCGCAGCGATGCGCCGATTTCCTTCAGCGTGTCGATCGCGCGCTCGACGTCCTGGCCGAACACGATATTCACGCGCACCGCCGCGTTGCCGATGCCGCGATTCGTGTTGTTCACGGTCGACACCGAACTGAACGGCACCGTAAACAGCGAGCCGTCGCTGCCGCGCAGGCGCACGGTGCGAATCGACAGATATTCGACGGTGCCCGACACGCCCGCAAGCGTGACCCAGTCGCCGACCTGCATCGCGTTTTCCATCAGCAGGAAGATGCCGGTGATGAAATCCTGCACCAGCTTCTGCGAGCCGAAGCCGAGCGCGACGCCGAAGATGCTCGCGCCCGCGAGCAGCGGCCCGATGTTTACACCGAGTTCGCTCAGCCCCGTCAGCACGACGACGAGCGCGATCACGCAGAACAGCGCGCTACGCAGCATCGGCATCAGCGTGCGCAGGCGCGCGGCGCGCACCAGATCGCCGCTGCTCGTCCAGTTGTCGAGGCGGCGTTCGGCCGACACGTTGACCACCTCCCACACCACCAGCGCGATGATCGCGGCCACGGCAATCGTCGCGAGCGCCGAGGCGAGGCGGTGGCCGATCGTGCCGCTGCGGAACAGATCGACGACGTCGACGCCCCACGCCTGCAAGAGCACGAATGCGGTGACGACGCCGATGACCCAACTGATCACGCGCCGCAGCGCCGGATAGTAACGGTACGCGTGCTGATGCACGAGCGAGCGCGACGCTTCGTCCTGCACGTGGAAGATGCGCGCGAGCGCACCGAAGCTCACGATCGACACGAGCCGCGCGCCGATCAGTATCGCGAGCGTCATGCCGCCGATATTCACGAGCGCGTGATAGCCGTTCCGTACGTCGAAGGCCCACACGAACCACAGGCCCATCACGATGACCACGGCAACCCAGGCCCACGCGTCCGCGGGCGCGTTGCCCAACATCTGCAACGACTCGTGCGCGGTGAAGCGATCGCGGATCCGGCTGGCGACCGGCTTTGCACAGCGCAGCACGAGGATCGAGATCATCACGTGACCGACCAGCGCGACCACTTTCAGCAGCGCGAGATGCGCGGCGTCGTTCATGCCGAGCGCCTGCGCGACTTCGGCTAGCGCGACGCCGGCGCCCACCACGCTGACGATCCGCACGATCCAGCCGAGGATGAACGCGGCCCATGCATCGCCCATGCGCAGCAGCCGCAGACGCGGCGCGCTCGGCTGCAGAAAGAACGCGCCGACGATCACGACGCAGCGGCACACCACATAGACGTCGATCAGCGAATCGAGCGCGCGGTCCTGCGGCGTGCCGTTGTCGGTGATGATCGAAATCACCGCGCTTGCGGCGGCGACGAATACCACCAGCGGGATCAGGCGAACCAGCGTAATGAGCAACGCGCGCGGCAGACGTTGCAGCAGCGTCCAGTGGTGCGTCGCGTTGCGCTTGCCTTCGGCTTCGATCGCGCGGCCTTTCTCGGATGGCGTCGCGTACGGCGCGGCGGGGCCCGTGGCGACCGCTTGCGCCTCTGCCTCGAGCACCTGCGGCACCGACGACATCGCGGGCAGCGGCGGCGTGTTCGTCGGCGTATGACCGGCCGGCGCGGCGCCGGCGGCACGCGTGGACGGCGGCGCGCTGTCGTTGTCATCGTGCTGCGCGGCTTCGCGGCGCGCGGCGATCGCCCGGTAGATGCGCCGCAGCAGCCGGCGCGTCAGCCATTCGAGCAACAGTGCGGGAATCAGCGCGGCGAGCAGCGACGACAGCACCTTGAACAGCACCACGCGCGCGTGCGGGTTGGCAAACTGCCAGTTCCACCACGCGCGCACCGACGCGACATCGAGCAGCGCGGCGACCGAGCCGCGCAGCGAGGTCGCGAGATAGCTCGCGTAATGCGCGCCCTGACGCGCGATCTGCGACGCGAGGCCATTGCTTTTGAACGCGGCCGGCACGAGCGACGCTGCGCCGCTGGCGGCGGCCGGTGCCGACGCCGCTGCCGGCGCGGAAGCGGGCGGCGCGCTCAATGCGCCAGCCGCGGCGATCGCCTGCAGCGTATCGGCGACCTGCGCGCGGCGCTTGGGGTCGTTCAGGACGGAGAGCGCGTCGCGGGCCTGCTGGGGTGTCAGCGTGACGGCGGCGGAAGCGGACGTGGGATGGGCGGGCTCAGGCGCGGCGGCAAACACGGGCGCCGCGCCGGCGACCAGAAAAATGAAAAAACAGATACGGAGAAATTTTTGCATGGGGTGTAGAGCGGGATGAAGCCAGGGCGGACGATTCTGCCGGAACGTAGGGCGGTTTCAGCGGGGCGACCCCGGACGGACACGGGCTCGGGCGCCGAAGTTCCTACGGCGGAGGCCCGCCGGACGGGCGAAAGGGCCGCGAGGGCGGCGCTCGCCGGATGGGGCGTTGAGCCGATAGCATAGCCGATGATGGCCGGCAGGCCTGGCGAAGTCAGCAGAAAGCCTGCCCGGAAGGCCCCGTGGGCGGGGCGGCGCAACGGGCGAGGGGCCGCTTGCCGGGTGGCAATGCTGGCGGTGGCGCGAGGACGCGCTGGATGATTGCGCTAGCTGTAAGCAGAGCGCTTGTGAGTTTTCCTTGATCAATCGCCGTCAGCATGCGCTGCTAAGCGTTCACTACAAAAAACGCTTAAATCCGCGCACATGCCACCGACGAGGTTTGGCGCTCGGCTTCGTCGCCGGCATCGGGACCGCTGCTCGCGCCGCGCCCGGCTGGCTCCTGATGCAGCCGGTTCGCGTGCATCAGCCGGTACAGCGTCGCGCGCGAAATGCCGAGTTCGGCGGCCGCATCGGACAGCTTGTAGCCGTGTCGCAGCAGCGCGTTCTCGATCGCATCCTTTTCGGCCTTGCTGCGGATTTCCGCGAGCGTGACCGCGGGGCCGTTGTCGGCCTCGGGCAGGCCGAGGTCGCTCGCCGTGATGAAGCGGCCGTCGCTCATCACGACCGCGCGGCGCACGCAGTTGATCAGCTCGCGCACGTTGCCGGGCCAAGGATAGTTCGACATGGCGACGATCGCGTCGCTCGACAGCCCGCGCAGTTTGCGCGCACCGTCCTGCTTGTACATGCTGAGCGCGTAATTGGCGAGCAGCTTGATGTCGCCGCCGCGCTCGCGCAGCGGCGGTTCGATGAGGCGCAGCACACACAGCCGGTGATAGAGGTCGGAGCGGAAACGGCCATCTTCGACGGCGCGCTCCAGGTCGACGTGGGTGGCCGAGATCACGCGCACGTCGACGCTGATCGGACCGTTGCCGCCAAGCCGCTCGATCGTGCCTTCCTGCAGGAAGCGCAGCAGCACCGCCTGGCATTCGTGCGGCATGTCGCCGATTTCGTCGAGAAACAGCGTGCCTTCATGCGCGCTCTCGATGCGGCCGATCTTGCGTTGCAGCGCGCCGGTAAATGCGCCGCGCTCGTGGCCGAACAGTTCGGCCTGCAACAGGCTCGGCGGAATCGCCGCGCAATTGATCGCGACGAACGTGCGGCCCGCGCGCGGCGAGCGATCATGAATAGCGCGAGCGGTCAGCTCCTTGCCGGTGCCGGATTCGCCTGCGATGAACACGGGTGCGTCGGTCACGCCGCACTTGTCGATGCGCCGGTAGAGCTGCTGCATCGGCTCGCATTGACCGACCATGCCGTGACGGCCGACCGACGGCTCGGGCGCGACGCGCGGCTGACGCAGGTTCGACAGCCCATGCGCATGGCCGAGCGCGAACACGAGCCGCTCGTTGAGCCACGGCTGCGTGACGAAGTCGAAGCAGTAATCGAGGATGAAACGGCTGACCAGTTCGTTGTCGGCCTGGCCCGGCACGATCTGCGCGACCCAGTTGGTCTCGACGCGGCGCATGCACAGCGCGAACGCGGATAGCTGCTGGGACGTGCAATCTTCGGGCAGCTGAACCAGACCGACCTTGATGTTGCCGCGTTCGATCATGCGTTCGGCCACAACCGTGCTTTTTGCGTGCACGGCTTGCCATCCCGACGCGGCCAGAAACTCGACGAGTTTCTGGTCGGGCGCGTTCGCCACGTACAGAACCGTGCGTTCCATCTCGGCCGGCGTGCAAGTCGTAGTCATGATTCCCCCCGTTCGATCCTCAGGACTGCTGTGCGGCGTTGTGAGATTCAGGCGGCCAGTTACTGCAGTCCGGCTGCGACGCATTCACGGCAGCAGCGATCACGAACAAGGGACACTGCAAGCGCGGCGCGAACCGGAACGCGCTGCATGGCGGACCGATTCATGCAATGGCGGCGACCTTGTCGTTCATTGCTGAAACTGCCCGGCGACTTTATCCCCGAATCGTGAAAACCACTTGAACCGTGGCTTGCCTCGTTGACCTGATACAAGCGCTCTGATTGGCGCATGGCCTAACGATAAGCGAAAGCGCCTGAAAGCGCCAGATAAAGAAACATGGATAAGCAATGCGTGTTGGTTTGCCGATTAACACGGATCACTAATGAATAAACGGTCAAGGCCGGATATGCGAGGAATCGCACATTGCATAGCAATTGCCCTGGTATTAAGGAGTGGCTATAACTGACGAGGCGTAAGCAGTCGTGTTTCACAGTTGCGACAGATTGGACAGCACGAGTCGACTACGCTTTGCCGTGCCCGGCAGGACGCTTCTCCGGCCTTGCGGAACGGCGAAGCCACGTGTGGCCGGCCCCGCGGCCACCCTGCAGGCTGGCGAGACACAGCGGGGGGCGCGCTTTGCCGCCAGCGCGCGGCGAATTGGCGTGTCAGAAACGAATCAATGCGCGCTGCGCAAAAAAAATCGGGCGGGCTCGCGGCGCGTCGAAAGCAAACCGATTTCCCCGCAGCGTGAAGCTTTGACGGGCGCCTTACCGATTGTTAAGCGGGTTGGCATAAGCGTTGCAATAAGGTCTGCACAGAAAAATGTTTGCAGCCAGGTCGACGGTACGGGGAAAACCGGATTAAAAAAGACCGGCGGTAAAAAGCTCACTCGCAGGCATGGTCGGGGAAGCCATCAAGTGTCTGCGGGAGCGCGGCGGGGCCTTATTAAATACGTGAGAAAAACGGTTGAGTGGCGGACCGGTGTGACGGCCATTCAAAACCGGACCACAAAAAGGGCATCGACTTCGCCGTTTTTCCTTTTCGACTTTTTGTCCTGACGACGCGAAAAGGATGGCGATAACGACAGGCAACGCGCTGGCAACGTTCGCGAGCGACGCGCCGCAAAGGGAAGGGGCAGCGCCGGATCAGGACCGGCCGGCGCGATGAAGCGGGGAGAGAGGCCATCGTCTCCACAGAGAGACGAATGTACGAGGTGAACCAGGGGCCGTGTCCGTGAGTTGGCACGGGCACGGCGACCTGGCCCGACGGCCGGGGCGCTGCAACGAAGCGGCGTCACCTGGCGCAAATCCGATCGACATCGGGGGCTGTCATGAAACCACAACTGATTCGCAGGCCGGCCGCTTCGGAGGGAACGGGGCGCACTTACCGGCGGTACGTCGCGGCGTCGCGCGCGCGCTTTTTCGCGCAGGCGGCGGGGGCGTCCGTCGATCTGCTGACGCTCGTCGTCGCCGAGGCGCTCGAGCGCCGCGCGCAGGCGGAGATCCGCCGTGGCGTGCTGCGCGACGCGCTGTACGAGAGGCCGGTGCGCGCTGAACGCAGCGCGGCGCATCGGCGCGACGACGATGAAAACGACGTTTGACGCCTGCTGCTCGATACCGGCTCGCGACGGCCGTACGGGAATTCGATAACACCGTTTGCCGGCTCATGGTTTTCACGGAGGAGCGCCGCGGTAAGGAGTTCGCGCCGAAGCCTGCGTCGTCAATCGTGAACAGACGACTTGAATAAAAACCGCGCATGACGCGCCAAGCGCCGCAGAGCTGCCATGATCGACATCTTCCTGATTGCCGCGAGCATTGAAAACGCGCAGCGCATCGTCGCGCGGCTCGAACAGAGCGGCGTGCGTTATCGGCTGCACACCGCGTACGGTTCGGCCCGGCAACTGCCGATCCACGCGCGCATGCTCCGCACAGCCGACCTGCTGATCGTCGACGACGCCCATCTGAACGTCCGCGGACTTGGCGGCGTCGAGGAAGCGCTTGCCTGCGCGCCGACGCTCCATTGCATGCTGGTGACGCCGGCGCCGTCCAGCGCGCTGATCGGCGCGGCGCTGCGCGTCGGCGTGCGGCAGGTGCTGTCGTGGCCGCTCGACGCGCAGGCCGTCGCCGATGCGCTCGCGCAGATCGAAGCGCGGCGTCGCGCGCCTCAGCGGCGCCGCGCGCGCGTGGTCACGCTGGCGTCGAGCAAGGGCGGCAGCGGCACCACGCTGATCGCGGTCAACCTCGCGTGCGCGCTCGCCGCGCAGCGTGAGCGGCGCGTGCTGCTGATCGACCTGAGCCAGCAATTCGCCGACGCGAGCCTGCTGATGGCAAATCGCCCGCCGCCGATGACGCTCGCCGATCTGTGCTCGCGCAATGAGCAACTCGACGCGGCGCTGTTCGACGCGTGCGCGATGCACGTGCGTCCGAACCTCGACCTGCTCGCCGGCGCCGGCGATCCGCTGAAGGCCGCCGAACTGCTGCCCGGCCAACTCGAGCGGATTCTGACGCTGGTGCGCCCGCGCTACGACGCGGTGCTGATCGACGTCGGCCCGAGCCTGAATCCGTTGACGATCCGCGCGCTCGCGCACAGCGACGCGATCTGCATGGTGGTGCGGCAGAACCCGCTGTACCTGCATGGCGCGCGCCGCATGCTCGATATCTTTCGCGAGCTGGGGCATCCGGCCAGCAAGGTGCGAGTCGTCGTCAATCAATACGACAAGGACGCGCAGATCAATCTGCCGATGCTCGAACGCACGCTCGGCGCGAGGGTCGCGCATCAACTGCCGCGCGACGATCAGCACGTCGACGACGCGCTGAGCCTCGGTGTGCCGCTCGTCGCGTGCGCGCGCGACAGCGGGCTTGCGCAAGGCATCGTCCTGCTCGCGAACATGCTGTGGCCGGCCGGTGCCGAGCGCCGCAAAAGCATGCTCGGCCGGCTGCTCGCGACGTGGCCGAATCTGCCGCCGCAATTGAAGCCGGGCATCTAGTCCGACGACGAGCGCTATCGCGCATACCGTAGTAAGGTGAGATACAGGGTCCTCCCCCGGCCTTTTTGAACAGGTAGAGCGGCGGCGTCAGAGTTTCGAAAGCCGCGAGCAGGCTCGCGCCGTCCGGTCATTCCAGCGAGAAAATCACGTGAGCGCAGCACCGTCCATGCAAAACGCGCAGGGTTTCAGCGACCTCGCGTCGATCCTGTCCAATCCGATTCTGAATACGGATTCGTACAAGGCATCGCACTTTCTGCAATATCCGCCCGATGCGACGGCAATGTTCTCGTATATCGAATCGCGCGGCGGACGTTACGAGCGCACGCTGTTTTTCGGCTTGCAGATGCTGCTGAAGGAATACCTGTGCCGGCCCGTCACCGGCGCGATGATCGACCAGGCGCGCGCGTTCTTCAGCGCGCACGGCGAGCCGTTCAACGAAGCGGGCTGGCGCTACGTCGTGCAGCAATACGGCGGCCATCTGCCGGTGCGGATTCGCGCGGTGCCCGAAGGCTCGGTCGTGCCGACGCACAACGTGCTGGTCACCGTCGAATGCGACGATCCCCACGTATTCTGGCTCGCGTCGTATCTGGAGACGATGCTGATGCGCGTGTGGTATCCGATCACGGTCGCGACGCAAAGCTGGCATCTGCGCCAGACGATCCGCGCAGCTCTGCTGAAAAGCAGCGACGATCTTTCGCAGCTGCCGTTCAAGCTGCACGATTTCGGTGCGCGCGGCGTGTCGAGCGGGGAGTCGGCGGCGATCGGCGGCGCGGCGCACCTCGTCAGCTTCATGGGCTCGGATACGGTGCTCGGGGTGGTTGCGGCGAATCACTACTACCACGACAGCATGGCCGCGTTCTCGGTGCCCGCGGCCGAGCACAGCACGATCACGGCGTGGGGCCGCGAGCGCGAAGTCGACGCGTATCGCAACATGATTGACCGCTTCGGCAAGCCGGGCGCGATCGTTTCGGTGGTGTCCGACTCTTACGACCTGTTCGCCGCGCTGAACGCATGGGGCGGCGAGCTGAAGCAGGCCGTGCTCGATTCCGGCGGCACGCTGGTGATTCGCCCGGACTCCGGCGATCCGTGCACGATCGTGCTGTACACGCTGCGCTCGCTGGAGGCGTCGTTCGGCTCGCAGACGAACAGCAAAGGGCGGCGCGTGCTCGACCACGTACGCGTGATCCAGGGTGACGAGGTGAACCCCGATTCGATCCCCGCGATTCTCGCCGCGATGGACGAGGCCGGCTTCGCCGCCGACAACATCGTGTTCGGCATGGGCGGCGCGCTGTTGCAGAAGATCAACCGCGATACGCAGCGCTTCGCGATGAAGTGCTCCGCGATCCGGCTCGGCGACACGTGGCACGATGTGTCGAAGGACCCGGTCACCGATCACGCCAAGCGCTCGAAGAAAGGCCGGCTCGCTTTGCTGCGCCATCGCGCCAGCGGCGAGTACCGGACGGTCACGTTGCCGACCGTGTGGGACGAGCGCACGGTGGCGGGCGAGTGGGACGAAGTGCTCGAGACGGTGTTCGATACGGGCCGCTTGCTGGTCGATACGTCGTTGGCCGAGATTCGAGGCCGCGCGTATGCGGACGAAGTTTGATCAGCCATGCCTGACGATCCGTTGATGAACGACTGCATCGCCCATGCGTGTTTGCGTCCGCATCATCTATGGCGCGACCTTGGTCTCGCAGGCCGCGATGACGTGACGTGGATGCTCACGCGCTACTTCCCGACGCTGGTCGAGCGCAACAACGATAACCTGCGCTGGAAGAAATTCCTCGCATCGCAATGCGCGATCCCGTTGGGTCTGGAGCCGGGACCCGCGCCGGGTTGCCCGGGCTGCGAGGACTACGGGTACTGCTTTCCACGGCAGCCTTGAAGCGCGCCACTGAGGGCTCGGCGCGAAACCGTTCGTGTATGCTTGCGCGCACGGCCGACACCGCAAAACCCGCTAAAAGCAGAGCCGCTCCGGCGACGAAGTCCACCAGGGCGCGTCCCGAAGTGCGCTTCAGAATGCGCATCCGTAGCGGCGATGCGGTTGCACTCGGGCCAGGCAAGGTCGATCTGCTCGAGGCGGTGCGCGACTATGGATCGATCTCGGCGGCGGGGCGGAGTCTCGATATGTCGTATCGGCGCGCGTGGCTGTTGATCGACAAGCTGAATCGCTCGCTGAAGTCGCCGGCCACGCAATCGGAGCAGGGCGGTCAGAGCGGCGGGCGGCTGCACGCTGACGCCGGTCGGCGAAACCATCATCCGGCTGTATCGTGACGTCGAGGAAGAGGCGCGTCGAAGCTGCGCGAAGCAGATCGCCGAACCGGCGAAACTGATCCGCTCGTGAAGCCCACGATCGCGTCGGCGCTATCGGTGCGCTCAGCCGTGCCGCAAACAGAACACCGAAGGCGGCGGATGGCGAAGCTGCGCGACGTGCTCGGGATGCAGCCGCGCGATCAACTCGACGAAACTCGCGACGCTCGCAGATCCGCTTCAGCGATATCCGCGCCCGGTGGCGCGGCGACCAGCAGCCCCTTGCGATCCTCGACACCGCCGTCGTGCACGACCCTTGAGCGCGGCATCGGAGCCGGGCCGGCCACCCACGGATACTGCTGATCGCGCTCGGCAATCTGCTGACCGCGCTCGCGGCCGGCGGCGCGCGCTACGTGTGGGTTCTTCGCCGCGGGTTTTGCGGCGGCGCTGGGAGTGGCGGCGCTCGTCGCGGCGTCGGTGGCGGCGGTGGTGTGGGGGCTCGCCGGGCGGGCGGAGGTGGCGCGTTTCCAGGCGGCGGTATCGGAAGGGGAAAGCCGTCGTCGGCTCGCGCCGGTCCCCCATTCGCGCCGTTTTCCTATATCGTGTGCGCCAGGTCCGCCGCCTACCGCGCGCGGGCTGTCTTTTCGGAGCGCGGCGCGCCTCTGCGCGCGCATGACACGTGATGCGCTCCCGCAATACACCACACGACATCAATGAGCCATCCGAACACCGAGCTGATCGAACGCTTCTACACCGCCTTCCAGCAACGCGACGCCGAGACCATGGTCGCCTGTTATGCCGACGACGCCGTCTTCAGCGACCCCGCCTTCGGCGAACTGGTCGGCGACGAAGTGCGCGACATGTGGCGCATGCTCGTCAAGCACGCGCAGGACTTCACGCTGACCTTCAGCGACATCGAGGCCGACGACCGTACCGGCCGCGCGCAGTGGGTGGCGCGCTACCGTTTCGTCCAAACCGGGCGCGACGTCGTCAACCGGATCGAAGCGCGTTTCGTGTTCCGCGACGGGCTCATCGTCGAGCATCGCGACCGCTTCGATCTGTGGCTGTGGATGCGCCAGGCGATGGGCATGCGCGGCACGCTGCTCGGCTGGTCGCCGTTCGTGCAGCGGATGCTCAGGCAGCAGGCGCGCCGGGGGCTGCTGCACTATCGCGGGCAGTTGAATCGCGAGCGCGGCTAGCCGCGTGCGTGCGGCGCGCGCATCGCGCTTGCTATGATCGAAGCACGCGCGCGCCCGCACTCCTTGCCGGGCCGCCGCACAGGAAACGCTATGCGAGTCGTCGATGCCGCCTGGCAAGAATGGCTGAGCAGCAATGTCGCGCGCGGCTGCGCGCCGGGCTCGATGATCGACGCGATGGTGCAAGCCGGCTTTGCCGACGGCGAGGCCCGCGTCGCGGTCCACCATGCGTTCGACCGGCGCGCGTGCCGCCCCGCGGCGCCCGCCACAGTCGCCGATCCCGCCACCAATCCTTATCGCTACGACGCTGCGCCGGTTGCACGCGGCAACCTGATCCGCGCCGCTGACCGCGAGGTACGCGTGTTACTCCGCTGCGAGCGCCCGCAGCTGGTCGTGTTCGCCGACGTGCTGTCGGCCGTGGAATGCGCGGATCTGATCGAACGCTCGCGGCATCGGTTGAAACGCTCGACGACGGTCAATCCACTCACCGGCCACGAAGACGTGATCCGCAGCCGGACCAGCGAAGGCGTCTGGTATCGGCGCGGCGAGGACCGGTTGATCGCGCGAATCGAACGACGCATCGCGAGCCTGACGAACTTGCCGCTCGAAAACGGCGAAGGCCTGCAGGTGCTTCATTACGGCACGAACGGCGAGTACAGCCCGCATTTCGACTTCTTCGCGCCCGATCAGCCCGGCAGCGCGGTGCACACCGCGCAGGGCGGCCAACGCGTCGCGACACTGATCATCTATCTGAACGACGTCGCCGACGGCGGAGAGACGGTGTTTCCCTCAGCGGGCCTGTCGGTCGCGGCGCGGGTGGGCGGTGCGGTGTATTTCCGCTACATGAATGGTGAGCGCCAGCTCGACCCGTCGACGCTGCACGGCGGCGCGCCGGTGCTGGCCGGCGACAAATGGATCATGACGAAGTGGATGCGCGAGCGCGCGTATGGCTGACGCGGCGCCTATTCGGCCGCTTTATAAGCATCCGGCCGATGCAGCTCCATATACCGCTCGGGGTTCGCGAGCGACGTGAACCCATGCGGCGCATAGACGTGATGCGCGTCGGTCGTGACCAGCACGACTCTGCGCAGACTGGCGAGCGACGGGCTCGCAAAGATATGTTTCATCAACGCCGACGCATAGCCCTGGCCGCGATGCGCCGGCAGCACGAACACGTCGCACAGGTAAGCGAAGGTCGCCTCGTCGGTGATCAGACGCGCGAACGCGATCTGCTCGCCGTCGACAAATCCGCCGAAACAGAGCGAACCGGCGACGGCCCGCTCGAAGGTCGCGCGCGGCATGCCCTTGGCCCACGGCGTTTCCTGCGACAGGAACGCGTAGACCATGTCGAGGTCGAGATCGTCGATGCGGCTGGATATCTTCAGTTCGCTGGCTTGCATGGGGTGTCTCCTGTTTCGCGTAGCGGCAGCGTGTGCCCTTAGCCCTTCGCGGTAGTCTCGCCACCGCGCGAACCCCCGCCAATGCTCTGGCCGGCATTGCGCGCGAGCCCCATATAACCGATCACCGACAGCAGCGTCAGCACGCCGGCGAACAGGAACGCGAGGCGGAAATCGTCGAGCGTGAACACGTGGCCGGTCGTCTCGCCGTTGAACAGCGCCGCGACGCGCAGCGACACCGCGCCGAACGCGATGCCCAGACCGATCGTCATTTGCATGGCCGCGCTCCATAGCGTGCTCGCCGCACTCATCTGCGTCTGCTGGATATCGGCGTAGGCGAGCGTCGCCAGCGTCGAGAACTGCATCGAGCGCGTGACGCCGTACACGAACACCACGATCAGCACCAACACCAGCGGTACGTCCGGCGTCAGCAGTCCGCACAAGGTGATGAAAATGCCCGCCACGACGACGTCGACGATCGCCACCGTCCGGAAGCCGTAGCGCTGCAGGATGCGCGTGGTCAGCGCCTTCATGCCGAGGTTGCCGACCGCGCTCGCGAGCAGCAGCAGACCCGAGCGAAACGCCGACAGCCCGAAGCCGACCTGGAACAGCAGCGGCATCAGATAGGGCACCGCGCCGATGCCGATGCGCGTGAACGAACCGGTGATGACCGTCACCGAGAACGTCGGCACCTTCAGCGTCGACACGTCGACGAGCGGATGCGGATGACGCTTCGCGTGCAGGAACGCGATCGCGCCGACCAGCAGACCGCCCGCCACGACCGCGATCGCGAGCCACGCATTGGTGGCCGGCTGGCTCGCGAGCTCCGCGCCGTACAGGATCGCGGTCAGCGCGACGCCGCTCAGCAGCAGGCCGACGACGTCGAGCGGCTTGCGTTCGGTGCCGCGCAGATTCGGCACGATGGCGAGCGCGACGGCGATCGCTGCGAGGCCGAATGGCACGTTCAGCAGGAAGATCCAGCGCCACGACGCGTAGGTCGTGATGAAGCCGCCGATCGGCGGGCCGACCACCGGCGCCGCGATGGCCGGCCAGGTGATCGTCGAGATCGCCTGCATCATGCGGGCTTTCTCGGTGCTGCGGACCACGATCAGACGGCCGACCGGCACCATCATCGCGCCGCCGATGCCTTGCAGCAGCCGCGCGGCCGTGAACTCGGGCACGTTCTGCGACAGCCCGCACAACACCGACGCGACCGTGAACACGCCGATCGCGCTGACGAACACGGTGCGCGCGCCGCAGCGGTCGGCGACCCAGCCGCTCGCGGGGATGAAGATCGCGAGCGCGAGCATGTAGGCGGTCATGCCGAGGCTCAGGCTGTTCGGGCCGACGCCGAACGAACGCGCCATCTGCGGCAGCGCGGTGGCGATCACCGTGGTGTCGAGGTACTCCATGAAGAAGGTGGCCGCGACGATGTAAGGCAGCCAGCCGACGTGCGCGGTGCGGGTGCCGCTGCTGCTCATCGCGCGAGCTCCCGCGGCGCGCCGAGGCGCGCGCAAAGACCATTGACGGGCCGGCGCGCGGCGCGCGAAGCGTGTGACTTCATGGTGCTTGAGATGACCTTTCGTGTGCGTTTTTATGCTTCGGGCTGGCGGGAACATCAGCTTGGCTGATTTTCAGCCACGCTTTCCAGCCCTGAATCCTAACGCAAGAAAGGGTCCCCTTTCACGCAGGCGTGCAGCGCGCCGCCGCGCCGCCGCCGTTGCGTCAGTCCTTCGCCGCGTACTCCTTGTCCAGCCGGTCATACAGCGGCTTGTTGACGAGCCGCTGGCGCTCGCTGAACGGCGCGACGATGGTCGCGTCCTCGTCGAGGCGGCCATTGCTTTGCAGCGTGCCGAGCGCGCGCTGCATGCCGAGCACCGCACCCTGCAGCGCCGCGTTCGCGTACAGCACGATGCCGTAGCCGAGCTTCGCGAGCGCGTCGCGCGACTGCACCGGCGTCTTGCCGCCGATCACGATGTTGATCAGCTGCGGCACGTCGAATAACCCCGGCAGACGCTCGATGTCGGCGAGCGATTCGGTTGCCTCGATGAACAGGATGTCGGCGCCCGCCTCGATGAAGCGATGACCGCGTTCGATCGCGTCCTCGATGCCGTGGACCGCGGCCGCATCGGTGCGCGCCATGATCTGCAGGTTCGCGTCCTCGCGCGCGTCGACGGCCGCGCGGATCTTGCCGACCATCTCGCTCGTCGCGACGACTTCCTTGCCCGAGAAGTGGCCGCATTTCTTCGGCATCACCTGGTCTTCGAACTGGATCACGTCGGCGCCGCTGCGCTCGAGCACGCGCACGGTCTGACGCACGTTCAGCGCGTTGCCGAAGCCGGTGTCGGCATCGACGATCAGCGGCAGCGCGACCGCGTCGCGGATGCGCGCGGTGTGCTCGGCGACTTCGGCAAGGCCGATGAAGCCGAGATCGGGCAGACCGAGCGACATGTTGGTGACGCCCGCGCCGGTGATGTAGACCGCCTCGAAGCCGGCGTCCTCGATCACGCGCGCGCTCATCGCGTTGAACGCGCCGGGCACGAGGAGGCCCTGACGCTGATTGACCTTGGCGCGGAACGCGGCGCGGCGGGTGGCGGAAGTGGTGGTCATGATGCGGGTCTCCAGAAGGGAAATCGGTAGTGGAACGCGGGTGACATTCTGCAGGAAACGTGCCATTGGCCGATGTTCCGCGCGTTGTGCCGATGGAACAAGGGTTTGCGCGCTGTGGGCTCGGCGCGGAGGTTCGTGGCAAAATCGGTGGAACGTTTCATGAAACGTTTCGCGGAACGTTTCAATCAAGGAGAACACGGTGTCCACGTTTAGCCCATTCGTCGCGAACCCGAGCCCCGCCGTCGATGTCGGGCGCCCCGGCGTCGCACTCGTCAGTATCAGCCGACTGCAATCGCTTTGCGAGGCGGTAGCGCCGCGCTATGCCGGCCGCGCGAAATTCTTCACGGTGCGGGAGGGCTATGGCGCTGCCGTCGCCGCGTTGCAGGCATACGTGGACGCAGGTTCCGTCGATGTCGTACTGTCCGCCGGCTCGAACGGCGCGTATCTGCGCGAAAACCTCAGCGTGCCGGTCGTGATGGTCAAGGTGAACGGCTTCGACGTGTTGAGCGCGATCACGCGCGCCACCGCCACGTGGCCGCAGGCGCGCATCGGGCTGGTGCTGCATGAAGCGATCGCGCAGGAACTGGCCGACCTGAGCCCGCTGCTGAACGTCGATTTGCGGCAGCGCGCGTACCGGTCGATCGACGAAGTGCGGCACGCGGTCGATGAACTCGCCGCGCAGGGCTGCCGCGTGGTGGTCGGCGCGGGCATGGCCTGCGATCTGGCGCAGCAGGCCGGCATGGAAAGCGTGTTCCTGTACTCGCTCGCCGCGGTCGAGGAAGCGTTCGAGCGCTCGGTCGAACTGGCGCGCGTGAGCCGGCAGAAGGAATCGAAGCGGGTGCGCCTGAATACGATCGTCGCGCACCTGCGCGACGGCGTCGCCGCGTTCGACGAAGCCGGCCAGCTCGAAGCCGTCAACCCGGCGATGCTCGACCTGCTCGGTTTAGGCCCGGCGCAGGAGGCGCCGAAGGACGACGAGGACACCCCCGCGCGGGTCGGACGCGCGCTCGCGCCGCTGTTGCGTGAGACGCGGGTCGCCGATGAGCCGGTCGACGAACGCATCGAGCAGATCGGGGGGCGCGCGCTGATCGTCAACTGTGTGCCGATCGTCGAGCAGGGCGCGCGGGCGGGTTTTGTCGTGACCGCGCAGGACGCGCTGGTTGCGCAGCGGATCGACCGTTCGCTGCGCACCAGCCAGCGCCCACGGCATCTGGTCGCGCGGCATCGGCTCGACGATCTGATCGGCGAGTCGTTGGCGCTCGAGCGCGTGCGCCGGCTCGCGCGCGCCGGCGCCGCGCACGACGCGACCGTGCTGCTGAGCGGCGAAAGCGGCACCGGCAAGGAACTGGTCGCGCAGGGGATCCATAACGCAAGCCGGCGGCGCGGCAATCCGTTCGTCGCGTTCAACTGCGCGGCGCTGCCCGAGGGGCTGATCGAAAGCGAGCTGTTCGGGCACGAGGAAGGGGCGTTCACGGGCGCGCGGCGCGGCGGCAAGCCGGGACTATTTGAAATCGCGCACACCGGCACCATCTTTCTCGATGAAATCGGCGAAATGCCGGCCGCGCTGCAAAGCCGGCTATTACGCGTGCTGCAGGAACGCGAGGTGATGAAGCTTGGCGCGGGCCGCGCGACCCCGGTGGACGTGCGTGTGATCGCCGCGACGCACCGCGATCTGCACGCGCTCGTCGAGCAGGGCGCGTTTCGCGCGGATCTGTATTTCAGATTAAATCTGCTTCAGATAAAATTGCCGCCGCTGCGCGAACGCCGCGCCGACATCGCGCCGCTGGCGCGGCATCTGCTGGAGCGCAGCGCGCTGCAATACGGCTTGTCGGCGGCGGCGCTCGAGCGGGTGCTCGCGTTTCTCGACCCGCTTTTCGCGAATTACGCGTGGCCCGGCAACGTCCGCGAACTGGAAAATCTGCTGGCGCGCGCGGCAATTTATATCGGCGACGTGACCAGCGAGTTGTCCGGGAACTCGACCGCCGACGCCTTGCCAGACTGGTTGGCGGTATTTCCCGAGTTCAGCCGGATCAGGCCGGCTGGGGACGAGCGAATCACGGAAGCGTCTCAGGACGCTAGCCCTGGCAGCACGGCGCCCCGCGCCAGCCCCACCCGCGAGGATGCGCTGCGTGCCCTGGAACAATCCGGCGGCAATCGCGCCGCCGCCAGCCGCGCGCTCGGCATCGGCCGAACCACGCTGTGGCGGCTTCTGAAGGGCTGAATCGCCCGGCCATTCGACCGATAGTCTGAACCGCCAAAATTAATAGGGCTTGACTATCGAAGTCATTAATACAATCCACTTTACCTATTAAGTGTAGTCTGACATACTGGCTCTACTTTCCAACCACCCTCCAAAGAGGATTCCGCAAATGCCGATCATCAACAGTCAAGTCAAACCGTTCAAAGCACAGGCTTACCACAACGGCGATTTCAAGACCGTCACTGAAGAAGACCTGAAGGGCAAGTGGTCGGTTTTCGTGTTCTACCCGGCAGACTTCACCTTCGTGTGCCCGACCGAACTGGGCGACCTGGCCGATCGTTACGAAGAGTTCAAGAAGATTGGCGTTGAAATCTACAGCGTGTCGACCGATACGCACTTCACGCACAAGGCCTGGCACGACACATCGGACACGATCCAGAAGATCAAGTACCCGATGCTGGCTGACCCGACGCTCGCTATCTCGCGCAACTTCGACGTGCTGATCGAAGAAGAAGGCCTCGCGCTGCGCGGCACGTTCGTGATCAACCCGGAAGGCGAGATCAAGCTGTGCGAAATCCACGACAACGGCATCGGCCGTGACGCTGGCGAACTGCTGCGCAAGGTTCAGGCTGCGCAATACATCGCGGCTCACCCGGGTGAAGTGTGCCCCGCCAAGTGGACGCCGGGCGCAGAAACGCTGACCCCGTCGCTCGACCTGGTCGGCAAGATCTAAGGTCCGCGCAGCTCACGCTGCACTCGCAGTCTGCATCTGCCGGGATCTTCCCGGCGCATCACCGCGCGAATCGCCTGCTACGGCGTTTCGCGCGTTCCCCGGGCCCAGCATGTCCTATCCGGATGTGTGCGGCGCCGGGACACCAACACCCCTCGTCACGGAATCGCAACGCCATGCTTGACGCCAATCTCAAGACTCAACTGAAGTCGTACCTCGAAAAAGTTAGCAGGCCTATCGAGCTCGTCGCATCGGTCGACGACAGCGCGAAGTCGCAGGAGCTGCTGGCCCTGCTGAACGACATCGCGACTCTGTCGGAGCGCGTGACGGTGATCGAGCGTCGCGGTGACGATGAGCGCAAGCCGTCGTTTTCGATCGGCGAAGCGGGCAAGGAAGCGGGCATTCGTTTCGCCGGCATTCCGATGGGTCATGAATTCACGTCGCTCGTCCTCGCACTGCTGCAGGTCGGCGGCCATCCGGTCAAACTCGACGATGCGGTGATCGAACAGATCCGCAGCCTCGACGGCGACTATCAATTCGAAACGTATTTCTCGCTGTCGTGCCAGAACTGCCCGGAAGTCGTGCAGGCGCTGAACGTGATGGCGCTGATCAATCCGCGCATCCGTCACGTCGCGATCGACGGCGCGCTGTTCCAGAACGAAGTCGAAGCGCGCCAGGTCATGGCGGTACCGACGATGTTCCTGAACGGCGAAACCTTCGGCCAGGGCCGCAGCGGCGTGAAGGAAATCCTCGCGAAGCTCGACACCAACGCCGGTGCGCGCGCCGCGAAGGAACTGGCAAAGAAGCCGGTGTTCGATACGCTGATCGTCGGCGGCGGCCCTGCGGGCGCTGCGGCGGCGATCTACTCGGCGCGCAAGGGCATCGCGACTGGCGTCGTGGCGGAGCGTTTCGGCGGCCAGGTGCTCGATACGCTGGCGATCGAAAACTTCGTGTCGGTGACCGAAACCGAAGGCCCGAAGTTCGCGACCGCGCTCGAACAGCACGCGAAGGCCTATGACGTCGACATCATGGACGTGCAGCGTGCCGAAGCGCTGATTCCGGGGCGCATCAACGAAGTGCGTCTCGCGAACGGCGCGGTGCTGAAGGCGAAGACGATCATCCTCGCAACCGGCGCACGCTGGCGCGAAATCAACGTGCCGGGCGAGCGCGAGTACCGCAATCACGGCGTCGCCTACTGCCCGCACTGCGATGGCCCGCTGTTCAAGGGCAAGCGCGTCGCGGTGATCGGCGGCGGCAACTCGGGTGTCGAAGCGGCGATCGACCTCGCGGGTCTCGTGCGCGAAGTGACGCTGCTCGAATTCGGCGCGACGCTGCGGGCCGACGAAGTGCTGCAACGCAAGCTGCGCAGCCTGCCGAACGTGAAGATCGTCACCCAGGCGCAGACCACGGAAATCACCGGCGACGGCAAGAAGGTCGACGGTCTGGTCTATAAGGACCTCGCTTCGGGCGACGTGAAGAAGGTCGAACTCGAAGGCGTGTTCGTGCAGATCGGTCTCGTGCCGAACACGGAATGGCTGAAGGGCACGGTCGAACTGTCGAAGCACGGCGAGATCGTCGTCGATGCGCGCGGCGCGACGTCGGTGCCGGGCGTGTTCGCCGCCGGCGACGTGACCACGGTGCCGTTCAAGCAGATCGTGATCGCGGTAGGCGAAGGCGCGAAGGCATCGCTGTCCGCGTTCGATCACCTGATCCGCCACAGCGAAGAAGTCGCGGCGGTCAGCGAAGCGGAAGCCGAAGCAGCAGTTTGATCCGGTAGATCAGAGACGCAAACGGCGGCCCGCGGGCCGCCGTTTCAGTTTGCGCACGAAAAAAGGCCCGCGGCATGCGGGCCTTTTTCGTTAAAGCGCGGCAATCGGTATCAACGACGGTCGAACGAATACTTGCCGGGGCCGGTCACGCACAACAACAGCAAGCCGCCGATGATGCCGATGTTCTTGTAGAAATGGATCATGTTGTCGTATTGCATCGCGCCCGTCATATTCCAGTAGTGGTGGCCGATGATCGCGGTGCCGAGCGTATACAGCGCAAGCAGCAGCGCCAGCGGTCGCGTGAAGAAACCCACTAGCAGCGCTACGCCCACGACCAATTCCATCACCACCGCGATAACGGCGGACAACTCCGGCACAGGCGCGCCGGTCGACGTCATATAGGCGACGGTGCCGGAAAAGCCGGTCAGCTTCGACCAGCCGAACATCACGAACAGCACCATCAGCAGGATTCGGGCGACGAGAACCACAGCGTCTTTCTGGTTTTCAAACAGCGTATAGCGCATGATTTTTCCCGTTAGGGTAGAGAGTTGAAGCTCGCTGGACATTGTCGTCCAACGAGCCAGATCAAGATGGAGTCATTAGCGGCGCAAGCGGAGCGCTTATGCCCACAACGCCGAGGTCTCGATGTTGCGCAGGTCGAACACGAGCACTTCCGCGTCGCGGCCCTGCGTGAACGTCAGCGCTTCTTCGCCACGCACCCGTGCGCCATCACCCTCGCCAAGCTCGACGCCATTCACCGTGACGCTGCCGCGCGCCACATGAACATACGCATAACGGTCCTTCGCGAGTTCGAGCCGCGCGGTTTCGTCGCCGTTGAAAAGACCCGCATACACACGTGCGTCCTGTTGCAACTGCAGCGAACCGTCCGCACCATCCGGCGACAGCACCAGCCGCAGCACGCCGCGCTTGTCGGCCGCGCCGAAGTGCTGTTGCTGATAGCGCGGCTGCGTGCCTTGCTGCGCCGGTGCGATCCAGATCTGCAGGAAGTGCACCGGCTCGCTCTTCGAATGGTTGTATTCGCTGTGGGCCACGCCGGTGCCTGCGCTCATCAACTGGATGTCGCCCGGCACGATCACCGAGCCCGTGCCCATCGTGTCCTTGTGTTCGAGCGCGCCTTCGAGCACGTACGAAAAGATCTCCATGTCGCGATGCGGATGCTTGCCGAAGCCTTGCGCCGGCGCCACACGGTCGTCGTTGATCACGAGCAGGTCCGAGAAACCGTTCTGCTTCGGATCGTGATAGTGCGCGAACGAAAACGTATGGCGCGAGCTGAGCCAGCCGTGTTCCGCGCGGCCACGTTGGTTGGCGTGTCTGATTTCGAGCATGCTGTTTTCTCCTTGAGTTTTGTCGTGTGATCCGGGCCAGGTGTTTGGCTGCGATCGATGAATGACAGTGTAGGTCAATCCGGATCGTTATAATCAGGGTAAAATCGGAAACACTGTCGCGTTGGAGTGGACAATACGATGCAACTCGATGACATGCGGATCTTCGTCGCGACCGTCGACGCCCACAATTTCACCGCCGCGGCAAACCGGCTGTCGCTGTCGAAACAGTTCGTGAGCCGCCGTGTGATGGCGCTCGAAGAGGCGCTCGGCGTGCAACTGCTGATTCGCAATACGCGCAAGCTGGCGGTGACCGATCTGGGCCAGGAGTTCTACGAGCGGGCCAAGCGCATCCTCGGCGAGGTCGAGGACGCCGAGCAGGCGATGTCGCTGCGCCGTGCCGGGCCGCGCGGGCTGCTACGCGTGAGCGCGCCGATGTCGTTCGGCATGACGCATCTGTCGCCGCTCGTCGCCGCGTTTCTGCGCGAGCATCGCGACGTGCGCTTCGATATGGAGTTGAGCGACCGCGCCGTCGATGTGGTCGGCGAGGGCTTCGACATGGCGATCCGTATCGGCACGCTGGCGGATTCGTCGCTGATCGCGCAGAAGCTGATCGACGTGAGGATGATCGCGTGCTGCAGCCCCGGTTATTTGCGGCGGCGTGGCAGCCCGGCCGTGCCGGCAGATCTCGCGAATCACGATTGTCTGCTGTACGGCCATGGCGGCGCGGTGAGCTGGGAGTTTCGCGTCGACGGCGCGGCGAAGAGCGTCGAGGTGCGCGGCCCGTTGCGGGCCAATAACGGCGAGCTGATTCGCGATTCGGCCGTCGCGGGACTGGGAATCGTCCGGCTGCCCGATTTCATCATCGCCGATGCGCTCGCCAGCGGACAGCTCGTGCCCGTGCTAGAAGCATTCCTGCCGTCGGCGACGGGTGTCTATGCGGTGTATCCGCAGCATCGGCAAAGCTCGGTCACGATCCGGGCATTCGTCGAGTTTCTGCGCACGCATCTGAGGAAAAAGCTCGCGGCCGAACCGCGGACGCCCGTCGGCTAAATCTTCTAAACCCCATCAACCGTCGCGGAAGATGAAGCTGTACGCGCTCAACGCCGGCACGCCGCCCAGGTGCGCATACAGCACGCTCGAGCCGGCCGGAAATTCGCCGTTACGGACCTTGTCGATCATGCCGTGCATCGATTTTCCCTCGTACACCGGATCGGTCAGCATGCCTTCGAGCCGCGCGCACAATCGGATCGCCTCGAGCGTGCCGTCGTTGGGCAGACCGTATTCCGGGCCGCCGTAGCGCTCGTCGAGCACGATGTCCTTCGCGGTGATGTCGCGGCCCAGCTCGACGCTCTCGGCGGTCCGCTTCGCGATGCGCGTGATCTGCTCGCGCGTCTGCGCCGGTTTCGCCGAGGCGTCGATGCCAATTACCCGCTCGGCGCGGCCGTCGGCGGCGAAACCGACCACCATGCCCGCCTGGGTGCTGCCCGTCACCGAGCACACGACGATGTAGTCGAATTTGAAACCCAATTCGGCTTCCTGCTGGCGAACCTCTTCGGCGAAGCCGACGAAGCCGAGCCCGCCCAGCGGATGATCCGAGCAGCCGGCCGGAATCGCGTACGGCTTGCCGCCGGCGGCGCGCACACTGTCGAGCGCGTCTTCCCAGCTCTTGCGAAAGCCGATGTCGAAGCCGTCCGGCACGAGCCGCACGTCGGCGCCCATCATGCGCGACATCTGGATGTTGCCGACACGGTCGTAGACCGCATCCGAGTAGTTGACCCAGTTCTCCTGCACGAGCACGCACTTCAGACCCAGATGCGCGGCAACCGCCGCGACCTGGCGCGTCTGGTTCGACTGGATGCCGCCGATCGACACCAGCGTGTCGCAGCCCTGCGCGAGTGCGTCGGGGATCAGATATTCGAGCTTGCGGGTCTTGTTGCCGCCGAACGCGAGGCCGCTATTGCAGTCTTCGCGCTTGGCATAGAGCTTGACCTTGCCGCCGAGATGCTTGCTCAGACGGTTGAGCGGCTGGATCGGCGTCGGCCCGAAGGTGAGCGAATAGCGGGGGAATCGTTGCAGGTTCATCGGGGCTCCGTGGTGGGTGATTTCCGAGAGTTCATGTTAGAAAAAACCGTCGGAAATGAGCTTGCGAAAAAAATCGGCCGGACCTATTTTTAAAAATCAGGAAATCTCCGCTTCCTCACAAAACTTCGCAAAGATGGCCACTAGCGCAACAAAAGTTCGTGCTGGATCGAAACCTTCCGATCGACAACACGCGCTCGATCGCATCGATCGCGCGATCCTGCGGCAGTTGCAGACCGACGCGTCCATTTCGAACGTGGCGCTCGCGGCGAAGGTGAAGCTGAGCGCGCCGGCGTGTTTGCGGCGCGTCGAGCGCTTGAAGGAATCGGGGCTGATTCGAGGCGTGGTCGCGCTGCTCGACCCCAAGGCGGCGGGCGCGGGCATGCTGGTGATCATCGGCGTGGTGCTCGATCGCTCGACGCCTGAGTCGTTCGCCGAATTCGAAAAGGCCGCGCAGAAGGTGGCCGGCTGCATGGAGTGCCACGTGGTGACCGGCGAGTTCGACTATTTCATGGTGATCCGCACGCGCGACAGCGACAGCTTCAATCGCCTGCACGCGGAGCAGTTGCTGTATCTGCCCGGCGTGCGGCAGATCCGCTCGTTCATGGTGCTGAAGGAAATCCTGTCGACCACGAAATTTCCGCTGTAATCCGCTCGGTCACCACGCCGCGCAGCCGGCCGCAAAAGCGCGCATGCTGTCATAAACGCCGCGCCCGCGCGACCAAGCTTCGGCGCACCCGCGTGCGGCCTGGCAGCACGGTGGCAAGGCGGGCGCGCGTCGGCACTTTTTCGGAGCGACCACCATGACTGGCAACAGACCGCAATCCCTTACATCGCTCGGCGGCAACTCGAAACGCTCACGTGCGGCCGCGTTGTCGTTGCTGCTCGGCGCCGCCGCCTTTGCGTCGCCGCTCGCGCAGCGCGTCGCGTTCCCGGCGGAGAACGCCGTCGTGATCGCACCGCCCGCGCTCGACGAACCGCTCCCGGCCAGCACCGCGCACGAGGAAACCGCGGTGCTCGCGGGTGGCTGCTTCTGGGGCGTCCAGGGCGTGTTCCAGCACGTGCGTGGTGTGACGAGGGCGGTGTCCGGCTACTCGGGCGGCTCACGCGACACCGCGCAGTACGAGACCGTCAGCGGCGGCGACACCGGGCACGCCGAATCGGTGCAGGTCACCTTCGACCCCGGCAAGGTCACCTACGGCCAGTTGCTGCAGGTGTATTTCTCGGTGGTTCAGGACCCGACCGAGCTGAATCGTCAGGGGCCCGACAGCGGCACGCAATACCGCTCCGCGATCTTTCCGCTGAACGATGCGCAGCGGCGCGTCGCGCAAAGCTACATCGCGCAGCTCGACAAGTCGCACGTGTTCCCCGCGCCGATCGTCACGAAGACGGAGCCGTACAAAGGCTTCTATCCGGCCGAGTCGTATCACCAGAACTATCTGACCTTGCATCCCGATTCGGCCTATATCGTGTTCAATGACATGCCGAAAATCGCCAACCTGAAGCGCCTGTTCCCCAGCCTGTATCGCGACAAGCCGGTGCTCGTTCAAGCAGGGCAATGACCCGGCCGAACGGTTGCGCCGCGCTCGTCATCAATCTTCCACAGACTTGGCGCATATCTTGCGAAGCCATGTTCCGTGGGCCATTGTCCGGGTCAGCGCGGCGCGCAAGGATCATGCGCAGTGGCCATACGACCGCGTGGGTCACGCGGGCTCGCCGCGCCTCGTGCGCATCGCGCCGCCCGCGTCATCGATTGGAAAAATTACACGCCGTAAGTAGCGGTGCGGCGGTCGTCCGTGCTTTTTGGGTCCGCGCTGGACCCCGGGCGAAAACCTAACCTCATCGCGACGAGCGGATCGGAGGCTTCCGGTGGTGAACAGCCGTAGAAAGAAGCGGGGCGCCTCGCCCCGCCATAAACAAACCGGCATCGCGGCGAGCTTCTTCGTCGCCGCGACCTTGAGTGCGATGGCCTGCGTGCCGGGTGTGGTCTTCGCGCAGACGCCGTCGCCGCTCGGCGAATGGCAATACTCGGTGGGCGTTCCGCTGCAGAAGATGTGGCAGCCGAACATTCCCGACTGGCAACTGCGCTTCGGCGTGGCTACGTCGTTCCAGCCGCGCTTCGAGGGATCGGACCGCTATCACCTGGTGGCCGGTCCGAGCATCGACGTGCGGTACAAGGATCTGCTCTTTCTGTCGAGCGGCGAAGGCTTCGGCGTGAACTTCGCGCAGGGCGAGAACTGGCGCATGAGTCTCGCCGCAGTCTACGATCTCGGCCGGCGCGCCCAGGACGATCCGCAGGAACTCAACGGGCTCGGCAACATCAACCCGGCGGTGGGTCTGAAGCTCTCGGGCGAGTACGTCATTTCGAAGGATTTTCCGCTCGTGCTGCGCGCCGATATCCGCCGCTATTTCGGCGGATCGAACGGCTGGATCGGCGATCTCGGTGCCTATATGCCGATGCCCGGCAGCACCAGGCAGTTCTTCTGGTTCGCCGGCCCGAACGTGGTGCTCGCGGACTCCAAGTACATGAACAGCTGGTTCGGCGTCAATCAGGAGCAGGCCGCTCACTCGCAGTATCCGCAGTATCACGCGAGCGCGGGCTTCAAGTCGGTGGGTTTCGGTGTCAGCGCGATCTGGCTGTTCAGCAAGCACTGGTTCGCGACCGCCGACGGCGCGTTCGAGCAGCTCGTCGGCAGCGCGGGCAAAAGTCCGATCACGCGCAGCCGCGCGACGGGCGTCGCCGACGTATCGATCAACTACCGGTTCTGATCTAGCGCCGCCGCGCCGCCATTGCGCTGCGACTTCGTAGGTATGGCCCTTGCTGACTCCGTAATCGCGCGCCGCGACGCCTTCGTCGCCGCGCGCCCGAACACAAGGAGTCGATTCCCATGGCAGGTAAAGCGAATACCCAGAAGCCCGCGGCCCACTCAAACGGGGCGGCGCAGTCGAACGACGCGAAATCGAACGATCTCGAACGCAATCGCGTGAAGCCGCAAGGCGAGGCGCTGCGAACCAATCAGGGCGTCAAGATCGCCGACAACCAGAACACGCTGCGCGCGGGGCCACGCGGTCCGTCGCTGCTCGAAGACTTCATCATGCGCGAGAAGATCACGCATTTCGATCACGAGCGCATTCCCGAGCGGATCGTACACGCGCGCGGCTCGGCCGCGCATGGCGTCTTCAAGGTCTACGAATCGATGCGCGAGTACACCAAGGCCGCGTTTCTGCAGGACCCGGCCGCCGAAACGCCGGTCTATGTGCGTTTCTCGACCGTGCAAGGACCGCGCGGCTCGGCCGACACGGTGCGCGACGTGCGCGGCTTCGCGACGAAGTTCTACACGCAGGAAGGCAATTTCGATCTGGTCGGCAACAACATGCCGGTGTTCTTCATCCAGGACGCGATCAAGTTTCCCGATTTCGTGCACGCGGTGAAGCCGGAAGCACCGAACGAAATGCCGACCGGCGGCTCCGCGCACGACACGTTCTGGGACTTCGTTTCGCTCGTGCCCGAATCGGCGCACATGGTGCTGTGGACGATGTCGGACCGCGCGATCCCGCGCAGCTTGCGCACGATGGAAGGCTTTGGCGTCCACACGTTCCGCTTCGTCAATGCAGAGGGCAAGGCGCGCTTCGTCAAGTTCCACTGGCGGCCGGTACTAGGCTCGTATTCGCTGCTGTGGGACGAAGCGCAGAAGCTCGCGGGCAAGGACCCGGACTTTCACCGGCGCGACCTGTGGGAAGCGATCGAGCGCGGCGATTATCCCGAGTACGAACTGGGCGTGCAGATCGTCGAGGAAGCCGACGAGCACAAGTTCGATTTCGATCTGCTCGACCCGACCAAGCTGATTCCTGAAGAGCTGGTGCCGGTGCAGATCATCGGCAAGATGACGCTCAACCGCAATCCGGACAACTTCTTCGCGGAGACCGAACAGGCCGCGTTCCATCCGGGGCACATCGTGCCGGGCATCGATTTCACCAACGACCCGCTGCTGCAAGGACGTCTGTTCTCCTACACGGACACGCAGATCAGCCGTCTCGGCGGCCCGAACTTTCACGAGATTCCGATCAACCGGCCGGTCTGTCCGTCCGTCAACAATCAGCGCGATGCGATGCATCGGCAGGCGATCCACGTCGGTCAGGCGTCGTACGAGCCGAACTCGCTGAACGACGGCTGGCCGAAGGAAACCGATCCGGCCGCCGAAGATGGCGGCTTCGACAGCTATCAGGAACGCGTCGAGAGCACGAAGATTCGCGTGCGCAGCGACTCGTTCGCCGATCATTTCTCGCAGGCCGCGCTGTTCTACAACAGCATGTCGCAGCCGGAAAAAGACCATATCGCGGCGGCCTATCAGTTCGAGCTCGGTAAGGTGACGAAGCCCGAGATTCGCGCGCGCCAGGTCAACGAGATCCTCGCGAACTTCGACGCCGGTCTCGCCGCGAAGGTGGCCGAAGGACTCGGTCTGCCGGCGCCGAAGCAGGGCACGGCGAAGCTGGTGGGGCCGAAGGCGTCGCCGGCGTTGAGTCTGCTCAATCGCGTGAAGCCGGGCATCAAGACCCGCAAGATCGCGCTGCTCGCTGCGCCCGGCTCAGATGGGGCTGCGATCAAACAGCTGCAGCAGGCGCTCAAGAGTGAAGGCGCGACGCCGATGCTGATCGCGCCGACGCTCGCCGGGATCGATGGCCTCGCACCCGACGCGACGATCGCCGGGCTGCCGTCGGTGATGTTCGACGCGGTAATCGTCGTCGGCGGCGAGAAGGGGGCGAAGGCGCTGTCGCAGTCGGGCGATGCGCGGCACTTCGTGCTCGAAGCGTTCAAGCATCTGAAGGCGATCGCGGCGCTCGGCGCGGGCCGCGATCTGCTCACGGCCGCGCAGTTGCCCGCGCAGTCGGACGGCGTCGCGACCGGTGAGGATTCGCAATCGGCCGATGTGTTGAAGGCGTTCATCAAGGCTGCCGGGCAGCATCGCGTCTGGTCGCGCGCGGCGCAGGCGGAATTGGTGCCGGCCTGAGCGGGCCGGGAGGTTGCGCTGCCGCGTGAGCCGCTAAAGACGCTGGGCGTAGCCGCAATGCGGCGTGTCGATGACGTGCGTTCGATGCAGGAACCTGGCCGGTGCGAGCCGGCCAGGTTTCTTTTTGCATTGCCCGCCGCACGCGACCGATCGCGCGAGCGAACCGCGTCCTGCCAGCAAGGCTCGACCTGCCGCCTTCCGATACAGGATGAGTGTCGTCCTTGTATGATGACGGCGGTCGTTTCGCGGTACTCACCACCGTGCACAGACCCGCAAAATATTCCGCATCGACCCGATTCGCCATGCCACCTACAGAAAAAATGACCGCATCGCAGGCCGTCGATCAACTCCGTTTCCGCCGCATCCTTCGCCGCAATATCGCGCTGCCTTTGGGCGTCGGCCTCGTCACGATGGCGCTGTTCGTCGGCCTGATCGTTTATCTCGTGTCGACGATGAGTTGGGCCGAGCACTCCGAGCGCGTGATCGGCGACGCCAACGAAATGCTGCGACTCGCGGTCGATCGCGAATCGTCGATGCGCGGCTTTCTGATCACCGGTGACGAGAGCTTCCTCACGCCGTATGAAAACGGCGGTCCGAAATTCAAGGCGCAGCTCGAAAGCTTGCAAAAGCAGCTCGCCGACAACCCGCTGCAGATCGCGCGGCTCAAGCAGATCGAGGCGTTGCAGCAGCGTTGGACGCGCTTCGCCGAAGAGACCATCGACGCGCGCCGCCGCAACCTGGACTATGAGAGCGCGATCGCAGCGGGGCGCGGCAAGCTCGAATTCGACGAAATACGCCGCGAATTCGGCGATTTTCTCGATGTCGAATTGCGCCTGCGCCAGCAGCGCGCCGAAGCGACGCGCAATGTGACGGGGACGCTGGTCGGCCTGTTCCTGCTGTTCAGCCTCGTCGTCAGCGGCCTGCTCGCATGGCGGGGGCGTCGTGAACTGCTGGACCTGTCGGAGACCTACGACAACGTGCTGCGTCAGCAGGCCGAGCAGACCACGCTGCTCGAGCAGCAGGTCTGGTTGCGCTCGGGCCAGCGCCTGCTCGCGGACAAGGTGGTCGGTCAGACCAGCGCGCCGCTCGTTGGCCGCGCAATGCTCGAGTTTCTCGCCCAATATCTCGATGCGGTCGTCGCCGCGCTCTACGTGCGCGACCGGCAAAGCGGCACGCTGCGCCGCATCGCCGCGTATGGATACAGCCGCGACAGCGAACAGACCGCCGCACCGAGTTTCGAGGAAGGCGAAACGCTGGTCGGCCAGGCCGCGCGCTCGCACCGCACACTGGTTTTGCGCGACGTGCCCGCCGATTATGTGCGGGTCATGTCGGCGACGGGCAGCGGCGCGCCGCGCAATCTGCTGATCCTGCCGATCGACAACGACGGCCAGGTCAACGGCGTCATCGAAATGGGCTTCCTGCGCGAAGTGAGGCCGCGCGACGAAGAGTTCATGGAACTGATCCGCCACAGCATGGGCGATTTTCTCGAAGCGGCGCTGTATCGCGAGCGCCTGCAGGATGCGCTCGCCGAGACGCAGCAGCTGAACGAGGAGTTGCAGGTCCAGCAGGAGGAGTTGCGGGTCTCCAACGAAGGTCTCGAGGAACGCGGCCGCGCGCTGATGGACTCGCAACGGCGCCTCGAAGCGCAGCAGTCCGAACTCGAACAGACCAACGTGCAACTCGAGGAATACGCGCAGCGGCTGGAGCGCCAGAAATCGGATCTGCTGCGCGCGCAGAACGATCTGGCGGCCAACGCGGAGCGCCTCGAACAGTCGAGCCGCTACAAGTCCGAATTCCTCGCGAATATGTCGCACGAATTGCGCACGCCGCTGAACAGCTCGCTGATTCTCGCGAAGCTGCTGCAGCAAAATCGCAGCGGCAATCTGACCGACGAGCAGGTGCGCTACGCGGAGACGATCCACGCGTCGAACAGCGATCTGCTCGTGCTGATCAACGATATTCTCGACCTGTCGAAGGTCGAGGCGGGGCAGTTGACGGTCGAACCCGAAACGGTGTCGATCGACGCGACGCTGCAATCGCTCGACGAAATGTTCCGGCCGATCGCGGCGACCAAGCACTTGCGGGTCGCCTTCGACAAATTGCCGGGTACCCCGGATACGTTCGTCACCGACGGTCAGCGGCTCACGCAGATTCTGCGCAACCTGCTGTCGAACGCGGTGAAGTTCACCGAGCGCGGCGAGGTCACGCTCGAGGTCGCCAAGGTCGAGGACAACGTGCTGCGCTTCGACGTGCGCGATTCGGGCATCGGCATTCCGGCCGACAAGCTCGACATGATCTTCGAGGCATTCCAGCAGGCCGATGGTTCGACGAGCCGTCAATACGGCGGCAGCGGCCTCGGGCTGTCGATTTCGCGTGAATTCTCGCGGCTGCTGGGCGGGCGCATCACGGTCGCGAGCGAAGTGGGCAAGGGCAGCGTGTTTTCGCTGTGGCTGCCGCTCGATGCGCGCGAGGCCGCGGGCAGCGCGATCAACGCCGGCACGGGCATTGGCGCGCAGGCGACGGCGGAAGCGCCGTTGCTGCACACGCCGCTCGACGCCGCGCCCGCCGCGGTGATCTCGCCGGCGAATGGCCTGGCAAACCGGGCGTCGCCGATCGCGTTGCGCGACGCGTTGCTGCCCGGCACGGCCGCGCCCGCCGCCGCCGCGCCGATCGCGGACGATCGCGACAACCGCACGCGCGCCGGTCGTCTGATCGTCGCGGTCGAAGACGATCCGCCGTTCGCGGCGATTTTGCGCGATCTCGTGCACGAACTCGACTTCGACTTCGTGCACGCGAGCGACGCCGCCAGCGGTCTCGCGCTGGTGCGCGACATGCGGCCGGCGGCGGTGCTGCTCGACGTGGGTCTGCCGGACCGCTCGGGCCTCACGGTGCTCGAATGGCTGAAAAACGATCCGCTGACGCGCCACATTCCGATTCATATCGTGTCGGCTACCGATCACGCCGATAAGGCTCTGCACCTCGGCGCGATCGGCTACACGCTGAAGCCGACCGCGCGCTCGACGATGGAGGCCGCGATCCGCCGCCTCGAAGCGCGGCTGCAGCAGCGCCTGAAGCGCGTGCTGGTGATCGAGGACGACGCGCCGATGCGCGAAAGCATCCGCGCGCTGCTGCAAAGCGAGAACACCGAGATCGTCGCGGTCGCGACACTCGCCGAGGCGTTCGAGCAATTGGGGGCGCTGGCGTTCGACTGCGTCGTCACCGATCTCGCGCTGCCCGACGGCACCGGCTACGATCTGCTCGAACGCCTCGCCGCCAACACCGCACACGCATCGCTGCCGGTGATCGTCTACACGGGCCGCATGCTGTCCGACGAAGAGGAACACCGGCTGCGCCGCTATTCGAAGTCGATCATCATCAAGGGCGCGAAATCGCCGGAGCGTCTGCTCGACGAAGTCACGCTGTTCCTGCACAGCGTCGAGTCGTCGCTCGCGCCGGAGCAGCAGCGTATGCTGCGCACCGTGCGGCAACGTGACAATGCGTTCGAGGGCCGCACGATCCTGCTCGCCGAAGACGACGTGCGCAACATCTTTGCGCTGTCGCACGTGCTCGAACCGCTCGGCGCGAAGCTGCTGATCGCGCGCAATGGCCGCGAGGCGCTCGACGAACTGGAGAACGGACCGGAAGTGCATCTGGTGCTGATGGACGTCATGATGCCCGAGATGGACGGCCTGACCGCGATGGGCGAGATTCGCCGCAATCCGCGCTTCGCGCATCTGCCGATCATCGCGCTGACCGCCAAGGCGATGGCGAACGATCGCACGCGCTGCCTCGAAGCCGGCGCCGACGACTACGTGTCGAAACCGATCGACGTCGACAAGCTCGTCGCGCTGTGCCGCGTGTGGCTGCGGCAGCGCTGAGAGCGCGAGCGCAAGCACGCAGACGAGAAACGCGATGAAACCGTCCGCATCTGACGTACCGCAGCGTCTCAGCGATTTCGACATCGAGCTGAAGCTGCTGCTCGAGGCGATCTATCTGAAGTATCAGCACGACTTTCGCCACTACGCGATGTCGTCGCTGCGCCGCCGCCTCGCGCAGGCGCTCGATGAATTCAACGTGGAGACGCTGTCGCAGTTGCAGGACCGCATCATGCGCGACGGCAACGAATTTTCGCGGCTGTTCCGGTACCTGACCGTGCAGGTCAGCGACATGTTTCGCGATCCGTCGTATTTCCTCGCGCTGCGCCAACATGTGCTGCCGCGTCTGCGCACCTATCCGTCGGTCAAGGTGTGGGTCGCGGGATGCAGCACCGGCGAGGAGCTGTGGTCGCTGAAGATCCTGTTCGACGAGGAGGGCCTCACCGAGCGCACGCTGTTCTATGCGACCGACATCAACCCCGACGCGCTCGCGCGCGCGGAGGCGGGCATCTATGCGCTCGAACGCATCCAGGGCTTCACGCAGAACTATCTGGCGGCGGGCGGCACGCGTTCGCTGTCGGACTACTATCATGCAGCGTATGGCGGCGCGCGCTTTGCCGGCTCGCTGAAAGAGCGGGTGGTGTTCGCCGATCACAGCCTGTCCACCGACGAAGTGTTCCTCGAAGCGCATCTGGTGTCGTGCCGCAACGTGCTGATCTATTTTGATCGCGGCCTGCAGGATCGCGCGTTGGGGCTGTTCGAGAACGCGCTGGTGCGGCGCGGTTTTCTCGGCCTGGGCAGCAAGGAAAGCCTGCGGTTTTCGCGTCACTATCCGGCGTTCGACGAGTTCCGCGCGGCCGAGCGCATTTATCAGAAGCGTTAGCGAGGTCGCGATGCCATCTTCGAACGTCGAACCTGCCATGACTCATACCGCCGATGCCGGCGGCGCCGCGCGCGCGCGCGAGCCGCGCGGTTACGAGCTGGTCGTGATCGGCGGGTCGGCGGGCGGCATCGAGGTGCTCAACGTGCTGCTCGCCGCGTTGCCCGCGCGCTTCGCGGCGGCCGTGATGGTCGTCATGCATCTGCCGCCCGATTCGCCGAGCTATCTGGTACCGGCGCTCGCGCATCGCTGCGCGCTGCCGGTGCTCGAACCCGATGCCGGCGAGCTGATCCTGCCGGGCCGCGTGCACGTCGCGCCGCCCGGTTACCACATGCTCGTCGAAGTGGACCGCACGGTCGCGCTGTCGACCGATGCGGCGGTGCGCTTCTCGCGGCCGTCGATCGACGTGCTGTTCGAATCGGCCGCCGCGGTGTACGGCGAGCGGCTGCTCGCGATCCTGCTGTCCGGCGCCAACGACGACGGCGCGCTCGGCCTCGAACGCGTGCGCGCGCTCGACGGCACCGCATGGGTGCAGGACCCCGCCAGCGCCGGTGCGGCGGAAATGCCGCGCGCGGCGATCGCGCGTGGCGCCGCCGATGCGATTTTCAACCCCGAAACCCTGGCCAGGCGCCTTGCCGCGCTGCCGACTCCCCTTTGATCCGATGCCATGACGAACTCACCTGTGAACATCCTGATCGTCGACGACATCGCCCACAACATCACCGCGCTCGAAGCATTGCTCGCGCGGCCCGACGTCGCGGTGCTGGTCGCCGACTCCGGCACCGCCGCGCTCGATCTGCTGCTCAAGCACGAAGTCGCGCTGGCGATTCTCGACGTCAACATGCCCGGCATGAACGGCTTCGAGCTGGCCGCGCTGATGCGCGGCAGCCCGCGCACCTCGCACGTTCCGATCATCTTTCTGACCGCGACCGCGCAGGACGCGTCGCGCACGTTCCGCGGCTACGAGGCGGGCGCGGTCGACTTCCTGTACAAGCCGTTCGATCCGCGCATCCTGCAGTCGAAGGTCGACGTGTTCGTGCAGCTGGAGCAGCAGAAGCGCCAGCTCGCCGCGCAACTGGTGACGACGCGTCAGATGCTCGAAGCGAACGAAATGCTGATGGCGGTGCTCAGTCACGATCTGCGCACGCCGCTCGGCGCGGTGCTCGCGTCCGCGGAATACCTGATGCGCACGGCCGCCGACGAGCAGGCCGCGACCGTCGCCGCGCGCGTGAAGAACAGCTCGCTGCGCATGGCGCGGATGGTCGATCAGCTGCTGAACCTCGCGCGCCTGCAAGGCGGACGTCTGCCGTTGCAGCCGCGCTCGATCGAACTGGCGACGCTGTGCCGCGCGGTGATCGACGAATTCGCGTCGCAGGACAGCGGCAAGCAGATCGTGTTCACCTGCACCGGCAATACGGCCGGCGCGTGGGATACCGATCTCGTGTGGCAGGCGGTGTCGAATCTCGTCAGCAATGCGCTGCATCATGGCGCGCCGGAGGGGGATATCGGCGTCGAGGTCGATGGCGACGCCGAGGATTGCGTGCGGCTGAAGGTGTCCAATCGCGGCACGATTCCGGCCGAGGTGTTTCCGCATCTGTTCAAGGCGTTCGGGTCGAACGGCAACGGCGCGCGCTCGCGCGAAGGGCTCGGGCTCGGTCTGCACATCGTGCAGGAGATCGCGCGGATGCATGGCGGCGACGTCAGCGTCGTATCCAGCGACGAGGCCGGCACGACCTTTACGATCGAATTGCCGAGGGTGGTGGCGTTGCAGCGGGGGTCGTTTACCCGGCGATAAGGCGTCGCTGACGACTGGATCACGCCGGCGGACCTGCGCCGCGCACCGGCTGTGCTACGCTTGCCGCAACCCAATCCACGCAGCGCAAGCACCAATCCCCATCATGCGTTCCTGGCGCCTCGCATCACCGCAGCGCAGCGGTCAGATCAGCACCGCGCGCGCCACCGACCTCGTCATCGCGATCTCCCACCCGGATGCCGACGCGCTCGCCGCGAGCATTCTGCAGACGGTTGGGGAATCGTTGTCGCTGCCGGTCTCGCAGTGCACGATCTTCGCGTATGAGTTCGATGCGCGGCCGCGTACGGTGTCGGCGGCCGATCATCGCGGCGGGCATTTTCTGCGCGACGTCGCCGAACGCTACGCCGCGCATTTTTATGCGCTCGACGGCAATCGCGCGATCATCGGCCAGACCCATGACAGGCGGCGCAGTGCTTCACGGGATGGGCTGGTGCTGCATCAGCAGCGCGGCGACGAAATCGAAAACGAAGCGTATCGGGCGGCCTGCTACGCGCAGCCGAACGTATCGGACCGGCTGTCGTTGTTGGTTCAGCCCGCGGATAGCGTATGGCTGTCGATCAACCTGTATCGCGACCGCGCGTACGGCGTGTTCACGCCGGGCGATCTGGAGCGGATCGAAAGCGTCGCGCCGCTGTTCGCGCATGCGGCGAAGGGCCATTACGCGCTGAACGGGCAGCATCAGCAGGGCACCGGCGCGGCGATGCTCGCGCGCGTGCGGCGCGCATGTCCGACGCTGACGCCGCGCGAGCTCGACGCGTTGCGTGGCACGCTCGAAGGCGCGAGCGCCGCCGAGATTGCCGGCAAGATGGGTGTGAAGACGGCGAGCGTCGTCACGTATCAGAAGCGCGCGTATGCGCGGCTGGGGATTTCGAATCAGCGGCAACTGTTCGCGCTGTGTATGCAGCCCTAGATGCGCGACGCGTCGCATCGCGCATCAACTCCGCTTACCCCGCGCCTCGGCCTGCGTCTCCCGATCCCAGCGTTTCAACCACGGCATCACGAAATCCGCGAAACCATCGGCCGATGGCGACAGCGCCCGTTCGGTCGAGCGATACACGCACACCTCGCGAATCGTTTCCGGATCGACGATGCGCTTCATCACGAGCCCGAACGTGCGCGCGAGCGGCGCCACATAGGCCGGCGCGAGCGTGACCGCCAGCCCTTGCGCGGCGAGGCCGAACGCGGTGGTCACGTTATCGACGACATCGACCGGAATGATGCGCGCCTCGACCGGCAGATTGGCGCGCATCTGATCGACCGCGCGCTCATGGTCGCGGCCGGTCGCGACGATCGGCACGTCGCGCAGATGCTGCCACTGCACGCGGCGGCGAGCGGCGAGCGGATGCGCGGCCGCGCACCACATGACCCACGGACTCGCGAACGCGGCCTCGGAGCGCACGCGCGGCCCGCTTTGCCGGTTCGGGCCGATCGCGAGATCGATGTCGCCGCTCTCGACGCGCTCCACGAGTTGTTCGACCACGGTATCGCAGACCCGCACGACCACCTTCGGCTTGTCGCGCGCGTATTCGGCGATCGCCGCAGGCAGCGCCGTCGATGCGATCACGAGCGGCGCGCCGACCCGCACGATGCCGGCCGCGCGATTGCGGATGTCGTCGGCGGACTGGGCGGCCGCGCGCACGTGGCGCAGCACCGATTCGGCCGACGCCAGAAAGTCCTGCCCCGCGCTGGACAGCGCGACACGCCGCGTGGTGCGATCGAACAGCCGGAAGCCGAGCTCCGTTTCGAGTTCGGCAAGCAATTGACTGACCGCCGACGAAGTCAGCCCGAGCCGCTCTGCCGCCGCGCCGATGCTGTGCAGATCGACGATGGCGAGGAACGCTTCGAATTGGCGGATCGTGACGCGGGTAAGAGGCATACGATCGATTCTAAAGAAAAACTTACGAATCGTGAAAAAACGATTGATTGTGCGCGGCGCGCCGGCGACCGACACTCGTGCGGGTCGACTTAGCGCGGCAAACCCGCTTAGACTCAAGGTTTGCCCTGTCATCGCGCGGCGCGCGGACGACCGCTACAACAGGCCTGCACAGGCCGCCTTCAAGGACCCGTCATGTTCGACCATATTCCCGCCTATCCGGGCGACCCGATTCTGAGCCTGAACGAAGACTTTCAGCTGGACCCCCGGCCGAACAAGGTCAACCTCAGCATCGGCATCTACTTCGACGACGCCGGCAAGCTGCCGGTGATCGACGCGGTGCGCCGCGCCGAAACCGCGCTGCTCGACGCGATCGGCCCGCGCTCGTATCTGCCGATGGCGGGTCTGCCTCTGTATCGCGACACCGCGCAGGCGCTGGTGTTCGGCACCGACAGCGCGGCGCGCGCCGAAGGCCGGATCGCGACGCTGCAAACGCTCGGCGGCTCGGGCGCGCTGAAGGTAGGCGCCGATTTCCTGAAGCGCTATTTCGGCGGCTCGCAGGTGTGGATCAGCGACCCGAGCTGGGAAAACCATCGCGTGATATTCGAAGGCGCGGGCCTGACGGTCAACACCTACCCGTACTACGACCCGCAAACGGGTGGCCTGCGTTTCGCCGAGATGCTCGCCGCGATCGACGCATTGCCGGAAAAGAACGTCGTGCTGCTGCACGCGTGCTGCCATAACCCGACCGGCGTGGATCTGAGCCCGGCGCAATGGGCGGAACTGGCGCCGGTTTTGCAGCGCCGCAAGCTGATCGCGTTCGTCGACATGGCCTACCAGGGTTTCGGCGCGGGCCTCGAAGAAGACGCCGCACCCGTGCGCCTGCTAGCCGACGCGAACGTGCCGCTGATCGTCGCGAACTCGTTCTCGAAGAATTTCTCGCTGTACGGCGAGCGTGTCGGCGCGTTGAGCGTGGTCTGCAAGAGCGCCGACGAAGCGGCGCGCGTGGCGGGCCAACTGATGTCGGCGGTGCGCGCGAACTACAGCAATCCGCCGACGCACGGCGCGCGCCTCGTCGCCAACGTGCTCGCCGATGCGACGCTGCGCGCGTCGTGGGAAGCCGAGCTCGGCACGATGCGCGAGCGCATTCTGGCGATGCGCAACGTGATCCACGCGGGGCTCGACGGACGCGTCGACGAAGTGATGCGCGCGCGCTATGTCGCGCAGCGCGGCATGTTCACGTACACGGGCCTGTCCGAAAGCCAGGTCGAGCGTCTGCGCAACGAATACGCGGTGTACGTGCTGCGCTCGGGCCGCATGTGCGTCGCCGGGCTGAACGCGCGTAACGCGGACTATGTCGCGTCGTCGATCGCGGCGGTGGTGTCGGGCGCCTGAAGCCGTCCGGCGGTTCAGCCGCCGTTGCAGCACGCGTGAACAGGTGGCGGCGCGCATGGCCGCGCCGTCACAACCACAATCATGGAGACACTGACGATGGCCACGACCCTCGAAGCGCAACCGGCGAGCTCGTCCAGACCGGCCGCGATGCATCCGGACGAATGGCAGGCGCGCGTGCAGCTCGCCGCGTGCTACCGGATCTTCGATCTGCTCGGCTGGACCGAGATGATCTACAACCACATCACGCTGCGCGTGCCCGAAACCGTCAGCGGCGCCGAGCGCCACTTCCTGATCAACCCGTTCGGGCTCCACTACAGCGAAGTCACCGCGAGCAATCTGGTGAAGATCGATGCACACGGGCGGGTGCTCGACGGCTCGCCGTATCCGGTGAATCCGGCCGGCTTCGTCGTGCATGCGGCGATTCACGAGGGCTTGCCCGACGCGCACTGCGTGATGCATACGCATACGACAGCGGGCGTCGCGGTGGCCTGTCTCGAAGAGGGCCTGCAGCAAACCAACTTCTATAGCGCGCAGTTGCACGACCGGATCGCGTATCACGACTTCGAAGGCATCACGATTCACGCGGAAGAGGGCCCGCGGCTGCTCGCGCATATCGGCGACAAACAGGCGGTAATCCTGCGCAACCACGGTCTGCTATCGTGGGGCCGGACGTTGCCGCAGACCTTCGCGATTCTGTGGACGCTGAATCGCGCGTGCGAAATCCAGATGGCGACGTTTTCGATGGGCCGCGCGCGGCCGGTGCCGGAGGAGGTCGCGATGCGCTGTTCGCGCGACGCGCTGCAGTTCGACCCGCGCCACGGCGCCGGGCAGGACGTGTTCGATGCGCTGGTGCGGCGGGTCGACCGGATCGATGCGAGCTACCGGCAATGATTGAAGCCACCCGCAAAAGAGCGCGACAATCAACGCTGCGATAAACACAGCAACAGGCAAGGATTCAAGCGATGAAAGTAGCGATCTACGGCGCCGGCGCGATCGGCGGCTGGATGGGAGTGAAGCTCGCGCAGGCGGGGCATCAGGTCAGCGTGGTCGCGCGTGGCGCGACGCTCGACGCGGTGCGCCAGCACGGTCTGCGGCTGATCGAAGGCGGCGTGATCTACGCCGAGCAGGTGAAGGCGAGCGACAAGCCGGCCGACCTCGGCGTGCAGGAGCTCGTCGTGATCGCGGTCAAGGGCCCGGCGATGGCGGCGGTGGCCGCGCATATTAAACCGCTGCTCGGCCCCGAGACGATCGTGCTGACGGCGATGAACGGCGTGCCGTGGTGGTTCTGCGACGGCCTCGGCGGCGAGCTCGCCGGCCAGCGCCTGAAGACGATCGACCCCGACGGCGCGATCGCCGCCGCGATCCCGACCGCGCAGACGGTCGGCTGTGTCGTGCATGCCAGTTGCCTGATCGACGCACCCGGCGTGATCCGGCATCACCAGGGCAATGGGCTGATCGTCGGCGAGGCGTCGGGCAAGCCGAGCGAGCGTGTCGAACTGCTCGCCGCGCTGTTGCAGGCGGCGGGCTTCCATGCCACGGCCTCCGCGCAGATCCAGCGCGACGTCTGGTTCAAGCTATGGGGCAACATGACGATGAACCCGGTCAGCGCGATCACCGGCGCAACGACCGACCGGATTCTCGGCGACGAACTCGTGCGCGGCTTCGTCACGCACATCATGCTGGAGGCGAAGGAAATCGGCGCGCGCTTCGGCATCCCGATCGACCAGGCGCCCGATGACCGTCACGCGGTCACGCTTAAGCTCGGCGCGATGAAGACGTCGATGCTGCAGGACGTGCAGGCCGGCAAGGCGGTCGAACTCGACGCGCTGGTCGGCGCGGTGCGCGAGCTTGGGCAGCTGACGCACGTGCCGACGCCTTATACGGATGCGTTGCTCGGGCTCGCGCGGCTGCATGCGAGTACGTTGGGCTTGTATCCGAAGCAGTGAGGTTGTCGTCGTAGCGCCTTCGGGTCTGGGAAGGAAGAAAAGCCGCGCGTTGATCGCGCGGTTTTTTTTTGGCACTCGCGGAATACCGGACTTCGTTCAAAACACATCCAACGTTGCCGTCCTCTAGTCAGCGGTGTAACGACCGCCACGGGCACACGGGCAATTACGCGTCGCTGTGGCCGTTTGCAACTGGGAGACAGCGATGGGTATCAATGTAAATGGCCAATTGGTCGGCAGCGGAGTCGATCTGAATGCGGGCGACTCCGCGTTCTGGTGGGTGGGTCCGATGAACTACGGCGAAATCCTGTGGGCGGCAGCCATCCCCCTGTCGGGACTGCCGTGGGACAAGAACATCGAAGTCCGCAACCTTTCCAACGATTGCGATGCCGAGGGCAATCGTGTCGCGCTGCTGGAGGTGCATAACACGAGCGCAACCGACTTTGCTTCCTACGGACTCTTCATTGCATGGACCGACGCAATTTGAACCTGGCCGCTGTGCATTCGCTCAATTCCATCGAACATGACGAGGAGTCCCCCATGAAGGTCCATATCGAATACGATCAGCAAGGCAATATCAAAGCGATCGCCGTGCTGGCCAGCGGCGGCCAAAAGCGTGGAATGCTCAAGGCGAGCGCTGGCCACAGCATCGCCGAAGTCGATTTTCCCGACGGCAAGCATCCCGGCGATCTCGATCATTTGAAGGAGATTCGCCAGCGCTATCGCATTGAGCCGCACGGCGGCAGTCATCGGCTCGCGGAAAAATAATCGGCTCGCCACCGCCTCCGGGGAGGCGGTTTCTTTTTCCGACGCTAGGCCGCGGCGGCGGCCGGCAGTTTCGCCGCTTCGATCAACGACAACGCCCGCCGCGGGTCGTCGAGTTCGGTCAGACACAACAGCGCGAGGCGCGCCAGATAAAGCGACGCCTGCGCTTCGCCTTCGTGGGTCAGCGTGTTGCACAGCGTCGTATAGACGAGGTCGAGATCGGAATCGGTCATGGTGTCGAGGGTCCTTGCGCGTTAGTTCTGCGGCGTCAGCGTGGCATCGAGCGCGTGCCGCACGGCGGCCGGGCTGCCTTTGCGCCAGCGCGCCAGCACGTGGCCGTCGGGGCGGATCAGATAGACAGTGCCGGGCTGTGCGCCGAGCATGTCGTGCAGGCGGCCGGTCGGGTCGATCGCTCGAGGACCGTTCGTCGATCGCGCTTCGGCGGTGACGATGTCGATCAGGTTGAACGGAATGCCCTGGCTGGCTAGCGTGCTTTGCAGTTGCTGCCACGACTCAGCGTCGTTCGTGTGGTCTGCGTCGAAGCGCAGCGCGGTGAAGCACGGCCCGAGCAGGTCGGTTAGATGAATGCCGATCCGTGCGCCATCCTGCGATTGTTTGAGCAGCCTGCACTCGGGCAGCACGGTGCCGGGCGCGGGACCGCGATCGAATGCATCGGCCGTGTCGCCCGCGAAGTTCAGCGGCGATTGCCGGTACGCGATCGCATGCGTCTGGCGCGGATTGATCAGCGGCCGCACCGCCGCATGATGCTCGGCGAGTCCGAGCACGGCCGTGCGCAGCAGATCGAACGCGAAGGTCGGCGGCGCCATGAATTCGGTGCTTTTCATGCCGTAGCTGAGATTCTCGCGCGCCGCATACACACGTTCGTCGCTATAGCTATCGAGCAGCGCTGGCGAAGCGTTCCCATTGATCACGCAGCCGAGCTTCCAGCCGAGATTGTCGGCGTCGTCGATGCCGGAGTTCGCGCCGCGCACGCCGAAGATCGGCACCAGATGCGCGGCGTCGCCCGCGAACAGCACGCTGCCGTGCCGGTAGCGTTCGAGCGTTAGCGCATTGGCCTTGTAGATCGTGATCCAGATCGGCGACCACGCGCCGGTTTCGCCCATCGAGTCGAGCAGGTTTTGCACGCGCGGCATCACGTTCTCGGGCAGCACGGCGGCGTCGGGGTCTTCGTCGTCGCGCAACTGATAGTCGATGCGCCACACGTTGTCGGGCTGCTTGTGCACCAGCACCGTCGAGCCCCGATTCGACGGCGGATCGAAATAAGCGAGACGTTCGGTCGCGCGCGTGCTGTCGAGTTCGATATCGACGATCACGTAGCGGCCTTCGTAGGTCGTGCCGGTGAGCTTCAGCCCGAGCAGGTCGCGGATCGTGCTGCGTCCGCCGTCGCAGGCGACGACCCACGCGGCGTCCATCTGCCAGCTCGTGCCTTTCGAATCGGCAGATTCGGCGCTGCGCAGCGTCAACGTCGCGCCGCCTTGCGGCCGTTGCACGAGGCCCGTCACACGCGTTTGCCAACGCACGTCGATCAGATCGCCGTGCCGTTCGATCTGGTCGAGCAGCAGCTGTTCGATCTGATACTGCGCGATATTGATCATCGGCGGCAGCGACTGCTCGTCGTCCTGATGCATCGCGAAGCGGAACACCTCGGTGTCGCGATAGAAGCTGCGCCCGCCGGTCCACGCCAGCCCCTTTTGCAGAAACCCATCGACGACGCCGAGCCGCTTGAAGATTTCGAGGCTGCGTCGCGAGATGCAGATCGCGCGGCTGCCGGTGCAGACGCTGTCGTCGGCCTCGATCAGCACCGAGCGCACGCCCTGGCGCGCGAGCGCAAGCGCGAGCGTCATGCCGACGGGACCGCCGCCGACGATCGCGACGGCGCGCGTTTGTGGATCGCGTCCGTCGACGAGCGGCGGCAGTGCGGCCGGATAACGGCGCGGCGCGAACGGATAGGGCTTGAACGGACGGGTCATGCGTGTCTCCAGTTTGCTTGCGTTATCGGTGCAGTATGCGGCAGCGTGCGTGCGCGGCTGTCCTCATTTTGGGTACGACGGCGCGACGTGTGACGACTGGTAAAGACCCGAACCTTCGCCCGTCGTCAGCGGTCCAGACACGCGCGCAAGGTCCGCGCGAGGCGGCCCGCTTCGGCTGCATTGGCGATGTTTGCGAAGCCCATCACCAGGCCACGCGGCGTGCGAGCTGTGCGGCCATTCGCGTACCAGATCGAAAGCGGCAGTACGGCCAAGCCGGCTTCGCGGGCGCGCGCCGCAAACGCGACGTCGTCGACCGGGCCATCAGGGCCCTCGGCGAACTGTGCGGCGAACTGGATTCCCCCTGGCGGCAATTTGACGATCAGCCTTTCGCCGAACGCCTGCTCCAGCGCGCGCACGATCAACACGCGCCGCTCCGCGTATAGCGCACGCATGCGCTTCAGATGTCGCGCGAAATGCCCCCGTTCGAGAAAGTCGGCCAAAGCGGCCTGCAACAGGGTTGGCGATCCGGCGTTCATGCTGCGTGCCACCCGCCCGACACGCTCGACGGCCCGCTCCGGCACCACCGCATACGCGAGCCGCAGGCCGGGAAACATCACCTTGCTGAAGGTGCCGCAATAGATCACGTGATCGTGACGGTCGAGGCTCTTCAATGCCGGCAACGGCCGGCCCAGATAGCGGAACTCGCTGTCGTAGTCGTCTTCGACGATCCAGCTGGACGCTTGCTCTGCCCAGTCCAGCAACGCGATGCGCCGGGAGAGCGATAACGTGTGCCCGAGCGGGCTCTGATGCGACGGCGTGACCAGCGCGAAGCGCGCCTGCGCATCCAGCCGTGTGCCGTGTTCCACGTCGATGCCTTCATCGTCCACCGGCACTGCGATGAGCTTTACGCCGGTTTCGGCGAGAAAACCGCGCGCGAGCAGATAGCCCGGATCTTCGTACCACACGCTGTCGTTCGGGCGGGCGAGACTGCGCAATACGAGTTCGAGCGTCGCACGGTAGCCGCCCGTCACGAACACCTGGTCCGGCAGGCAGGTCACGCCGCGCGACAGCCCAAGATACGTGGCGATGTGCTCGCGCAGCGGCCGGTAGCCGGCAGGGTCCGGGTACGCGAGCATTGCGCGCTCGCCGCTGCGTGCGCGATGCGAAACGAGGCGATTCCAAACCTTGACCGGAAATGCGTCGAGCGCGGGCAGGCCGGGTTGCAACGGCCGGGGCTCGCCGCTCATGGCGGCCGCAATGGCAAGCTGGCGCGGCGCCGGTTGCGCGCCGTGGGATTCGCCCGGCGTCCGAGGTGCGGTAGCCGTTTTAGCGCTTGGCTTGCCGTTCGAATCTTTTGCGCTTTGCGTACGCGTGCGCGTCACGGTAGCTGGCAGAGAGGGCGACACGAACGTGCCAGCCGCACCGCGCATCTGCAGATAACCTTCGTCGACGAGGATCGTATAGGCCAGTTCAACCGTTCCGCGCGCCGTGTTCAGTTGCGTAGCGAGGCTGCGCAGCGCGGGCACACGATCGCCCGAACGCAGATGCCCTGCGGCGATCGCGGTTCTGAAGCGCGCGCAGATCTGCTGGTAGATCGGTAACTCGAGTTGCCGATCGATATCGACGGTGAATGCAGTAGGCGGCACGGTCATGACTGTCTGGCCAGCAAGTGGACCAGAATCAGGATGTCCTGGTCCATTCGACAATTCTTGGCACTATTCGATGGTTCATGATCTTCCCACAATAGCCTCACACGATGCGACGGCGGCGAGCGCTTTCCCTCGATGAAACAGCCGCCAGCCGTCTGCCCGTGCCAACTGACTCATATCTGGAGGATGTCCCATGAAAATCGTCGTAATCGGTGGTTCCGGGCTGATCGGCTCGCGCGTCGTCAAGCTGCTCGGCGAGGCGGGTCACGAGGCAATTGCTGCGTCGCCGCGTACCGGTGTGAACGCGGTAACGGGCGAAGGGCTGAGCAACGCGCTCGCGGGCGCGGACGTCGTAGTGGATGTGGCGAACGCGCCTTCCTGGGAGCCTCAGGCGGTGCTCGACTTTTTCCGCGCCTCGACGCGCAACCTCGGCAAAGCCGAAGTGGCGGCAGGGGTACGCCATCACGTCGCGCTTTCGATCGTCGGCTGCGAGCGCACGCCGGAAAACGCCTATTTCGTTGCCAAGGTCGCGCAGGAAGAGGCAATTGAAGCAGCGGGTGTGCCCTACACGATCGTGCGCGCGACCCAGTTCATGGAATTCATCGGCGCGATTGCCGATGCCGGCACCGAAGGCGGGACGGTGCGCGTTGGGGACGGACTCTTCCAGCCGATAGCCGCGGATGACGTCGCAGCGATCCTCGCGCAGGTCGCTCTAGCCACGCCACTGAACGGCACCGTGGATATCGCGGGCCCGGACCGTGAACCGTTTGCCGCGATCGTCAGCCGTTATTTGAAGTCTGTCGGCGACCCGCGCGCGGTTGTGGCGGATCAGGATGCACGCTACTTCGGCGGCCGCGTCGAGGAACAGTCGCTGGTGCCGCTCGGCGATGCGCGGATTGGCCGCGTGAGTCTGGACCAGTGGCTGGCGCAATCCAAAAAGGGGTGATGTCAGGTTTATGCGAAACCGCAACTCGCGATCGCCGAAATGGAAAGGTATTCGAGCGGCCACGTGGTTAGCGTCACGTCCAGCGCTGTCGACGCTGCGATCAGTGGCGTGTATTCGACACTCGCGGCCCTGACGAAGGGCGGTCTGAACGCTGTCACGAAGTCGCTGGCGATCGAGTACGCGAGCCAAGGGATTCGCGTGAATGCCGTCGCGCCGGGGATCATCAAGTCACCGATGCACGCGCCGGAAACCCATCAGGCGCTGGGCGCCTTTCACCCGCTGGGACGCATGGGCGAGATGAGCGATATCGCCGACGCGATTCTCTTCCTTGATTCCGCACCGTTCATCACGGGAGAAATTCTGCACGTCGACGGCGGTCACCGTGAGGCGGTGCCCACGTCCAATGTCTGCACCCACGGCGTTCAAGCCAATGCGGGTTTCACAGACCTTCACTACTCGTTCCCTTTTGCGGTTTCGAGCACTTTCATCACTTCCGCGGCGGTGTGTTCCGAATGCTCGCGCAGTAAGCGGGCGAGGCATGCTCCATCGCGTCTGGATAGCGCGTCCAGTATTTCACTGTGTTCGCCGAGGGACTCGGCCCAACGCAGCACATCGGCATTAGCCGCACCTCTCGCGCGGTGAATCTTGCTCATCAACGATGCGTACATGTCAGATAACACCGGATTGCCGGCGACGTCGACGATGTGCTGATGCACTTTCTGGTTCGCGCGGTAGTAGGCCGTACGCTTGCCTTCGCGGTGGTACGTCTCCATGGTGCGATGGCGCTCCATCAGCACCTTCATCTGCTTGTCGTCGATGCGCTGCGCCGCGAGCCGTCCGGCCGTTTCCTCCAGTCCATGCAGCACTTCGAAGATGGCGGCAATCTCGGCCTTGTTGATCGGTGCGACCTGAAAGCCCATGTGCTGCCGGTGGGTCACATACCCCTCGGTCACGAGCGTTTTGAGCGCCTCGCGTACCGGCGTTCTCGAGATGTCGAACCGCTCGCACAGCGCTTTCTCGTCGATATGCTCGCCGGGCGCCAATTCACCTTCGAGAATCATCTCGCGCAACCGCTCGGCGATTGCCGCGTACATACCCGTGCCGCGCAGGCTGACGCGCTTGCGTGTATCAGCCGGTAGTGAATTCATGTCCATGTCGCCTGTTTCCGTTTTTGCATCTTCGGTCTTCGCTTAATTGTCTTACAGCTTCGGCCGACTATCTACAGAAAATAAAAAAAGTATTGAAATCAAATAAATACAGCGCTTGTAATCCATAATTAGGCATCATATACTGCGCTTGCGCATGCAGCGCACTGGTCCCGGAGCGATCCCTGGACACAGACATGAGACCCCAAAGCCATGATCAGGCGAACGGAGGAGACACAGATGCAAACCGTAAATGCGGCCGTGCAGGCCGAGGTCAGGACCGGCGTACGCTGGAAAATCTTCCTGATCATGCTGATGCTGATTTCGATCAACTATGTGGACCGGGCCTCGCTGTCCGTCGCGATGCCCCTCATCGCCAAGGAGTTTCATATCGCCCCGGCAGTGCAGGGACTGATCCTCAGTTCGTTCTTCTGGACCTACGCGTTCATGCAGATTCCAGGGGGCATGCTGGCTGACCGTTTCAAACCGCGCATCGTGATCGCCTGTGCGACGTTGTTCTGGGGCTTCTTCCAGGGCATTGCCGCGGTCTGCACGTCGGCGACCGCGCTGATCTTCACGCGGCTGGGGCTGGGCGCTGCCGAAGCACCGATCTATCCGGCGGGCGGCAAGCTCAACGCAATGTGGATGACGCGGCACGAACGCGGCCGCGGGGCGACGCTGCTCGACGGCGGCGCGCCGCTGGGAGCGGCACTCGGCGCGGTGATCATCTCCGGGCTGATCAGCGAATTCGGATCGTGGCGCACTTCCTTCGTGGTGGCCGGTATCGGAACCATGCTCGCCGGCCTGTTTGCCTGGTACTACATCCGCAACAACCCGCGTGAGCATCCGGCCGTGAATCAGGCCGAAGCCGAGTATCTCGAAGCGGCACTGCAGGAAGAGCACCTCAGCGAGCCGGTTCATGCCAGCGGCCGCAGCCTGGATTTTTTCCGGTATCGCTCGGTGTGGGGCATGTTCTTTGGCTGGATGTGCTTCAACTCGCTGTTTTACGGCTTGCTCACCTGGATGCCGAACTATCTGAACAAGGTTCACGGCTTCAATATCCAGCAGATGGGCGGAGCCAGTTTCGCGATCTTCTTCAGCGGCTTCGTCGGCGAACTGATCGGCGGCTGGATCGCCGACAAGTGGAAGGCGGCGGGCGGTTCGCCCAACCGCGTGATGCGCACGCTGTTCGGAATCGCCGCGGTGGCGGCAACCGTGTCGATCTTCTCGGTCGCCTATGTCGGGAATGCCGCGACGGTGGTGGTGTTGCTGGCCTCCACGTTGTTCTTCCTGCGCTGGTGCGGTCTTTACTGGTGCCTGCCGTCCATCCTCGGGACACGCGACAAGGTCGGCTTTCTCGGCGGCTTCATGAACCTGGGCGGCAATATCGGCGGCGTTCTGGTTCCGATCATCGTCGGCCTGATCGTGCAGGCCACCGGTTCGTATTTTCTGGCGTTGATGTTTTTCGCCGCAGCAGGCGGAGGGCTCCTCGTCTGTTCGACGCTGATCGACTACGAACGCAAATTGCCCGTCTAAGCCGGACTTTTTTCACCCTTAACACTTGATTGCTGACTTCATCATGAGCAAACGCGTCATGCTCGGCATGCTTACACCGTCGTCCAACACCGCGCTCGAACCGATCACGAGCGCGATGGTGGCCCAGTTGCCCGGTGTCAGTGCCCATTTTTCCCGCTTCAAGGTCACCGAAATCTCGCTATCCGGGCAGGCGCTCGGGCAGTTCGACACCACCAACATCATTCAGGCCGCGCGGCTGCTGGCCGACGCCAAGGTCGACGTGATCGGATGGAACGGCACCTCGTCCGGCTGGCTCGGTTTCGAGACCGACCGCCGCCTGTGCCGCGAAATCCAGGAAGCGACCGGCATTCCCGCAACCACGTCGGTACTGGCGCTGAACGAGATTCTGGACAAGACCGGCGTGAAGAAATTCGGCCTGGTCAGTCCGTATCTGAAGGATGTCCAGCAGAAGATCGTCGCCAATTACCGCGACAGCGGCATCGACTGCTCATCCGAAAACCACCTCGGCCTGAAGGCGAACTTCGAGTTCTCCGAGGTAAGCGAAGAGACGCTGCGTGCACAGATCCGCGATGTCGCCGAGCACCGGCCGGAAGCGATCGTCACTTTCTGCACCAACCTGCACGCTGCGCATCTGGCGGCGGAAGTGGAGCGGCACCACGGTGTCCCGCTCTACGACACGATCTCCACCGTGGTGTGGAAATCGTTGAAGCTGGCTGGCTACGATACGACCCGGCTTGCAAGCTGGGGCCGCCTGTTCTCCGAAGTCCTTTGAGAGGACCGTCATGACAACCATGTACGACCTGGTAATCCGCAACGCGGACGTGGTAACCGCGTCCGAGCGCTTCAATTGCGATATCGGCGTGAAGGACGGCATCGTCGTCGCGCTGGGCCGCGATCTCGATGCCGGCAGGCGCGAGATCGACGCCACCGGCCTGCTGGCGTTGCCCGGCGGCATCGACGCGCACTGCCATCTCGATCAACCCATGCCGGAAGGGCTGAAGATGGCGGACGACTTCAACAGCGGCACCCGTGCTGCCGTGTGCGGCGGGACCACGACCGTGATCCCGTTCGCCGCGCAGGCAAAAGGGCAATCGCTGAAAGCCGCGGTGGCCGACTACCATCGCCGCGCCGAAGGCCGCGCGGTCACCGACTACGCGTTCCACCTGATCGTCTCCGATCCGACACCGAAGGTGCTGGAAAGCGAACTCCCGGAATTGATCGCCGCCGGTTACACGTCGTTCAAGATCTATATGACCTACGACGATCTCAAGCTCAGCGACCGCGAGATCCTCGAGGTGATGGATGTGGCGCGCCGCAACCAGGCGCTGGTCATGGTGCATGCCGAGAATTCGGATTGCATCGCGTGGCTGACCGACCGGCTCACCGAAGCCGGCAAGCACGCGCCGAAGTATCACGCGCTGTCGCGCCCGGCGGTGGTCGAGCGGGAAGCGACGCATCGGGCGATCGCGTTCTCCGAACTGGTCGACGTGCCGATTCTGATCGTGCATGTGTCGGGACAGGACGCGATCGAACAGATCGAATGGGCGCAGCAGCGCGGCCTGAACATCTATGCCGAGACCTGCCCGCAATACCTTTACCTGACGGCCGAAGATCTCGGCCACGAGGACGGCTATCACGGCGCCAGGTGCGTTTGCAGTCCGCCGCCACGCGACTCGTCCAGCCAGAAGGCCGTGTGGAGCGCATTAAAGCGCGGCGTATTCAGCGTCTTCTCGTCCGACCACGCGCCGTTCTCATACGACGATCCGCAGGGCAAAAAGCCCGGTGGCGAGGAAGTGTCGTTCGAGCACATCCCGAACGGCATCCCCGGCATCGAAACCCGCCTGGCGCTACTGTTCGATGGCGTGAACCGCGGGAAGCTGTCGCTGCACAAGTTCGTCGAACTGACGTCGCTGAATCCCGCGAAGCTGTACGGCCTCTATCCGCGCAAGGGGACGATCGCCGTCGGCGCCGACGCCGACATCGTGCTTTGGGACCCGCTCAAGCAGATCACCATTGCGAACGACGCGCTGCATCACAACGTCGACTACACGCCGTACGAGGGACGCACCGTCCAGGGTTGGCCGAAGCACTGTCTGTCACGCGGCGAACTGCTGGTCGAGAGCGGGCGCTATCTCGAGCCGGAAGCGGGCCGGGGCCGCTTTCTGGCCGCTGGCAAGCCCCAGTACGTCGACCTCTGAAGTGGAGAGCAGTATGAAGATCCTGGTGATCAATCCGAATATCTCCGAAAGTGTATCGGCGCTGATCCAGACGGAGGCGCAACGCAGTGCTTCGCCTGATACCGAGATCGAGGTTGCGACCGCGCCGTTCGGCGTTGCCTACATCGAGACCCGCTTCGAAGCGCTGGTCGGCGCGTACGCGAGCGCGTGCATGGCGGCCGAACGCCATGGCAGCTACGATGGTGTGGTGGTCGCGGCGTTCGGCGATCCGGGCCTGCAGGGCATCAAGGAACTGCTCGACGTGCCGGTAGTCGGGCTGACCGAGTCGGCATTGCTGACTGCGGCAGCGCTCGGGCAGCGCTTCTCGATCATCGCGATCTCGCCGCGAATCAAGGCGTGGTACCGCGAGACTGTCGAGCGCAGTCATCTGGCGAGCCGGCTCGCCAGCATCCGCGCGCTCGACGAGCCGTTGCACGATATCGGCAGCGTGCAGCAGGATCACGCAGCGAGACTGAAGGCGCTGTGCAACCAGGTCGTCGACGATGACGGCGCCGACGTCATCATCATCGCCGGCGCGCCGCTAGCGGGTCTCGCACGTGAGATACGTGACGAATTGCCGGTGCCGGTGGTCGATGGTGTATCGAGTGCGATTACGCAGCTCGAGGGCCTTATCCGGTTAGGTCCGAAAAAGGCGACGAAGGGCAGTTTCGCCCAGCCGCCAGTCAAGCCGAATCGGGGTCTGCCCGAGCCGCTCGAACGATTGCTGAGCAGCGAGCAGACGCGTTGATCCAGCGCGGTCTCAGCCCGCGCTGGCCGCCTGCGATTGCTGTCGCATGGGCTGCCCACTCGTCGCCGCGTGACACGCCTGGATCATCGCGCGGAACGTCGGCGACGCATGCAGCTCGCCGCCCGCATCGAGTTCGACACTGTCGTCCGGCGCGTCGCCGACGCCGACCACCAGCGTCGCGCGCGGCCGCCATTCGCGCGTGCGCCGCAGCATGTTGCGCAGATACGGCGGCGACTCGGGCGCGTCGAGCGACACGATGCAGATGATCGAGGTGTCCTTGAAGCTCGGCTCATCGGCGCGCGCGCTGCGATAGCCCGAGTGCGTCGCCATCAGCGGCGCGAAACCCTGGCGGTTCAAGAGTTGCACGGCGATGGCCGTCGTCACTTCGTCGAATGCGCCGCGGCCGGGCACGCACAACACTGCGACCTTGCTCGCTTCGTCCGACTGTGGCGAGCGCGACCGCAGATCGCTGCCGTAGCGCTCCGAGGCGCCCGCGCCCGGCGACGCGAGGTCCGGCGCCCCGGCAAGCAGCGCATTGCCCGTGTCAGCCGGTTCGACTGGTGACAGCGTGTCGCGCAGTCCGTCGGCGATTTCGAGGTTCTCGACGATATCGGCGAGCGCGTCGTTGATCCGCTGCAACTGCTCGGGCATCAGCACGCCGCGCTGCGCGTCGTTGCGCGCAAGCCGCAGGCCTTCGAGCGCGACCTTGTCGTAGTAGTCGATCAGCGACATCTCGCGCAGCAGCCGTTCGGCCTGCACGATCGCCTCGTGCGGATCGTCGGCGAGCAGGCGCTGATAGAAGTTCTGCGCGGGCGTCAGCGCGGGCTGATCGCCGAGCAGCACGGTCAGGAAGTTCAAGCGGTCCGCGTAGCGCCCGAGCGTGACGACGCACAGCGTGAGCGGCGTCGACAGCACGAGGCCGATCGGCCCCCACAGCCAGCTCCAGAAAATCGCCGCGACCACCACCGCGAGCGGCGACAGGCCCGAGCGATGACCGTACAGCAGCGGCTCGGCGATCTGCCCGGCGACCACGTCGACGACGATGAACAGGATCAGCGTGAGGACCGCCATCGTCCATTGCGGCTGGATCGCGGCCGCGAGAAACACCGCGAGGATCGCGGCGATCCAGATGCCGATGTATGGCACGAAGCGCAGCAAAGCGGCGATCACGCCGAACAGCAGCGCACCCGGTACGCCGATGATCGCGAGCCCGATCGCGATGATGCCGCCCGCGCTCAGATTCACGCCGAGCTGCGCGACGAAATAGCGTGACAGGCGCCCGGCGGCGTCGTTGATCGCGGTGGTCGTGCGGTGCAGATCGCGGGAGCCGAACAGGCTGATCAGACGGTCGCGCAAATCCTCGCGCTGCAACAGGATGAAGATCGTCACGACGAGCACGATGAAGGTCGTCTCGATCGGCGCGATGGCCGGCGTCAGTGCGCGCTGCGCGAGCTGCACCGGCGTCGGCGCGGGCTCGTGTACTTCGACCTGTTGCGGCACCTGCGGCGCGTTGCGCGCGGCGCGGCCAGTGGGGCGCGGCGGCGCGGGACGCGACGGCGCCATGCGCTGCAGCGCGCTGGCGGCGCTGCTCATCAGCGAATCGGCGCGGCCCACGGTTTTTTCCTGCACCGTTTCGATCTTCTGCTCGATCGCTTCCTGGTACTGCGGCAGCGCGTTCGCGAGCTGCACCAGCTGCGCGCCGATCAGCGCACCGACCGCGAGCAGCGACGCGAGAGCGAACAGCACCGCGATGAAGATGGACGGCAACTGGCCCATGTGCAGACGCCGCAGCATCTGCACGAGCGGCGCGAGCAGGAAGCTCAGCAGCACCGACAACGTGATCGGAATCAGCACCTCCCGGCCGAAGTACAGCGCGCACACCACCACCACGCCGGTGATCAGCGACACGAGGCCATGCAGGCCCGGCGTGCCCGGCGGATAAACGCGATTGGGGCGCCCATGCGGCGGCGGCAGCGATATTTTCATGTAAACACAATTCCGGTTGGGACGCGTTGACGACCGAGCGGAGCACTGGTCGTCCGCAAGACATATGCCCGAATTGTAGGCGGTTTGGTGCGAGCAGGGCTCACGCGCGTCTACGTGTCGGGTGGCTCAATGAGCGCGAATCGTCAGCCTACATGCACCCGCAACATCTCCAGCAACTGCGAGCTCACGTACAGCAGCAAGCCGATAAATCCTCCGACGATCGTCCCATTGATGCGGATGTACTGCAGATCCTTGCCGATATTCATCTCGACCTGGCGTGACATCTCATGGGCGTCCCAGTTCTTCACGGTATCGCTGATATGGCGCGTGAGGAACTGCGCGAAGTCGGGCGCCATCGCGCGCGCGGCTTCTTCGAGGTGATCGTTCAGCGATTGCCGCAGCGCTGGATCGCGCGCGAGTTCGCGACCGACCCACGCGCCCATCGCGGCGACACGCGCATGCAGTGCCGAGTCGGTGCTTTGCAGGTCGCGCTTGAGCCGCGCGCGCAGTTCGCCCCACATGTCCTTCACGTAGCTGCTGAAAGCCTCGCCTTCGACCAGATAGCGCTTCAGCGCTTCGCCCTGTTGCAGGAAAACCGGATCGGTCTTCAGCCGCACGATCAGCTTCTGCACGACCCGGTCGAACCTGTCGCGCAGCTCGTGCGTGGGGTTCTCGGCGATCTGTTCGAGCATACGGTTCGCGGCGCTCGCGATCGCCTCTGCTCCCTTGTCGCCGATCCACGCCGACGGCAGAAACTTCTCGATCGTCGGATACTCGCTTTTCACCCAATCGACGATGCGCGCGGCAATGAACTCGCGCGCCGGCGCCTCGCGCAGCACCGCGATCACCTGATCGATCGCGGTGTCGAGCAGTTCCTGATGACGGCCGTCGCGCGTCAGCGTGTCGAGGACCGCGCCGAGCGACTGCGACAGATCGACCTTCGCGAGCACGTCGCGCAGGCCGTCCTTGATGAAGTTCTGGATGCGCGCGTCGTCGGCCACCTCGAGGATGCCGCCGGTGAGGCGCACCACGTAGTCGCCGAGACGCGCGGTGTTGGCCGATTCGCTGAGCCACGTGGTGATGGTCTGCGCCGGATCGTGCCGGCGGATCAGACCGACCAGCGACGGCACGTCGAGAAACTTGTCCTGCACGAAGTGCGCGAGGTTGTCGGCGATCTTGTGCTTGTTGCGCGGGATGATCGCGGTGTGCGCGGACACGACCGGAATCGGCACGCGCCGAAACAGCGCCGCGACCGCGAACCAGTCGGCGAGCGCGCCGACCATCGCGGCCTCGGCGACGGCCTTGATGCCGTCGACCCACAGGCCGCGCGGCAGGAACGCGGTGACGACGAAAACGCAGGCGGCCGCGAGCAGCAGCAGTAAGGGCGTGCGCTTGGCCTTCTTCAGTTCGGTGGTCTTGTCCATCGGGCGCGGTTGATCGTGTCGGGCGGCGGGCGGCTGAAAGGTGGGCGGGGCAGCCGGTTCGGTTGCAATGATGCGGTACGGCCCGCGCACGCGTCCAGCCTGGATACGCGCATGCAATACGCGCCGGGGCTTCGGCAAGGTAACATTCGCGGTTGGGCTCGTCGTCGAGCCTCACGCAAGACGGCGCAACGCAATCGCAATGGAGGCACAGTGATCAGGTTTCTGCACACCGCGGATTGGCAGATCGGCACGCAGTTCGGTCAGTTCGAACCGGACGAGGCCGCGCATCTCGCTCAAGCTCGCTTCGACACCGTGCGCCGCATCGCCGAAGAAGCGGCCGCGCGCAACGTCGACGCGGTGCTCGTCGCGGGCGACGTGTTCGACCTGCAGACGGTGTCGGACACCGTGATCCGTCGTTTGTTCGGCGCACTGCAAGCGTTTTCCGGAACCTGGATCATGCTGCCGGGCAATCACGACGCGGCGCTGGTCGAAAGCGTGTGGACCCGCGCGCAGCGGCTCAATTGCGTGCCGCCGAACGTGCGCATCGTGCTCCAAACCGGCGTCGTGCTGCTCGATGCGTGCCGTTGCGCGCTGCTGTGCGCGCCGCTCACGCAGCGCATCACCTACGACGACACCACCGCATTCTTCGATTCCACCGAGACGCCGCCCGGCTATCACCGCGTGGGGCTTGCGCATGGCAGCGTCGGCGGCATCCTGCAGGAGGGCATCGATTCGTCGAACCCGATCGCGCCGACGCGCGCCGTGAGCGCGCGGCTCGACTATCTGGCGCTCGGCGACTGGCACGGCCATCTGCGCGTCGACGAACGCACCTGGTACGCGGGCACGCACGAACAGGACCGTTTCCGCGCGAACGAACCGGGCTTCGTGCTCGACGTCACGATAAGCGAGCCGGGAGCGTCGCCGCAGGTCGAGGCGGTGCGAGTCGGGCAATACCGCTGGCATCGCTGGGATGAGACGATTTCGGTGCCGACCGACATCGACGCACTGAAAGCCCGCCTCGCCGAACTCGGCGCGAATGACGTGCTGCGCATCGAGGTCGGCGGCACCGCGGCGCTTGCCGATGCCGAGGCGCTGCATGTCGCGGTCGAAGAGGCTCGCGCGTGCGTGCGCGCGTTGCGTGCCGATCTGAGCAGCCTGCACGTGCTGCCCACCGCCGACGATCTCGCCGAACTCGGCGCGCAAAGCGGCTATCTCGCGAAGGTGGTCGCGCGGCTGCGCGCCTTGCAGGAAGACGCACAGGTCGATCCGCAACAGGCGCGGCGCGCGGCGGAAGCGTTGCTGCTGCTGGCGCGCTTTCAGCGCGAACAGTGGCACCGCGATTCCCATGCCGCACCACCCGCGCAGGCGCGCGATCGGCAACCTGAAGCGCCGCGTGAAGGAGCCTGCGCATGAAGCTGCAACGTATCGCGATTCAGGAATTCAGGCAGTTCGGCGGGCAGCTCGTGATCGACGATCTGCAGCCCGGTCTCAACCTGTTCGTCGGCCCGAACGAGGCCGGCAAAAGCACGATTGCCGAAGCGGTGCGCACGGTGTTCCTCGAACGCTACAAGGCCTCGCATCTGAAGGACCTGTTGCCGTGGGGACTCGCGAACGGGCAGCCGTCGGTCGAGGTCAGCTTCGAGCTCGATGGGGTAGCGTGCCGTCTGTCGAAGCAGTTCGTGTCGCGTCAGCGCTGCGAGCTGAGGATCGGTCAGGCCGTGTATAGCGAGGACGAAGCCGAAGACAAGCTCGCCGCGCTGCTCGGCTTCTCGCGCGCGGCGCGCGGTCCGATGAAAGCCGAGAACGCCGGCGTGCCGGGTCTGTTGTGGGTGCAGCAAGGCGGCACGCAGGAGATGCGCGATTCGACCGGGCACGCGGCGCAGTATCTGCGCGACGCGCTCACGCAACTGTCGGGCGGCCGCGAAGCGGGCGGCGAGGACGCGCTGATCGCGGCCGTGCAGCGCGAGCTGCGGCAACTGCTGACCGCGCGCACGCAGAAGTCCACCGGGCCGCTCGCCGAGGCGGAGCAGAAGCTCGCCGCGCTGATCGCGAGCCGCGACGAGTTGCGACAGCAGCGCCAGCAGTTCGACGACAACATCGCGCGGCTCGCCTCACAACAGCAGGCGTTCGACGACGCCGAGCGCCGGCGTCCGTGGGAGCTTCACGAGCAGAAGGCCGCGCTCGCGCAGCAACGCGCCGTGGCGGTCGAGCAACTCGAACGCGGTCTCGAAGGGCTCGCGCAGTCGCTGAAGATCGGCGAGGCCGAGCTCGCGTTGTCGGTGCAGCAGGAGCAGGGCGCGCTCGAACTCGAAGCGGCCATCGCGCGCGAACGAGAGCAACTCGACGCGGCGCGCGCCGAGGTCGCGGCCGCGCAAACCGCGCATGCGCAGGCGCAAAGCCGCGTGGCGCAATTCGAGCAGGCAGCCGCCGAGGCGAACCGTGCGCTCGAACTCTCGAACGCGGCCGTGACCGCCGCCGATCTGCGCAGCCAGGTCGATTTCTATCGGGCGGAGAGCCAGCGGCTCGAAGCGTCGATCGGCGAGGCGGACAAGGCAAACATGGCGGTGCTGCAGGCCGCGCGCGACGCGGCAGCGCTCGAACTCGACGACGCGCAGTTCAAGCGCCTCGTCGCGCTCGATGGTGAGTTGACCGTGCTGCGCGCGCGGACCGAGGCGGCGATGACGCGCATCGAATACAGCTTGAACGGCGAGTTGCGCGTCGGCGGTGAGACGATCAGCGGCACGGGCGTGCTGCGTGTCGATGAAGAAAAGCGCATCGGCCTCGGCGAGCTTGGCGAATTGCGCGTGATTCCGGGTGTGTCCGATCTGTCCGCGCGATTGTCGGAACTGGCATCGCTCGAAGCGAAGCACGCGCAGTTGCTGCTCACGCTCGGCGTTGCGTCGGTGGCCGATGCGCAGGCGCGTCACGAGCAATGGAAAACGCTGGTCGCGCAACAGAAGAGCCAGGCGAGGATACTCGAGGTCCATGCGCCGCAAGGCATCGATGCGTTGCGCGCGGCGCTGGCATCGACGGCGGCGCGCTTGCAGGCGTCGAGCGAGCGCCTGGCCGGTCTGCCCGACGTGTCGGCGGCGCCGCCGCTCGAGGACGCGCGCCGCAATGCCGACATCGCGCGCGACGCGTTGGAGGCCGCGCGCAAGGTGCTCGCGCAAGCGGCGGGCGCGCAATCCACCGGCGTCGCGAAGGCCGATTCGCTGACGGCGCAACTGCAGCGCAAAGAAGCGCAGCTGAACGACGAAGCGTTCCGGCGCAATCGCGCGCAGTGGCAGGCGCATATCGTCGAGCAGCGCGTGAAGGTCGATGCGCTGAAGAACCAGCGCGGCGAGCGCGAACGCGAACTCGATGCGGCGCGTCTGGACGACCCCGTGGCGGAGGCGAAGCGCTATCGCGCATCGGCGGAACTGGCGCGCAACGAGCAGCATGAGCGTCAACTGCGCATCGCGGAACTGCGTAGCCAGCTCGAAACGATGGGCGCATCGGGCCTTGGCGAACGGCTTGCCGCGCTCGAAGCGCAGGTCGAGCAGGCCACGCGCCGCAAGGACGAACTGAGCCTGCGCGCGAGCGCGCTGAGTCTGCTCGACGAGGTGCTGGTCGACGAACGCGACGCCGCGCTGGCACAACTGCGCGCGCCGTTGACCGAGCGGCTCGGTCATTATCTGAAGCGGATTTTTCCGCAGTCGAGCCTCGCGCTCGGCGACGATCTGATTCCGGCGATGCTCGATCGCGACGGCCGCGCGGAACTGCTCGACGCGCTGAGCTTCGGCACGCGCGAGCAGCTCGGCATCCTGACGCGGCTCGCGTACGCGGACCTGTTGCAGGCCTCAGGCCGGCCCACTCTGCTGATGCTCGACGATGCCGCGGTCCACACCGATGCGGCGCGCCGCGACGCGCTCAAGCGCGTATTGATCGACGCGGCGACGCGGCATCAGATTCTGGTGTTCACGTGTCATCCGGAGTTGTGGGACGACCTGGGCGTCAGGCAGCGGGCGGTGCAGGATTTGAAGGTGGCGTGAGCGGGACGGGCCGGCACCACCCGGTACGGCCCGCTTACTCGTACCACCGCGGCGTGTACACCCACTGCGCGCCGTTATCGCCACAAGCGAATATTCTCGTCAGCGACGACCCGACGATCACCATCGTGCGCATATCCACGTCGGCCGAGCGAAGCTCGCCGAGCGTCACTGTGCGCAACGTGCCGCCAGGCCGGCCGATATCGCGTCCGAGCACCACCTGCGTCGATGGCGCGCGATATTCCCGCACGATATCGAGCGCCTTGTCGAGTTGCCACGGACGCGCGCGCGAAATCGGGTTGTAGAACGCCATCACCAGATCGGCTTGCGCCGCATGGCGCAGGCGGGTTTCGATGATCGTCCACGGCTTCAGGTTGTCCGACAGCGACAGCATGCAGAAGTCGTGGCCGAGCGGCGCGCCGGCCTGCGCCGCGGTCGCGAGCGCGGCCGATACACCCGGCACGATCGATAGTTCGACGGCCGCCCATGCGTCGTTGCCAGAAGCTTCGAGCGCTTCGAGCACGGCGGCCGCCATCGCGAACACGCCGGGGTCTCCCGACGACACCGTCACGACCGAGCGGCCTTCGCTCGCGAGCTCGAACGCGTGTCGCGCGCGCTGCATTTCCTCGCGATTGTCGGTGCCGTGCACGCGTTGATCGGCGCGCAGCGGGCCGGCCATTTTCACGTAGGTGTCGTAGCCGAGGATGTCGGTCGCTTCGTTCAACGCGGTGCGCGCGGCCGGGACCATCAGTTCGGCGCAACCGGGGCCGAGGCCGATCACGGTCAGGCGGCCGCGGGCACGGCCGAGCGTCACTGGGTCGATGGCGAGCGGGGAGAGAGCGAGCGCGACGTTCGGGTCAGCGTCGTCGTGCAGCGTTTCGTGGGGGACACGTAGCGCGGTCTGCAGCAAGCGTGCGGCACTCGATTCGCCCGGTTCGGCGCTGGTATCGGAGAAGCGTAGCGGCACATCGAGAAGCCGTGCCGCTTGCGCAAGCGCCGGGTCGGCCATGCCCGTCGATGGCGCGAGCAAGGCCGCGAGCGAAAGCATCGCGAGACCGTGCCCTTTCAGTGCCGCGCGCACGCGTGCGACGATCGCATCGGCGGACTCGGCATCGTCGCCGACGACAGCCGCCACCACGCTGCGCGGATGAATCACGAGCTCGTCTTCGCGCCCCTCCCACGCGCGCGGCGTCACGCGAATCGCGAGACGTGCCGACTCCGAGCGCGGCAGTTGCGCGTCGTCGAGCCACGGCGCGTCGCCTTCGATGCGCGTGCTTTCGCCCGCCAGCAGATCGGACACGAAGCGCTTGCCCTGGCCGAGATCGGCGAGCGCATAGCCATCGGGCGGATTGAGCACGCAGGTGCCGAAACGCAATTCACCGCTCGTCGTGATCGCGGGCTGCACCGCCAACGCGGCGGCGATGTCGCGCGCCATCAGGTTGACGCCCGCGAGGCCGCCGAGCAGCGGCACGACCGCGCTGCCGTCCTCGGCGAGCGCGAGCACCGGCGGCTCGGCGCCTTTGTTCGACAGCAGCGGCGCGAGGCAGCGAATTACGATGCCGGCCGCGCACAACGCGACGATCGGCGTGCCGCGCGCATACAGCTCGCGCAGATGCGTGCCGAGTTCGCTGTACGAGACGTCGGCCTCGACGCGGCCTTGCAGCGCGTGGACCTGGCAATCAGGAGCAACGCCCGCTGCGATATGCGCGCCACGCTCGACATACAGCGCCTGAATCCGCCGCGCCGTCGCGAGCGCGCCCGTACCGAGAATCACGATCGCGGGCGCGTTCATCCTTGCCATTTCTGCCCCGGCACGACCAGCAGCGAGAAATACGGCGACGCCATCGGATCGACTTCCGCGAGCGGCACGATGCGCTGATTGCGCATCGTCGCGCGCTCGACGTACAGCGCGCGCTGCGCGAGTCCGAGTTCGTCGAGCACGCGCCGCACCTTGTCGAAATTGCGGCCTAGTTTCATGATGACCGCCGCGTCGGCATCGGCCAGACGGCGGCGCAATTCGTCTTCGGGCAACACGCCCGACAGCACCGACAAGCTCTGATTGCGATACACGAGCGGCGCGCCGAGCACCGCCGCACCGCCGAGCATCGAGCACACGCCGGGCACTACTTCACTGTCGTAGCGCGCCGCGAGCCGGTCGTGCAGATACATGTACGAGCCGTAGAAGAACGGATCGCCTTCGCAGACCACGGCGACGTCACGGCCCGCGTCGAGATGGCCGGCGACGACTTCGGCGGCGGTGTCGTAGAAGTCCGCGATGATCGCTTCGTACGACAGCGGCGGTTCGAGCGCTTCGGTCGTGACCGGATAGACGAGCGGCAGATGCTGCTGCGCGTCGTGCAGATGCGCCTCGATGATGCCGAACGCGTTGCCCTTCTTGCCCTTCGCGACGAAATACGCGACCACCGGCGCCGCTTTAAGCAGCCGCAGCGCCTTCAAGGTCAGCAATTCCGGGTCACCGGGACCGACGCCGATGCCGTATAGCCTTCCGCGGCTCGTTAGCTGGCTCGTCATTTATTCGACCTCCGTCGCAAGCGCGTTGACCGCGGCGGCGGCCATCGCGCTGCCGCCGCGCCGTCCATGCACGACTACATAGGGGACGCCGCGGCTGTTTTGCGCGAGTGCCGCTTTCGATTCCGCCGCGCCGACGAAGCCGACCGGAAAGCCGAGAATCAGCGCGGGCTTCGGCGCGCCGGCATCGAGCATGTCGAGCAGATGAAACAGCGCGGTCGGCGCATTGCCGATCACGACGACGCTGCCCGCCAGATGCGGACGCCACAATTCGAGCGCGGCGGCCGAGCGCGTGTTGCCGATCTCGCGCGCCATCGCTGGCACATCCGGGTGCGTCAGCGTGCAGATCACTTCGTTGTTTGCGGCGAGCCGCGGGCGCGTAATGCCTTGCGCGACCATGCCCGCGTCGCAGAGGATCGGCGCGCCTTGCGCGAGCGCACGGCGGCCCGCGCTGCCGGCGCCGTCGGAGAACGCGAGGTCGTCGATCACGTCGACCATGCCGCACGCGTGGATCACGCGCACCGCGAGTTTTTCGAGGTCGGCGGGGATGCGCGCGAGGTCGGCCTCCGCGCGGATCGTCGCGAACGATTGGCGGTAGATCTCCTGACCGTCGCGAATGTAATCAAGCATGGGAAGTACTCCGGGCGAGGCGCGCAAGCAGCGCGGCGGCCTCGTCGATCGTCAGTTGGGGCGCGACGCATTGGCCGAATCCGGGGTGATGGTCGTCGCGTCGATAAAGGTCGTAGCGGCCGGGCGCGGCGGCGAGCAGCGTGTACGGCGCGCGATGCGCGGCCGCGCACGAGCGCGGGCAGCCGGTCAGATGCACGTCGACGCCGGCGGGCAAGCGTTCGGCGAGTTGCAGCGCGTCGGTCTTGGTGTCGGCGAGGCCCTTCGCGCAACCGGCCGAACCGGCGCAGGCGATCACATGCGTGATGGCCTGCGCGGGATCGCAGGCGAGGCCGAGTGCGCTCAGCTTCGCGAGCACCGCGGGCACGGCGTTGGTCGCGATGTCGGGCAGCAGCACGCTTTGCCATGGCGTTGCGTGCAGCATGCCGTTGCCGTGTTGTTGCGCGAGCGCGGCGACGTCGCGCAGCGTGGCCGCGTCGATCCGGCCGAGCGGCGGTTGGCCGCCGACGTGCCACATGCCGCCGCCGCGCTGTGCGTGCGCGCCGAGCCGCAATGACGCGTCGGCGGGAATGTGGCGTTGCCAGTCGCGCAGCGATGCGTCGCGCGCGAGCGGGAAGTCGACGTAGCGTTGCGCGTGCTGCAGCAGCGCATCGGCGGAGTGCGTGGCGAGCAGGTCGCGCATGCGGGTCGCGTCGGCTGGGGCGAGGTCGAGGAACGTGTGCAGCAACGCGCGCACGAGCACTGGCACGCGCGACGGTGGTGCGGCCGCGAGCGCACCCGTGCCGTTGGCATCGGGATGGTCGCCGGCGTTCGCGTTGTCGCCTGTCGAGCCGGGGCACCCAGCGAGGCCGAACACGAAGCGCACGCCTTCTTCGTCAGCCGACGCCGCGAGCCACACGTCATGCGGATGACCGATTCGCGCGAGTCGTTCGCCGCCGTCGAGCAGCAGCGCGAATTTCGGCGACAACGCGGCGAAGCGCACATCGCTTTGCAGCAGCGTGAGCAGTTCCGCGCACAACGGCGTCGTGTCGATCAGCGCGTGCGGATCGCGGCCGGCGGCGGGGCTGATCATCACGTTGCGGACGTCGTCGGCGTAGCTGAGCGCGGCGGGGACGGTGGTGTGCGGGTCGTTCGCGGCGGCCGGTCCAAGTCCCGCGCCAATCAGCGCTGCGCTCAACGCAGCTTCGTGTCCGCGACGCACGCCGCGCAGTTGCAGATTCGCGCGATTGGTCAACTCGGCGACGCCGTTCGCGTGCCGTGTGCTCGCATCGGCGATCGCGTGTGCCTGCGCCGCGCTCAGCACGCCGCCGGGCAGTTTGATGCGGCAGATGCCGCCGTCGCGCGCGGAGACGATGCGCAGCAACCCCGGACATGCCGAGGACCGCGGTGACGTGACCGCGTGGGACGAAACGGGGGGAGGCGAAGCTCGATTCAATGGGGCACCGGGTTTAGCGTCGCGCGACGGCATGGTGGCGGCCTCGCTGCATGCTGCCCGATGAAGGCCGGCGTGAACCATGCGGCCGAAAGCGCTTCGGGCTGACCGTGGGCAATGAAAGCGGCCATTATATCTTTACGCAATGGCCGCAGCGCCTGTTTGCCGGCCATCGCGCGATGCCGCCGGTCGCGACGCATGGCGCCTTGCCGCAGACCCGCGGGCCGCATGGCGGCGGTATCATGCGGACTTTCGCAACCCGCCGTCCGAGCCTGCGCGCAGCCGCATGCACGACGCGGCGCGGTGCAATCGCTGAAGATTCGACGCAACTGATGAGGATGGATGCATGCCGGCATGGCTGACCGTAGTGGGCATTGGCGACGACGGCTTCGCCGGATTGGGGCGGCCCGCGCGGCGTGCGTTGCTGGGCGCGTCGGTCGTGTACGGCGGCGAGCGCCATCTGGCGATGCTGCCCGCGCGGCTCGCCGCGCGCCGTGCCGCGTGGCCGCGTCCGTTCGATCTCGCGCCGTTGCTCGCCGAGCGTCCGCATCCGGTATGTGTGCTCGCGAGCGGCGACCCGATGCTGTTCGGCGTCGGCGCGACGCTCGCGCGGCAGTTGCCGGCCGGCGAATTGCGCGTGCTGCCCGCGCCGTCGTCGCTGTCGCTCGCGGCCGCGCGGCTCGGCTGGCCGTTGCAGGATGTCGCGACCGTGTCGCTGGTCGGCCGGCCGCTTGCCACGCTGAATGCGCATCTGCACGACGGCGCGCGCCTGTTCGTGCTGAGCGCGGACGGCCACACCCCGGCGGCGCTGGCGGCCTCGCTCGATGCGCGCGGTTTCGGCGCAACTCAGATGACCGTGCTCGAACATCTGGGCGGTGAACGCGAACGGCGTGTCGATGGCCGCGCCGATCAATGGCCGGGCGGCGAGATGGCCGCGCTCAATCTAATCGCGCTCGACTGCCGCGCGTCCGCGCAAGCACCGCGTCTGCCGCTGACCTGCGGCTTACCCGACGACGCCTTTATCCACGACGGCCAGTTGACCAAGCGCGACGTGCGCGCCATCACGCTCGCGCGCCTCGCGCCCGCGCCTGGTGAGTTGCTGTGGGACGTCGGCGCGGGCAGCGGTTCGATCGGTATCGAATGGATGCGCGCGCATCCCACCTGTCGTGCGATCGCGATCGAGGCGAACGACGCGCGGCAGCGCTTCATCGAGCAGAATCGCGATACGCTGGGTGTGCCCGGTCTGCAACTGGTGGCGGGCCGCGCGCCGGACGCGTTGCGGGGGCTACCCGCGCCGCACGCGGTGTTTATCGGCGGAGGGGTAACCGTGCCGGACGTGCTGGACACCTGCTGGGCGCAACTGCGCGACGGCGGCCGGCTCGTCGCGAACGCGGTCACGCTGCAAGGCGAGGCGGTGCTCGCCGCGTGGCGCGAGCAGCATGGCGGCACGCTGACACGCATCGCGCTCGCGCACGCGCAACCGCTCGGCGGCTTCGATACATGGCGCCAGGCGTTGCCGATCACGCTGCTCGACGTGACCAAGCCCGCCAATCCATCAGCCGATTCGTGATGCGCGACGAAACCCCCGAACAGCCGGCGCCGCTGCGCAGCGGCTATACGACCGGCAGCTGCGCGACCGCGACGTCGCTGGCGGCCGCGCGTTTGCTGCTGGCGGGCGAGGTCAGCGAGGTCGCCGAGATCGTGTTGCCAAAGGGCCAGCATGTGCCGATGCGGCTCACGTTCTGCCGTCTCGTGGAGACGGACGGCGAACGGATCGCCGAGGCCGGCACGATCAAGGATGCCGGTGACGATCCCGACGTGACGCACGGCGCGCTGGTGTTCGCGCGCGTGCGCCTCGTGCCCGAGCCCGGTGTGATTTTTCGCGCGGGGCCGGGCGTCGGCACGGTCACGCGCGCGGGGCTCACGCTGGCGGTTGGCGAACCGGCGATCAATCCGGTCCCGCGCCAGATGATCACGCAGCACCTCGACGAACTCGCCTCGCATCATGCGTATCAAGGCGGCTTCGAAGTGACGATCTGCGTGGAAAACGGCGAAGCGCTCGCGCTGAAAACGATGAACCCGCGTCTCGGTATCGTCGGTGGACTGTCGATACTCGGCACTACCGGTATCGTGCGGCCGTTTTCGTGTTCCGCGTATATCGCGTCGATCCATCAGGGCATCGACGTTGCGCGCGCGAACGGCTATATGCATGTGGCCGCCTGCACCGGCAACGCGAGCGAGGACGCAATGCGCGCGCACTACGGCCTGCCTGATATCGCGCTGATCGAAATGGGCGATTTTGTCGGCGCGGTGCTCAAGCATGTGAAGCGCGCGCCGGTCGAGCGTCTGAGCATTTGCGGCGGCTTCGGCAAGCTCAGCAAGCTCGCGGCCGGCCATCTCGATCTGCATAGCCGCAACTCCAGCATCGATCTCGAACAACTCGCCGGCTGGGCCGCCGGGCATGGCGCCGACGCCGCGCTGCAAGCGGCGATGCGCGCGGCCAACACGAGCCAGCAGGCGCTCGCGCTCGCGCACGCGCAACAGGTGCCGCTCGGCGATATCGTCTGTCAGCACGCGTTGGCCGTTGCACGCGATATCGTGCCGCCGCAGGTCAGCGTCGAAATCTTCGCGATCGACCGGCAGGGCAAGTTCGTCGGAGTCGCCCGATGATCCGCATCCTGTTGCTCGGCGGCACCGGCGATGCGCTGAAGATCGCGCGCCAACTCGGTCCCGCGCATGTGTACGTTCTCGCGGGGCTCGGCAAGGTGCCCAACGACCTGAAGTGCGCGGTGCGCGTCGGCGGCTTCGGCGGCAGCGAGGGGCTGGCGCGTTATCTCGCGAGCGAAGCGATCGGCCTCGTGATCGACGCGACGCATCCGTACGCGGCGCGGATCAGCGCGAATGCCGTAGCGGCGTGTCGCGTCGCGAAGGTCCCGTGCTGGGCGCTGCGGCGTCCGGCGTGGCAGCCGCAAGCCGGCGATGACTGGCGCATCGTCGATGACTGGAACGCACTGATCGACGCGCTCGCCCCTTTCAGAAGGCCGCTATTCACGCTCGGACGCGAACCGCTCGCGCATCTCGACGAGATTCCGCCGTATCAATTCTGGACCGTGCGCGTGCTCGATTCGCATCCGGACACCGCGCGCTCGCGCATCCTCGCCGCGCGCGGACCGTTCACGCTCGACGGCGAACGCGCGCTGTTCGCGCTGCAGGCGTTCGACGTCGTCGTCAGCAAGAACAGCGGCGGCGGCGCGACCGAGGCCAAGCTCGAAGTTGCGCGCGAACGCGGCTTGCCGGTGATCATGCTGCGACGGCCGGTGTTGCCCGACGTCGATCGCGAGTTCGCCACCATTGCCGATCTTCTCGATGCGCTGCCCGCGCACGCGCAAGCGGCTTCGGATCAGTGAGCAAATAACTGGAGTACTGAATGACAGTGTTTTTTATCGGCGCGGGTCCGGGCGACCCGGAACTGATCACGGTGAAAGGGCAGCGTCTCGTGCGCAGTTGTCCGGTGATCCTGTATGCGGGGTCGCTGGTGCCGGCGGCGGTGCTCGAAGGTCACAGCGCCGAACAGGTCGTCAACACCGCGGAACTCGATCTCGACCAGATCGTCGCGCTGCTCGCGGCGGCGCACGCGAAGGGCCAGCATGTCGCGCGCGTGCATTCGGGCGATCCGTCGCTGTACGGTGCGATCGGCGAGCAGATCCGCCGCTTGCGCGAGTTGGACATTCCTTACGAAATCGTACCCGGCGTGACCGCGACGGCCGCATGCGCGGCGGCGCTCGGCTGCGAGCTGACGCTGCCCGGCGTGTCGCAGACACTGATCCTCACGCGCTACGCGAGCAAAACATCGATGCCCGAAGGCGAGCAGTTGGCCGATCTCGCGCGGCATCGCGCGACGCTGGCGATTCACCTAGGCGTGCGGCATCTCGCGCGCATCGTCGATGAATTGCGGCCGCATTACGGCGGCGCGTGTCCGATCGCGGTGATCTATCGCGCGAGCTGGCCCGACGAAGAAAAGATCACCGGCACGCTCGACGATATCGTCGCGAAAGTGCGGGGCAGCGCGATCGAGCGGACCGCGCTGATTCTGGTCGGGCAGGTGCTGGCCGCCGAAGGTTTCGCCGATTCGACGCTGTATGGGAGCGGCAATTGATGGCGCCGTGAAAGCCCGTCTGGTGTCGGAAAGCGGCGTGCGTTGTCGATCATAATGTGACGCAGCGCGAGAGCTTGGCGGCCCGTTTCCTGGCAAAACGCCAAAACGCGAAAGCGCGAAAGCGCGAAAATCCGCAAGTTCTGCACCGCCACCCGGCGCGCAGACCGCTATCGTGGCGCCATGATGAAGCCCAGCACCGAACGTGATTACCGTCGACGGATCGCTCGCGTGGTCGAGGCCATTCTGGTCGAGCCCGGCGCGCGGCACACGCTCAGCAGCCTCGCGGCCGTCGCGCATATGTCGCCGTATCACTTCCATCGGATTTATCGCGCGTTGATGGGCGAGAGCGTCGCCGATACCGTCAAGCGTCTGCGGCTCGCCGAGGCAGCGCAACGGCTGACCGACGCCGCGCAGGTCACCGCGGTCGCGCACGACGCTGGCTACGACAGTCCCCAAGCGTTCGCACGTGCGTTTCGCGATTTCACTGGTGTATCGCCGAGCGAGTTCAGGACGCGGCAGCGGCATCTGGTGGCGAATCCGGCGGCTTCGGCGGCATCCGCGCGGACACGGCGAACGGGGCATGCGCGCATCGAGCCGCGCGGCGACGGCGATGGCATAGGCGCTGACGGCCGCCGCGACGAGTACGCTGAAAACCAGAACACCCCCGCATCACCATCCGTCGAAGTGATCGAGATCGCACCGCTCGACGTGCTATGCCTTCGCCATGACGGCCCGGTCGCGACGATCGGCCAGACCTTCCACACGCTGATGACGACGTTGCGCTGCGACGAGAACCCGCTGTTGCAGCAGCGCGTCGGCATCTGCGCGCGCGATCCGTCGATCGCTGGCGGGTTTTGCTATCACGCGGGAGTCGTCGCGGGGTCGCAGGCGGCGTTCAGCGATGCGATGCAGCGGCTCGACGAAGCCGCGCAACGCTCGCGTGTGGCCACGCCGCCGCCGGGCATCGAGCCGCTGCGGCTCGAAGGCGGGCTATACGCGGTGCACCGCCTCATCGGTCCTTATGCGCTGATCTCGCCCACTTTCAGGGCACTGTACAGCGGCTGGTTGCCGCGCAGTGGCTACCGGCGCGATCAGCGGCCCGGGCTCGAACTGTATCGAAGCGCGCCCGATCGCGGCGCGCTGGACCCCTGCATCACCGATCTGCTGATCCCCATTCGCGAGGACTAACCATGATGCGTCGAGGCTGTGCCGCGCTGTCGAGCGCGGTGGTGGTGTCGTTGAGCGTGGCATTGTCGGGGGTGCTGTGCGGCGCGCTGTGGGCTGCGTCGCCGGCGTACGCCAACGCGCAAACCGCTTCCGCCGACTGGCATGTCGGCGAGACGAGCCGCGCGTTTCATCCCGCCGTGGCCCGCAACTGGCGTGGCGCGCAAACACAGGCGTTGATCACGCGCATCTGGTATCCGGCCGATGCGGCGCAAGCCGAGACGCGTCACGATATCGGCGCGCCAGGCCATCCGATGTTCATCGGCCACGCCGCCGCCGACGATGCGCCGCTGTCCGACGCGCAGCGCAAATACCCGTTGCTGCTGTTGTCGCACGGCACCGGCGGCAGCGCGGACAGTCTCGACTGGCTCGCGGCGTCGCTGGCCGCGCAGGGCTATATCGTCGCGGGCGTCAATCATCCGGGCAACAACGCGCTGGAGCCGCGCACGCGCGACGGTTTCATCCTCTGGTGGGAGCGCGCGACCGACTTGAGCGAAGTGCTCGACGGCGTGCTCGCGGACCCGCGTTTCGGTCCGCGCATCGACACGACGAGGATCGGCGCGCTGGGCTTTTCGCTCGGCGGTTACACGGTGCTCGTAGTCGCGGGCGCACGTACCGACAGCGCGGCGTTCGAGCGCTTTTGCACGTCGCCCGAAGCCGATGCGATCTGCACGCCGCCCGAAGCCGCGAGTCTCGCGCACGCGCCGGGCGCGCCCGCGTTGACGGTCGACGGGCTATCGGCAGAAACGAATGCATCGCGCGCGCGTTCGGGCGACTCGTATCGCGATCCGCGCGTCAAGGCGGCATTCGCGATCGCACCCGCGCTCGGCGAGGCGTTCAACAGTTCGTCGTTCAAGGAAGTGACGATTCCGGTCGCGCTGCTCGCGGGCGAGGCGGATACGACCGCGCCCGTCAACACCAATATTCACCGCATCGCGGGCTTCATGCCGCAAGCCACGGTGACGATGCTCCCGGGCGCCTCGCACTATACCTTCATGGATGTGTGCGAGCCCGAGGTGATGGAGCGTCTGGCGCCCATCTGCAAGGACGGACCGGGTGTCGACCGCGCCGTGATTCATGCGCGAACCGCGGCACAGGTGCGTGATTTCTTCGCGGCGACGCTGCCGGCGCGCGGCTCGTAGCGCTCGCGAACGCAAGTGGTTCGCGCCGCCGCGCGACTCAATCCTCGAGCGGCGCCAGGGTCTTGAGCGGTGCCGGCTTGTCCTCGCCGAATCGGATCACCGGCACCAGCGAAAGCAGCGCAACCACGAACAGCCCGATCACGAACATCGACACGAAGGTCAGATGCAGCGACTGGTGCAGCACCAGCCTGACGAGATCGCTGTCGCCGAAATCGGCGGCGCGGTTCTGCAGCAGCGCCTTCAGCTGGTCCGACGTGACCGTCGCGGTGCCTTGCGAATGACGGAGCCCGAAGTTCAGCACCGCGCCGAACAGCGTCGCGCCGAGCGTGCTGCCGAGATTGCGCGAGAACAGGTTCGACGCGGTCGCGCTGCCGCGTTCGTCCATCCGGACGATCTCCTGGATCAGCACGAGCGAACTGACGCTCGACGTCCCCATGCCGAAGCCCATGATCAGCGACGCGAATCCGGCGACGAGCGGCGACGCGCCCGGCGACAGGAACAGCAGCAGCACCGCGCCGAGCGGCACGAACGCGCTGCCGCAGATCAGGATGCGCCGCAAGCCGAGCCGGTGAAACGACTTCGCCGCGAAGGTCGCGCCGGTGGGCCAGCCCACCATCATCATCGTCAGCGCGAGGCCGGCCACCACGGGCGAACGATGCAGCACGCCCTGCACGTACATCGGCAGGAACGTGGTCGCGCCCATCAGGATCATGCCGGCCAGCACCGTCGCGCTGTTGCATGCGGCGATCGGGCGGCGGCTCCATAGCGCGAACGAGATCATCGGTTCGGCCGCGCGACGCTCCTGCAGCACGAATAGCAGCACGCACAGCACGAACACGCCGCCCGCGAGCGAGGCGGGCGCGAATGCATCGTCGCCGGCGTAGGTCAGCGTCATCATCAGCGCGGCGATCGCGGCCATGAACAGCGCCGCGCCGGCGAGATCGATGGACGGCCGCGCGTGCCGCTCCGATTCGCGCAGGAACGCGATGAAGCCCGCCGCCGACGCCAGCCCGATCGGCACATTCATCCAGAAGATCCACGCCCACGACAGGTTGTGAATGATGAAGCCGCCGACCATCGGACCCACGACCGCCGAGATCGCCCACACGCTCGCGAGATAGCCCTGCACCTTGCCGCGTTCGCGCGCCGGGTACAGATCGGCGACGATGGTCAGCGTGACCGGCTGGATCGCTCCCGCGCCGATGCCCTGGATCAGCCGGAACACGATCATCGCCGGCATCGACCATGCGAAGCCGGCGAGCACCGAGCCGACGAGGAAGATCGCGATGCCCGCGAGGATCACCGGCTTGCGTCCGTAGAGATCGGCGAGCTTGCCGAACACCACGGTCATCGCGGTCTGCGTGAGCAGGAACGACGAGAACACCCAGCTGTATAAATGCAGGTCGCCGAGTTGCGAGACGATCTGCGGCATCGCGGTCGACACGATGGTCGCTTCGATCGCGACCATCGCCATCGAGGCCATCACGGCGGCGATCACGAGCGGGCGTGAAGATTGAGTATTGCGGGACATGAAGGGCGTAGTATCGGTATGTTGAGTGCGTCGACGGCCCGGAGGAGGCCTTGCTGCGGCGCATCGGCGCGGCCGCGCACGACGGCCGCTCAGGAGTATGCACCTTGCGCAGAATGCGTGCTCGCGCCAGGGCAGCCGGGCAGCCGGCCGGTTTGGGCATGAGCGTTGCGTATTCGGATTTCCCTTTGACACACGGAGGACAATCATGAGGATCGAATTCACCGGACGGCGGGAAGTGGTGGCTGCTGCGCGCGTCGCCTACGAGGCCAATGTGGACGGGAAGGACGTATGGTGCAGCGTGTCGCTCGACGCGCTCAACGACCATTTCGGCAACGGCAGCCTCGGCAACGGCGCCCCGTCCGCTCACGATCTGGTGGGGACGTTCGAGGCGAACCGCGCCCGCATTGAAAATGCTACGCGGCGGGTGCTCGAACGCAACGGGGGACGGTCCGTGGAACTCGAGACGCGCGATTTCGACTGAGCGACCCGCTTAGCGCGGATCGGGTCAATTGATTCGCGCCGCGGTGGAAAGGACTCTTCCACCGCGGCGGCTATATCCGCGACGCCGGCGCGGCTACAGTATCGACGCACACATTGCTTCATGCGTGTGAGCGAGAGAGTTGGACCCGGCTGCCGGCAGCCGGGTCTTTTTTTTGGCGCGTCCAGGCACACCATTATTTCGCTGGCAATTTTCCGCTGGAGCGTCCGACGATTAGCACGGTGATTCGCGCGACGAGTGAAAGGCTGCGGTATAGTCGCGGCAAACTTTAAATCCGTCTCTTCGATTCTCTGGAGAAAATCGTGCAGGAAATCATCGAAGGTCTGATCCGCTTTCAACGCGAGGTCTTTCCACAGCAAAGCGCGCTCTTCAAGCGTTTATCGACTGCGCAGAATCCCAGCACGCTCTTCGTGACCTGTTCGGACAGCCGCGTGGTGCCGGAGCTGCTGACGCAGACCGAGCCGGGCTCACTGTTCGTGATCCGCAACGCGGGCAACATCGTGCCGTCGTACGGCCCGGAGCCGGGCGGCGTGTCGGCGACCGTCGAATATGCGATCGCCGTGCTCGGCGTGACCGACATCGTGATCTGCGGCCATTCGAACTGCGGCGCGATGACGGCGATCTCGTCCTGCACGAATCTGGAGCACATGCCGGCGGTCGCGAGCTGGCTGCGTCACGCGGATGCGGCGAAAGCGATCAACGCGTCGCGTCACTATCACTCGGATGCGGAGCGTCTCGCGGCGCTGGTCAAGGACAACGTGATCGCGCAGCTCGCCAACATCCGCACGCATCCGTCGGTGGCGGTCGGGCTCGTGAACAAGACGCTGCGGCTCCATGGCTGGATCTTCAATATCGAAAGCGGCGAAATGCTCGCACTCGATGGGAATACCGGTAACTTTTTGTCGCTTGCGGATAATCCGGAAATTTATGCAGTTTGAAGTGGCATTTGGAACGGGCTTTGGCTTTGAGAAATTAACTGCTCGAGCTTGCTAAAAGCCTTGCCTAAAAAGAACGCGGCGCAGCGGATTTTCCGGTGCGCCGCGTTCTTTTTTGGGTTGGCCGGCGCTGTGGCGCGGCGTCGATGCCACCGCGCCGCCCGGCACAACCATCTCTATCAGCTCGACGTCACCAGCGAATCCGATGGCACGATCTTCAACACATCAGGGCTCTTCGCAGCCGGGTTCGACCACAGCAGATGCATGCTTGCCGCCCCGCTGCCGTGCACGTACTCGACCTTGATCGACGCACTCTGGTTCGCGGCGAAATGGACTTTGCCCGAAGCGCTGCCCGGCGTCGTGTCCGTTTTGTCGATCACCTTCACGCCGTTGATCCACAGACGCGCGACATTGTCGCTGTTGATCGTGAACGTGTATTCGCCGTCCTGCGCCGCCTTGAGCGCGCCGGTCCAGCGCACGCCGTAGTTGGTCGCGTTGACGCCGGCCGATGCATCAGGCGAATCGGTGCCGCGCTCGGTGTTCAGATCGAAGTCGATCAGCGGCGTGATCGACGTCTTCACCGGCGCCGCGCTGAAGGTCGGATCGTTGTAGTACGCGATCTGCAGCACCGGCAGCTTGACGTCGAAGCCGCCCGTCAGCGCCTGCGTTTCCGACGTCTGCCACGGATGGCCGTCCGGGTAGAAGGTCCCCTGGAAGGGCGTTGCCGGTTCGACTGCCGCGGGTGCGCTCGGCGTCTGGCCCCAGTGAAAGCGCGTATTGGTGCGGCCGATCATCAGCTCCCACACGATGAAGCCGGTGGTGCCGCCGTAGTTCGCGACGATACCCGGCATCGTCTGACCGGTCGTGCCCGTGAAGCCGCGTTGCAGCGTCTCCGAGTTCATCGCGTTGATGTTGCTGCCATTCACCGGACCCGTGTACGGGTTGTTGTACGGATGGAACCCGTAGAAATCCGAGAAGTAGGTGCCTTCGTCTTCCTGCACCTGCGGCGAGTTGATCGGCTGCGTTGCGCCTGCATTCAGGATCGCGATGCGCGCATCGTTCATCATCACCGCGCGCGTGTTCCGCAATGAACCATTGCCGCTGCAGCCCGGCTCGTTCATCGGCTCCCAGAAGATGATGCGCGGGTCGTTGCGATGCGGCGCGACGAAGTCGGTGATGTAGTTCGCAAGGCTCTGCTTGTAGGTGATCGCCGGGTTCGACGCGCTTGCCTGGAAATACGCCTGCTCGACCGGCGTGCCCGGCGACTGCACCCACTGGCTGTTATGCACGCCCCACACCGGCGCGGGCTGCGCGCCGTATTGCGGGTTGGGGTTCCAGCAGTCGTCGTAGAAGATCGGCGAGACCTTGATGCCGTGCCGCGCGGCGATCGTCAGCAGGTTTTCGAACTTGCTCAGGAAGGCCACGCGATCGTTGGCCCACACCAGATAGTGCAGGTACACGGCGACTGTGTTCATGCCGTAGGTCTGCGCATAGGTGAGCTCGCGGTTGACGATCTCGGGGTCGTAGTTCTCCCAGAAGTCGATCGCGTTGACCGCGTTGGACGGCGTGTAGACCGCGCCGACCACCTTCGAGAAATCGTAGACGGGCGAGGTCACGGCCGGATACGTATGGATCGTGATGTTGCTGAACGACGCGCCGACACCGAAGCGCCGCACGCCGAAGCTGCCTGACTGGAAGGCCGCCGGCAGCGCGTTGGTCGCGTCGTTGGCGCTCACCACGCGCTGGCCGTCGAGGTCGACGAGGATCGCGTTGCCGCTCGTCGTCACCTTCAGGTGATGCGTGCTGCCGCCGACGATCGAGGCGACCGGATACTGGATGAAATTGGTCCAGTTGTTGTTCTCGCGACCCACCACGAGCGCATGCGAGCCGGTGTCGAGACCGATGAAATAGCCGGTCAGGCTGTCCGGGCCGCCCGCGGTCGGCTTCGTCGTGCGCACGACGAAACCGGCGTTCGCGGGGCCCGTGCCGACCGGCGCGGTGACGGTCACGTCCGCTTCGTACGAAGCGCTCGCGTAGGTCGTGCCGAGCGCGACCGCCTTGTCGCCGGCGCCGGTGCCGTTGGCGGGCGGCGCGTCGATCGCGAGCGTCGACGCACTCGCGCCTGGGTGCCAGGCGCTCGCCGAACCGGGTGCGAGGTAGCTCGTGAAATCGCCGAACGACAACGTCGTCGTCGCGGTCGGGGCGGGCGGCGCCGGGGGCGTGTACGGCGCCAGATTCAGCGTCGGGTCGGCGATCACGAGCGGCGGGGTGGTCGTTTTCATGCCCACCGGGATGGCTTTGGCAGCCTTGAACTCGTTCTGCACGTCGGCTGTGTCGGCCGCAGCCGCTGTCGCATCGATTGCTTTCACCTGCTTGTCCGCCGTAGCGGACACGTTGGGCGATCCGTCATTACCGCCGCAGGCGCTCAGCATTGCGAGCGCGGCCAGTACATAGAAATTGCGCACCTGTATCTCCAGAGGTCCCCGCTTGATCGATGGTCATAATTATTATTAAAAATGCATACGACGTAGGCGCTTGAAGCGCCGATGTAACGGCGCATAAATCGCTATGAATAATATTATTAGTTCGTCTGACCAGTATCGGTGGATTCCCTGATTTGCCAAAGCGGGTGCGCGGCGTACGCGCGAGGGCGCGCGCGAGCGCGGGCATAATCCTGTTTCCCATCACCCACGTTCAACCCGAACCGTCCATGCCGCCCGTCGTCGCCGTCCGCCCGAGCGCCGTACCGTTGCGCAGCGTCGCGCTGATCCTCGTGTCGATGCTTTGCTTCGCGCTCGTCGACGCGTTGGCGAAATCGCTCGCGCTCGCCTATCCGGCCAACGAGGTCACGTTCTTCCGCATGCTGTTCGGTCTGTTCCCGGCCGTCGCGATGTGTCTGCGCGGCAAGCCGCTCGTCACGCGCTTGCGGCAACTCGACGTGCGCGGGCAGACCCTGCGCGCGCTGACGCTGCTCGGCTCATCGGGCCTGTTCTTTGCGGGATTGCCGTACATGCCGCTCAGCGAGGCGGTCGCGATCGTCTATTCGGAGACCTTGCTCGTGATCGTGCTGGCGCCGCTGCTGTTGCACGAAACGCTGAAGCCGCGCGACGCGCTGGCCGCGGCGGTCGGTTTCGCCGGCATGCTGCTGGTGGTGCGTCCGGACGGCTCGCATTCGAGTTGGCTCGGCCCGGCGCTGCTGATCGCGAGTGCGTTGTGCGGTGCGCTGTCGATCATCCAGATCAAGCGCATCAACGCGAGCGACGATTCGGGCACGACCGTGCTGTACTTCACGCTGGTCGGCACCGCGGTGATGGGCGCGTCGCTGATCTTCGCGTGGCGCACACCGTCGTTCGATGCGCTCGCGATCATGGCGCTGCTCGGCGCGCTCGCGACGGCGGGACAGTTGCTGATGACGATGGCGTTCCGCGATGCCGACGCCGGCGCGCTCGCGCCGTACAACTACACGAGCATCGTGTGGGCCGCGCTGTTCGGCTATCTGGCGTGGGGCGAGACGATCGGCGGGATCTCGATGCTGGGTATCGCGTTGATCGTCGGCAGTTCGGTTGCCGTCGCGATGCGCGGCAAGACCGAGGAAGGACCGCTCGTTTGAGCCCTCCTGGCACTCCGGTTAAAGGGCCCGTTTGGACAGAAGAATGCCCGTCGGTTTCGGACACATGCACGACCAGATCCGCCGATTCGTCAGTTGTTGGGTCTAAAAGCGAAACACTGTTCTTCGGATCGCCGACACTTTGACTAATGGGTCGTCGTTCTGTCGAAAGGGGGAGCGTGCCTTGTATAGCGAACCGAGAATGATCGTGTTGACGGGTCTCGTCTTCGGCGCGGTGACGATTGGGGCCTACGTGTCGCAGCTGGACAACGACTGGTCGTCTGGCCGGGACGTGAGCCTCGTCGCCGATGGCGAACGGAGTGTCGGCGCGACGGGCGGGGCGGCGGCGCGGCACCATGCGCTGCCCGACGACGTGACTGCGTTGCGGTCTCAGCCGGCGCCATCGATCGGAGCGCAGGCAGGCGACGCACTGGCCATCGCGGCGCTCCAGTTCGCGCGGGAGTCGAACAAGCCGCAACCGCAGGTGCAACCACAGCCGCAGCCGGCGAATCTCCCGCCACAGCCCGCGGTCAGTTCGAACCGGACCCAGGCGCCGCCTGCGGCAAAGACGGTGCGCTCACACCATAGCCAGGTTGCATCGGGCACCACGACGAAACCGCGTTCAGCGCAAAGCGCTGCGACGACATCGGGTAATCATGCGCGGGGCAGCAGCCACCGGAAAAGTTCTACTGCGGAGCGCTCCGGGAAGAAAGCGGCTGGCGTCGCGCCGGAGGTACGGCAGTCGCCGCAACATGCAACGCAAGGCGTCGAATCGGCATGGTCGATGCCGCGCTCGGGGCAAAGCAGCCAGGCCACGACTGAAGCGATTGTCAACAGCGGCCCCAAAACCCGCGCCGAGGTACAGGCCGAACTCGCGCGCGCGAGAGAGAACGGCACGATGCCCGCGTTCGGCAGACCCGCACCGTCGGGACCTGGAGCGCACTGAAGCGGGGTATTGCGCCGCGTTCCGTGCAACCGTCAGATCAACGACGCGGCGAGCCGCGCGAAGGTGGCTTCGTCGGTGCGATCGAACGCGAGCGGTGTGACCGAGACGCGACCCGCCGCGACCGTCGCCGTTTCGCTGTCGGCCTCGTTCTCGCGCGGGCCGCGATCGAAGCGCAGCCAGTGATACGCGATGCCGCGCGGATCGACTTCCGGCAATACCTCGATGTCCCTGACGAGCCCGACGCCCTGGCGCGTCGGCGTCAGAGGACCCGCATCGGCGGCATCGACGTCCGGGAAGTTGATGTTCAGGCAGGTCGGCGCCGCATGCTCGATCGCGAGCAACTGGCGGATCACGCCGGGCGCGAGCGTGCGCGCGGTGTCCCAGCGCACGCGCTCGCGATCGGCGAATACCTGGCTCAGCGCGAACGACGGCAGCCCGAGCAGCAGACCCGTCATCGCCGCGCCGACCGTGCCGGAGAACATCGTTTCGATGCCGAGGTTGCCGCCGCGATTGACGCCGGACAGCACCAGCGACGGCGCCTCGCGCATCAAATGACGAACCCCCATCACGACGCAATCGCCGGGCGTGCCGGTCACGCCGTAACGGCGTTCGCCCTGGCGGCTCACGCGCAGCGGCGAATGCAGGCTGATCGAATGCGAGGTACCGCTCTGGTCGTGCTCGGGCGCGACCACCCAGACTTCGTGCGCGAGCTCGGCGGCCACCGCTTCGAGCACGGCGAGGCCGGGCGCGTCGATCCCGTCGTCGTTCGTCAGCAGCACTCGCGGCACCTTGGATTCGTAAGCGGACATCGCGTCAATCTCCTGTGGGTCGGTCAATGAATCGTACGGAAGGGACGCCCATTATCCGGCTTTCATTCGACGCGCGTACGATGACGTTGAGCCGCCAACCGACCCAGGACGACCCCATGCAGATCGACCCGTTTGAGATTGCGATCGCCGATCAGGACATCGACGATCTGCGCCGCCGCATCCGCGCGACCCGCTGGGCGCCCGCGACGCCCGCGCCCGCATGGCAGCAGGGCGCCGACCCAGCCTGGCTGCGCGAACTCGCGAGCTATTGGGCTGGGCAATTCGACTGGCGCGCGGCCGAACGCAAGTTGAACCGGCTGCCGCAATTTCTCGCCGACGTGAACGGCCAGACCGTGCACTTCGCGCACCGGCGCGCCGCGAGTGTGACGCCGGGCTTCCAGGCTTATCCGCTCGTGATCACGCACGGCTGGCCCGGTTCGTTCTTCGAGTTTCACGCGCTGCTCGATCAGTTGTGCGACCCGGCCGCGTTCGGCGCCGATCCCGCCGACGCGTTCGACGTGGTCACGCCGTCGCTGCCGGGCTTCGCGTTTTCGCCTGCGCCCGCGCAAGCCGGCATGTCCGCGTTCCAGGTCGCGGACCTGTGGGTGTCGCTGATGCGCGGGCTCGGCTACGAGCGCTTCGGCGCGCAGGGCGGCGATCTTGGCGCGGGCGTGTCGATCGCGTTGGCCGCGCATCATCCGCGGGTGGTCGACGGCATCCACCTGAACTTCCTGCCGAGTTCCTATGAGCCCGCGATCGGCGCGGCGCAGCGGGAGCTGACGCCGGCCGAGCAGGACTATCTGCGCGAGAAGAACGACTGGGCCGCACTCGAAGGCGGCTATGCGCATCAGCACAGCACCAAGCCGCTGACCGTCGCCGCATCGCTGAACGACTCGCCGGTGGGACTCGCCGCATGGATCGGCGAGAAGTTTCGCGCGTGGAGCGATTGCGGCGGCGACGTCGAAAGCGTGTTCTCGATCGACGAGCTGCTGACCAATATCTCGCTGTACTGGTTCACGCAGTGCATCGGTCCGGCGATGCAGATGTATTGGGAAAACCGCCTGCAGCCGATGCGTTTCTCCGACGGCGAGCGCATCGACACGCCAGTTGGCTTCGCGCTTTTTCCGAAGGAGATCAATCATCCGCCGCGCAGCTGGCTCGAACGGACCTTCAACGTCGTGCAGTGGAGCGAAATGCCTGCTGGCGGGCACTTCGCGGCGATGGAAAAGCCCGAGTTGCTGGCGGCCGAGATTCGCAAGTTCTTCAGGCCGTTGCGGCAGAAAACACGTTAGGCCGCAGCGTAGCGCGCAAAAAGCGCATCGCGCACGGCGCATCGCGCAAACTTCAACCCGGGAGACCGACGGCATGAGCGCACCCGTCACGCTGCTTCTGTTCGACCTGGAAGGTGTGCTGTCGCACTACGACCGCGCCGCGCGTGTCGAGCGTCTCGCGGCGGTCGCGGGCTGCAGGGAAGAGACCGTGCGTCATGCGATCTGGGGCTCGGGACTCGAGGCGCGCGCCGACGGCGGCGAAATCAGCGACGACGAATATCTGCGCGAACTCGGCGCGCTGCTCGGTTATCCGGTGAGCCGCGCCGAATGGCTCGACGCGCGACTCGCGTCGATCAGGCCAAACGAAGCGGTGCTCGCGCTGGCGTCGCGCGCGGCGCAGCGTTGCCGCATCGCGATACTGACGAATAACTGCCGCCTGCTGACCGATCACATCGCTTATCTGAATCCGCCCGTGGCGCGGCTCTTTGGACCGCACGTCTATTCGTCGGCGGCGTTCGGCGCGGCGAAGCCCGCCACGCAAACCTATCTGCGCTGCGTCGAACGGCTCGGCGCGGCCGCAACGCAGACGCTCTTCATCGACGACAGCGAGGCCAACGTGGACGGCGCGCTCGCGGCTGGTTTGCAGGGCTACCGGTTCGTCGACGCGGATGGCCTCGCGGTCGAATTCGCGCGGCGGGGTGTGCTTTAGCCGCTGCGATGACGGTCGAACTTCCATGCACGAGGGCAGCTACCCGCTATGGCACTTTCGTCGAACCACGCTCGCCGCCGCCGCTTTCTGCGCGCGGCGCTCGGGTTACCGGCAACGCTCGCGTTATCGCGCGTCACCTCCGCGCAGACTGAAACACCCGCGCAAGCCGATACCACCTTACCGCGCATGAACCGCCGCGCGATCCCGTCTACCGGCGAAGCGCTGCCCGTGATCGGCTGCGGCACGTGGCGCACCTTCGACGTCGGCGACGATGCCGCCGCGCGCGCCCAACTCACCGAGGTGCTGCGCATCCTGTTCGAAGCGGGCGGCTCGGTGATCGATTCTTCGCCGATGTACGGTTCGTCGGAAGCGGTCGCGGGCGCGCTGCTCACTCAGCTCGACGCGCATCGCAAGGCCTTCGTCGCCACCAAGGTCTGGACCGAGGGACGCGCAGCCGGCATCGCGCAGATGGAGGAATCGCTGCGGCGTTTTCAGCAGCCGCATGTCGATCTGATGCAGATCCACAATCTGCTCGACTGGCGCACACAGCTCGCGACCTTGCGCGACTGGAAAGCGCGCGGCCGGATTCGCTATCTCGGCATCACGCATTACACGTCGAGCGCGTTCGACGACGTCGCGGCGGTGATGCGCAGCGAGAAGCCCGACTTCGTGCAGATCAACTACGCCGCCGACGATCGCGCGGCCGAGCAACGCATCCTGCCGCTCGCGGCCGAACTCGGCATCGGCGTCGTGATCAATCAGCCGTTCGGCGGTGGTGGTCTGCTCGCGCGCGTGATAAAAACGCCGCTGCCCGCATGGGCCGCCGAAATCGGCTGCACGAGCTGGGCGCAGATTCTGTTGAAATTCGTGCTCGCGCAGCCGGCGGTGACAGTCGTGATTCCGGGCACCGGGCGGCCGCAATACATGGCGGACAACGTGCGCGCGGGATCGGGTCCGCTGCCCGACGCCGCGATGCGCGCGCGGATCATCGCGGCGGTCGGCGGCTGACGCGATGCGCAATCCAGTGTGCAATCCTTCTCGTCGTTTACTGGCTGCTTTCCATTTGCATACACTCGCCGCGTCCCGCAAACGCCACACAACACGGGAATAAAACCCGCGACACGACAGTCATGCCTCACGAACCGGGTGGTTCGGCGAATCCCTATCGTGAGGTCATCATGTCGTCACAACATTCATTCGATCCGGCGCGTCGCGGCGTGCTGAAGTGTCTTGCGTTCGGTGGTCTGGGCACGGTGTTCATGCTGTCGGGCGGCGTGCTGACGCCGGTCGAACTCGCGCTCGCAGCCGACGCCAAAACCGCGACGCCAGCAGCGGGCACGCCGCTTTTCCTGCAGATCAGCGACACGCATATCGGCTTCAACAAGGAAGCGAATCCCGACGTCGCGGGCACGCTGAAACAGACGATCGATTACGTCAACGCGATGCCGTCGCGGCCGCCGCTCGCGATTCACACCGGCGACATCACGCACCTGTCGAAGCCCTCTGAATTCGATCTGGCCGCGCAGCTGATGTCGGGACTGAAGATCACCGAGCTGCACACGGTCCCCGGCGAGCATGACGTCACCGACGGCCCCGGCACCGAGTACTTCAGCCGTTTCGGCAAGGCGTCGGATAACCGCGGCTATTACAGCTTCGATCACCAGGGCGTGCATTTCGTCGGCCTCGTCAACGTGATGCATTTCAAGCCGAACGGCCTCGGCGGTCTCGGCAGCGAGCAGCTCGAATGGCTCGAAAACGATCTGAAAGGCCGCTCGTCGAGCACCCCGGTGGTCGTGTTCGCGCACATGCCGATGTGGACGATCTACGAGCCGTGGGGCTGGGGCACCGGTGACGCCGGACAGGCGATGGACTATCTGAAGCGCTTCGGTTCGGTGACGGTGCTGAACGGTCACATTCACCAGATCGTGACGAAGGTCGAAGGCAACGTGACGTTCCATACCGCGCGCTCGACCGCCTATCCGCAACCGACCGCCGGCCAGGGCGATGGCCCGGGGCCGCTGAAGGTCGCGAGCGACCAGTTGCCGAAGATGCTCGGCGTGACGAGCGTCAGTATCGCGCGGCATCCGCTGAAGGCGACGCTCGACGACACGACGCTCGCCTGACCGCACCCGCTACTTTTACGCTCGAGGAGATCAATGATGCCAACCAATCTGATGGGCCGAGTACTCGCAGTTGCGCTCGGCAGTGCCGCGCTCCTGGCGATGTCGCCGCGGCTCGGCTTCGCGCAAACCACCATGCCGATGCAGATGCCGATGCCGATGAAGGCGGCGCAGCAGCAGACCGTCGCGTCGACGCCTAACGCGATGTTCATGAAAAACTTTAATTTCACGCCGACGGATTTGACCGTCAAGGCGGGCGCGACGGTCACATGGAAAAATCTCGACGGCGAGCCGCACACCGTAGTCAACGACGCGGGGCTGTTCCGCTCGGCCGCGCTCGATCAGGACGACACCTATCAATTCAAATTCGATAAACCGGGCGTGTACAAGATCTTCTGCGGCATCCATCCGAACATGAGGGCGACCATCACCGTGCAATGAGCGGTGAACCGGACGACCCGCGCCGCTCACGCGGTATGCAGCGCGCTCAACCGGCACAGCAGAATCCCGTAGCCGGTCAGATGCCCGAGGTACACGCTCGTAAACACGTTCGACGCGGGCAGGTCCTCGGTCAGCTGACGCAGGTCCTCCATATGCAGCGGCGGCGCGTCGAGCGGCGCAGGCTCGACGCGCAGGTCCGCCGCCTCGGCCAGTTGCCGGTGGGCGCTGACGAGCCGCGCGAGCCGCGCGAAAAACATTTCGCGCCAGCCGGCGTCGAGCGCGGCGAACTGATCGTGAAACGTGTCCATCGTTTCGAGAAAGTTGACCAGCGAATCGAAAGTCTCGTGATAGCACGCGAACACCGGCAGCCGCACCGCGTTGCGCTTCAGATGCGGCGACACCCACGCCTGCTCGAGGTCGGTCTTCAGCAGCAGGTGCGCCTGCTTCAGGTTCGTGCTCAGCGTGCGCAGCTTCGAGGCCGCCGGCTTGATCTGCGCTTTGTCGAGCTGACCCGCGGCTAGTTGCGCGACGACATCGGTGGCCAGTTCGTTGCCGTCGTTGACGAGCGTGTTCGCCCAATAGCCGTGATCGGGCGGAAACGCGATCTGCTGGATCACGAAGCCGAGGAACATGCCGAGTACCACGCCAATCAGGCGCTGTTCGAGCAGCGGCAGATGTTCGCCGGTATAGAGCACCAGCGTGATCGGCACCGTGATGCTGGTCATCTGGAACAGCGACGGCCGCAGCGCGACGATGCTGAAGATCACGAGCGGCAGCAGCGCCGCACCCATCCACAGGTGCGGCGCGGTCAGCCAGATCAGCAGCGTGCCGATCGGCATCGCCACCACGTTGGACAACACCCGTTTGTAGAAGTAGCTTCGCGCCGCCGAAATCGAGCTACCGAGCGCCAGCGTCAGCATCGTCGAACCGGCGAGCGGCACGGCCGCGTCGGGAAAGCCGAGCAGGTACGGGATGCCGAAACCGATCCACAGGCCGAGCGTCAGCTTCGTGTACTTGGCGGTTTCTGAAAGAGAAAAGCGCGCGAGCGCGCGGCGCAACGGCGTGAGTGGTTTGTGCTGATACCTGTTCGACATGATTCTCATGCTGACCGATGAGGTGGGCCGGGGCCGCGTCAAGCCGGGCCGGGTGAGGCATGGCGCGCGTTCGCGACATGCGGCAGGTGACCTTACCACCGGGCGCGAACGGCTTCGGGAATTCGCACGGTAGCAGGTTCGCGCGATGCTGCTTAAGGGCGCGCGGCGCTCTGTCTCACGAGGGTTTCAAGCGGCGCTATCGGGGTCGCGCATGAGTGCGCCTTCAGGCCCGCTTGTTGCATGCGAAACGGCGACCGCGATGGCGCGTTTCGCGGAGCCCGCGTCGCATCGGGCGTCGCGGTGACGGCGGGCGGGGGGCTGGCTGTCGAGCGATTAGCGGAGTTGGAGTTTTTACCAGCTTTGCGCACTTTTTTGCCAACTCACGCGGTGTCTGACGGCGTCGTTTGAAGCACCTGGAAGCGAGGCGGAAACGCAACGCTGCTGTGTTGTCGGCCGTTCGCGACAGGGTTACATTCATTGAGCATTGCGTGCGGCGGCAGCCCGCGAGCGCGGCTTACGCGGCGGCTCGCCAGTGCGCCAGCTTGTCAGCAGGAAGTGGCATACCCGGAGCGTATTGCGATGGCTACCGATCCCGACGATACCGACTTGCGTCATTCCACCACGGACGGCCGTTCCTCTTTCGAACCCGACGGCACGGACGAATCGGGCGTACCGCCGCCGCGCTTCGGCCGCCTCGCGCTGTGCCTCGCGGCAGCCGGCGCGCTGACCTTCGGCGTGATGGGCACCGTCGCCTACGGTGTCTGGTTCAACCAGGATCAGCAGACCTACGCGGATGCCATCGCGGGCGCACGCCAGGCGCTCGGTTCGTCGGCGCCCGCGGTGCCGACGGTGGCCGTCGCGCACGCGCCGCAGGAGGTCGCCACGCCCGCCACCGCGCAATCAGCCGCGCAGCCCACCGCGTCGGATGTCGCGCTGGCAACGGCCGGCGCGAACGGCGGCTTCGAGGACACCAACCCGGCCGTGTGGTCCGGTCAGATCCACCCGAGTACGCCTGACCCGAATCTCACCGCCGCGCTGGCCGATACGCCGGTCGATGCCTCGGCGGATCTGTCGGCCGGTCTGTCGGACGACCCGCCCACCGCCCCGATTGTTCCGACGCCACCGCCGCGCTCCGTGCGGCACGTCGCGAATTCGACCGCGAAGCCCGCGGGCGGTCAACATGCGAAAGAAACGCGCGTCGCGCAGCAGGAGCGGCGCGCGTCGTCGCAGCACAACGGCGGTCTGTTTGCGCGGATCGGACAGTTCTTTCGACGCGTGAGCTATCGTCAACATGACAACGGCCGACAGCAACGAGATCCCTACTCCCACCCCTGAGCACGCGCTCGCCGGGTCAGCGGGGCAAGCGGGGCTGCGCGGCGCCGCGCGCGCGCGCGCGCCGGTATGGCGCTTCCGGCCGGGGCCCGCGAGCGTCGCCGTGGCCGCGCTGTTGTGTCTGCTGTTCGGCCTGCTGTATGTGGCGACGCAGATGCGCACGGTGTTTTCCGATCAGCTGAAGCAGGAGTACGCGGGCCTCGTGCTCGAAGCCGTCGAGCGCGTCGACAGCGCGCGCGAACAGTTGGCCGCGTGGAAGCGCATGGCCGACACTCCGGCGAGCCACGACGCGTCGTTCGTGCCGGCCTATGACGCGGCGCGCGCGGAACTCGCGCGGCGTTTCGCGTCGCTCGCGGCGCTCGTCAACGCGAGTCCGTCGCCGGCGCCCCCCATTCCGTCGATGTCACCGACCCAGGCGACGCCCGAAGCCGTCGCGGCGGTGCTCGGCAGCGTCTCGGCCTACTGGCGCGCGCAACGCGATGCGTCGAGCGCCGACGTGCGGCTGCGCGTCGCGCACGTCGCGCGCACGTTGATCGCGCTCGCCGCGCTGCTGTTCTGCATGCTGATCACCGCGCTCGGCATGTACGCGAAGCGCAACCGCCAGCTCGCGGGGCAGTCGCACGAGTTCGAACTGGCGTCGCTGCACGATTCGCTGACCGGCCTGTCGAACCGCCGCAAGCTGCTGGGCGCGCTCGACGCCGCCGCCAGGAATGCGCGGACCGCGGCCGTCGAGCCGCGCCTCGCCGTGCTGTATATCGACCTCGACGGCTTCAAGCAGGTCAACGATTCGTTCGGGCATCGCACCGGCGACGAGTTCCTCGCCGCGGTGTCCGAGCGGTTTCGCGCGTCGGTGCGCAAAGGCGATCTGGTCGCGCGCATCGGCGGCGACGAGTTCGCGGTGCTGGTGCGCACCTTCGCCGGCGATGACGAGCTCGCCGAGATCGCGCGCCGGCTGATGGCCTGCGTGGTCGAGACCGACGAGCAGATGGGAATCGGCCGCGTGCGCGCGAGCGTGGGCATCGCGAGCTATCCCGACGACGTCGACGATCACCGCCGTCTGATCGCCGCCGCCGATGCCGCGATGTATCAGGTCAAGCGCGACGGCAAGAACGGCTTCGCATTCGCGGCGCAGACGGGCAGGGAAGCGACGATGTGAAGCTGCCGGGCGTTACTGAGCTTCGTTGCGCCACTCGGTCAGCTTCTCGCGCTCATTGAGTTCGATGAACGCCGGCCGTGCGCGCAGCCTGCGGATATAGCCCGCGAGATGCGGCCAGCCCACCGTCGCCGGGTGCGGCATGTTGCGGGTCCAGCGCATCAGCACAAGCGCGAGCAGATCGGCGGTGCTGAGCATATCGCCCGCGAGGTACGCGTGGCCGCTCGCGAAATGCGCGTCGAGCCGCTCGCACGCTGTTTCGATGCGGCGTTGCGCGAGCGCGCGCACCGCGTCGGCGCCGGCCGGGTCGCCGTCGCTGCCGGCGTAGAACCAGTCGCGCATTGCGGGCAGCAGCGTGTTCGCGAGGTAGATCATCCACTCGAACCATTCGCCGCGCGCGGCCGAACCGGGCGCGGGCGCGAGCCCGGCGTCGGCGTGGCGCTCGGCGAGCAGCATCAGCAGCGCGGCCGATTCATGCCGGGGCACGCCATCGACGACCAGCGTCGGCACGCGTCCGGCCGGATTCAAACGCAGATACTCGGGATCATGCTGCTGGCCCGCGTCGATATCGACGAGGCGCGCTTCGAACGGCACGCCCATTTCGAGCAGCATCCAGTGCACGGGCATGCTGGCCGCGCCGGGCGAGTAGTAGAGAACGTAGGACATGTCGGGGCTCCGTGGATCGAGGGATGAGCGGTCGAACCGTGAACCGGAAGAATAAGGGGCTGTCGCCGAAGCGAACAGCCCCTTCAGATGCATCAGCCGTAGCTGTCTTTCAATGCACCGACGCGTGCTTCTCCTGCTCGGCCGCGCTCGGCTGCGTCACCGCGCTGACGATCACGAACACGATCACGTTCACCGCGAGCGCGAGAAAGCCGATGTTGACGTCCTTCAGCGCCTCGGGCAGGAACGGCATCAGTTGACCGACGCTCCAGTGCAGCGTCGTGGTCAGCGTGACCACCGCGACACCCGCGATGATCCCGCAGAACGCGCCTTGCTTCGTCGCGCGGTTGTGCGGGAACAGGCTGCAGATCACGGCCGGGAACAGTTGCGTGACGAAGCTGTAGCCCATCAGCAGCAGCGCGACGATGGTTTCGCCGCCGTTCAGCGTGAAGAAGACCGCGACCAGCGCCACGATAGGCACGAGGACGCGCGCGATCATCGCGACCGATGCATCCGACGCTTTGCGGTTCACCATGCCGCGATAGACGTCGTTGGCGAGCAGCGTCGAGGCCGAGGTCAGAATCATCGATCCCGGCACCAGCGCGGTCAGGATACCGGCCGCGCCGATCACGCCGACGAACCACGGATCGAACGTCTGAAGCGACAGGCGGAACAGCGACAGGTCGATGTCGGCGCCCTTCAGGCCCGGCACGCGCAGCGTCGCCGCGAAGCCGACGAAGAACACGAACAGCAGGATCAGCTGATAGAGCGGCAGGATCGCGGCGTTGCGGCGGAAGATCCGCTCGTCCTTCGCCGTGAAGATCGAACCGAACGTATGCGGCCACATGAAGAAGCCGAGCGCGGTCAGCAGCACCGTCGACTGGAACCACACGACGCTCGAACCGTGCGCCGGGAAGGTCAGGAAGCCGGGACGGGCGGCGTCGATGGTGCGGAACATCGCGCCGAAGCCGCCGTAGTAATGCAGCGGCAGATAGATGCCGAGGAACAGCACGATCGCGAGAATCAGCAGGTCCTTGACCACCGAGTTCCATGCGGAGCCGCGCACGCCCGACACGATCACGTAAGAGGTCACGACGATCGCGCCGATCCAGATCGCCGCCGTCGACGAGATCACGCCATACGACGCGGTCGCGACGATGATGCCGAGGCCCTTCAATTGCAGCACCAGATATGGAATCAGCGCGGCAACGCCGACCAGCGCGACCAGCGTGCCGAGCGCCGGGCTTTCGTATTTGCGCGAGAAGAAGTGCGGCTGCGACACGAGGCGGTGCGCTTTCGCGTAGCGCCAGATCGGCGGCAGCATCCAGTACGACAGGATGTACGCGAGCGTGCCGTACGCGAGGATGTAGTAGACCGGTGCGCCCTTGCCGTACGCAAAGCCGCTGCCGCCGAGGAACGTGAAGGTCGTATAGATTTCGCCGGCCATCAGCAGGAACACGAACGCGGTGCCGAAGCTGCGGCCGCCCACGCTCCATTGCTCGAGGCTCATGTCGTGGCCGCGCCTCGCGCGCACGCCGAGGAACAGCGCGAACAGCGTAACGGCAGCGATGATGACGAGTGCGCTCATGGGCGAACCTCCTCGCCATTGGCGGCGACGCGCCGGTTGGACGGATCGAGGTTGTAGACGATCGCCATGATGATCGCGCTCAACACCACCCACATGACGATCCAGGCCAGCACGAACGGCATGCCGAGCACGATGGGCTCGACCCGATTGACAAACGTAACGCCGACCAGAATGCCGATGAACGGCAACGCGGCAAGTACACGAAGAAGCATGCGGGCAACTCCTCGAACCAGTAGTTATGTGTCGTTGAAATTCCGGCTTCGCTGATGACTGTATGCCGGATGCTTCGCTCCCGTAAAGTCGGTCAAAATAAATGTGAGGTTTCGACCGTTGCAATTGCATCTTTCCCGCGCGGAATGCTGCGGTGCAAAGCGGGACGCGACGTGACGCGCCAGGTATCGCGCGGCTTAATTACTGGGGCGACTGGCGCGCCGCGATAGGATCTGCGAGCATTGCAGCATTTTCCGGACCGCGCGAGGCGGGCTGGATTCATGACCGGCGCCGCGCCCAGGCGCGAACCCGCGCGAGAACATGCAGGCACACGTAGACACACGGACAAGCACATGGTCGAAAGTCTGATCTCGGACATTATGTTCGGTTTCATTGGCATGATCAGCATCATCAATCCGTTCGGAGGCGCGTTCGTTTTTTTGGATCGGACCGCATCGTTGACGCTCGACGAGCGCGACGCGCTTGCCCGCAAGGTCGCGATCAACGCCGCCTGCGTGCTGCTGGTGGCGTTCTTCATCGGCACGCCGATCCTGCATTTCTTCGGTATTTCGATGGAGGCGTTGCGCATCGGCGGGGGGCTCGCGCTCGCCGTGGGCGGCTGGCAGATGCTCAATGCACCGGACACGCCGGCCGAGCAGACGGACGTCAAGCGCGTCGATGCCGAGACCGCGAAGGCCCGTGCGTTCTTTCCGCTCACCGTGCCGCTGACCACCGGGCCCGGCTCGATCGCGACCGCGATCGCGCTGTCCGCGAATCGCACGCACAAGCTGTCGGCGTTCGTGATCTCGGGCATCGCGTCGGTCGCGATCACGTTCGCGGTGGCCGTCTGCGTCTATCTGATCTATAGCCGCGCGACCGTGTTGGCGCGCTATCTCGGCGTCGAGGGCACCAAGGTCGCATTGCGGGTGTCGGCGTTCCTGCTGCTGTGCATCGGCGTGCAGATCATCCTGACCGGCGTGTCGGAATTCCTGACTCCGATCGCGACGATGCGGGCGGCCACCCCGTAACGCCGCGTCGCGCGAAGATTCTTCGCATCGTCACGCGCCACCATTCGGTGGTCCCGCTCTGTGTCGCGCGCCGATAGACAGTGAGGTTGTCGTCCAGGTCGGGCGCGCTCATGGCAAGCTTCGATCTCCGTGCAGTCGCCGGCGCCATGCGTGCAACGGCGGCGGTGCCGCGGGCGGGTCGCCTTCCGGTGGTTCGTGGGGGTCGCCGAGCGGGTCGTCCGGGACCGGATCGGGGTCGATGTTCGGCGGCGGCGTCTTAGGCGGGATCTCGGGGTCGACCTCGGGCGGCGTCGGCACATGCAGATGCAGATGCGGCGACTGCATCGAAATCCGCGTCAGGGGTCGTGCGTCCAGGTCGAATGTCCCGATTGCACGGGGCGCTTGCCGGCTCGTGTCAGGTAAATCCATCAGGGTCTCCACAAAGTCTTCGTTCAGACGCGCAATGCTCGTGCCGCATGGCGACGGGTGCCGTTGTGTGGAACACCACTTGCTGAAACTTCGCACACGCCGCATCGCGATGACCGCGCGCGCCCGGCTCGCATCGGACATCCCCCCGCAAAACACAGGCAGAGGAACGCACATGGCGCGACACAAGGCCGACGTTGCTGACGACGAGTTCGAGATTTTCGCCAGCTATCACGGAACAGGCGACGGCCGATACATAGGTGGACTGAGGGTCGTGAGGAAAGCGGACAGGCGGATTCTGTTTCCGTTCGACGGCGCACCGCAGATCGGCCCCTATGCGACCGCCGACGAAGCTCGCCGCGCCGCGATTGCGTATGGCCGCGAGATCGTCGCGGCCGATCGCGCCGCACCCGAAGGCTGAGCGCGCGCAGCCGGTGTGGTGCTTGTCCCGCAACACGCGCAGACGCGATCAAGGCATCCCGCCGAGCGACGGCGAAATCGTGCTGCCACGCGCGGGATCGGCCGGATGTTCGTCGGGCACGGTGGGGCGCGTCGACAGCGGCGGATGATCGCGATAGCAGGTGTCGACCGGACCTTCGACGAGGCAGTTCTGGAACGCATCGGCGTCGCTCTTTTGCGCGAACGTGTACAGCGTGCGCTCGACTTGCACCTCGGTGTCGGATACGCGAATAGTCGTGATGCTCATGGGGTTCTCCTTTGGGTCCTACTTTTTACAAAGCGAACGGGCGGCGCTACCGCCATCGAAATCGCAATGGCCGTGCCTGTCGCGCTACGCTCGGACTTCGGCGGCAAGGCTCGAATGTTGCTGCATTAACCAGGTGCCCGTTCGAGATGCCGCGTCACGACGCGAATCGACGGCAGAACCCACGAGGAGGGCGTGATGCCAGATCCCCAATCGACCAACACCGACACCCAGCAGCCGGGCGCGACACCAGGCGGCGAGCAGTCCGCGCGGCCAGATCAGCGCGCCGCGCCCGCGGTGTCCGACGAAGTCAAGGCCCGCAACAAACCGAGCGGCACCCACTACGTCGAGCCGAGTCCGCTCGGCATCGAACCGGTCGTGCAGACCGGCGTGGATAAAGCGACCAACCCGCCACGCTCGAGCGAGAGCCCGCGGCACGGCGCCGAAGTGCCGCTCGGCACCGGCGAGCACGCCGAACCGCCGGGCGGCGGCGGGCGCGAATCGCATCGCAAGCAGCCGGGTTGAGCAATGACGCGGTGCGTTGCGAGCCAGCCCGAGCATCCAATCCTTCAACCTTCAACCGGAGAAAGCGCATGCAACCGGACAATTCAACCGAATCGATGAACCCCGGCGACGAAGCGCCGCCCAACACACCAGGCGCGGGCGAAGACATTTGCCGCGCCTGCCACGGCACCGGCAAGGTCGACGGTGCTCGCTGCACCGTGTGCGGCGGCACGGGCAAGGTGCTGCAGGGGATCGGCGGCGGCTAGCCGACGCTGGACCGCCGGTTCGCGGCAACCGCATCACAAGCCAGGAGCAAACATGTTCAACGAGTCAAAGCACGGCTTCGACGCCGCGCAGACCGAATACGAAGCTTTCATGCTGGAACCGCACGACTGGGTGCCGAACAACAGCAAGCTGCCGGTCGTGCTGTACCGGCGCGCGCTGTCGCCCGGCAGCGGCAATCTGCCCGCCGCGTTCGAAATCCTGTTCGAGCGCAATGCATGGCCCGCGCAGTGGCGCAACAGCATCTTCGACTTCCATCACTTTCACGCGACCGCGCACGAGGTGCTCGGCGTGACCGACGCGAGCGCCGAAGTGATCGTCGGCGGACCGGGCGGACGGGTGGTGAGGCTGCATGCGGGCGACGTGCTGCTGCTGCCGGCTGGCACCGGTCATTGTCTGCAATCGTTCGAGCCGCATTTTCAGGTGGTGGCGGGCTATCCGTTGGGGCAGCAGTGGGACATCCGCCGCGAAGCGCTGACGCCGCAGGAACTCACCGACATGCTGGCGCTGCCGTTTCCGCCGCTCGATCCGATCGACGGCAAGCATGGTCCGGTGGTCGAGCTTTGGCTGCAGGCGGCGTGAACTTCGTCGTTCGCGAAGCAGCCGGTCTGTTGCGGGGTGGCGTGCAGAGTTGCGCGGTTAGGCGCATCATCTGTGGGCTTCGCCGCGATTTTCCCGCGCGCTTTCGGCAGTAACTTCGGCACGTGTGCGGTTCCACGTGCGGCTTCGCGTCCCTGGGGACACGCCTGGACGCGCGCGTTTTCCATGTCGACACGATGCGCCGATCCGTCCGCGCGCTCAGCGGTGTGCGTCGGCCGTCTCCCGAATTGCCGAACAAGGAGCGTCCCATGCAAAACGATCCCTCCCTCGACCAGTTGTGCATCAACACGATCCGCACGCTGTCGATGGACGCCGTGCAGAAGGCCAATTCCGGCCACCCCGGCACGCCGATGGCGCTCGCGCCGATCGCCTATCACCTGTGGCAACACCATCTGCGCTACGACCCTGACGAGCCGCTGTGGCCGAATCGCGACCGCTTCGTGCTGTCGGTCGGGCATGCATCGATGCTGCTGTATTCGCTGCTGCATCTGGCCAACGTGAAAGCCGTCGACGAACACGGCAAGCCGACCGGCGCGCCGGCCGTGTCGCTCGACGACATCCAGCATTTCCGCCAGATCGACAGCAATACGCCGGGCCACCCCGAGTACCGGATGACGACCGGCGTCGAGACCACCACGGGACCGCTTGGCCAGGGGCTCGGCAATAGCGTCGGCATGGCGATGGCCGCGCGCTGGTACGAGAACCACTTCAACCGCGCGGACGCGCCGCTGTTCGATTACCGCGTGTACGCGCTGTGCGGCGACGGCGACATGATGGAAGGCATCTCGCACGAGGCGGCCTCGCTGGCGGGGCATCTGAAGCTGTCGAACCTGATCTGGATTTACGACAGCAACCGCGTGACGATCGAAGGCCATACCGACCTCGCGTACAGCGACGACGTAGCGAGCCGCTTTCACGGCTATAACTGGCACACACTGAACGTCGGGGACGCGAACGACACCGCCGCGTTCGAAAAGGCGCTGATCGAGGCGAAGAGCGTGACCGACCGGCCGACTTTGATCGTGGTTCACAGCATCATCGGCTGGGGCGCGCCGCACAAGCAGGACACCGCGTCCGCGCACGGCGAAGCGCTCGGCGTCGACGAAGTCGCGCTGGCCAAGAAGTTTTACGGCTGGCCCGAGGACAAGTTCTTCTACGTGCCCGAGGGCGTGCACGAACGTTTCGCGCAAGGCATCGGCGCGCGCGGCAAGGCGGCGCGCGAACAATGGCAGGCGAAGTTCGACAGCTACAAGAAGCAGTACGCGGATCTCGCGCGCGAATTCACGCAGATGCAGGCGCACGAATTGCCGCAGGGCTGGGACAACGACATCCCGAGCTTCGACGCGGACCCGAAGGGCATCGCGACGCGCGAATCGTCGGGCAAGGTGCTCAATGCGATTGCCGCGCGCGTGCCGTGGATGATCGGCGGCGCGGCGGACCTGTCGCCGTCGACGAAAACCAACCTGAAGTTCGAAGGCGCCGGCAGCTTCCAGGCGGATAGCTATGGCGGCCGCAATCTGCACTTCGGCATTCGCGAACATGTGATGGGCGCGGTGGTCAACGGGCTTGCGCTTTCGAATCTGCGTGCGTACGGCTCGACGTTCCTGATCTTCAGCGACTACATGAAGCCGCCGATCCGCCTGTCCGCGATCATGGAAGTGCCGGCCATCTATGTGTTCACGCACGATTCGATCGGCGTCGGCGAAGACGGTCCGACGCATCAGCCGATCGAGCAGCTCGCATCGTTGCGCGGCGTGCCCGGCCTCACGGTGCTGCGTCCCGGCGATGCGAACGAAGCGGCCGAAGCATGGCGGGTCGCGCTGACGCAGCCGCATCGGCCGGCGTGCATCGTCGTGTCGCGCCAGCCGCTGCCGACGCTCGACCGCAGCCGCTATGCGTCAGCGAGCGGCGTCAAGCGCGGCGCGTACGTGCTTGCCGATGCGCCCGATGGCAAGAAGCCCGAGGTGATCCTGATGGCGACCGGCAGCGAGCTGTCGATCTGCGCCGACGTGTACGAGAAGCTGAAGAGCGAGGGCATCGCGGCGCGCGTCGTGTCGATGCCGTCGTGGGACATCTTCGAGCGCCAGGACGGCGCGTATCAGGAGTCGGTGCTGCCGGCGGACGTCGAGGCGCGCGTCGCGGTCGAGCAGGCTGCGTCGCTCGGTTGGGATCGGTATACGGGGCGGCTCGGCGCGCAGGTCGTCATGCATACGTTCGGCGCGTCGGCGCCGATTGCGGATCTGAAGAAGAAGTTCGGTTTCACGCCTGATGCGGTGTATCAGGCGGCGAAGCAGCAGATCGAGCGGGTGAAGAAGGGGAAGGGTGCTTGAGCGTGCGGCGACGGTTTGAGTGAAAGGAGAGTTCAAATGGCCGAGATCAATAAGGAGGACGTGGTTGCGGTGCTGAACCGGATTCTCGAATCCGAGTTGGCCGGCGTCGTCCGATATACGCACTATTCGTTCCTTGTTTTCGGATTCGGACGCATCCCGATCAGGGAGTGGTTGCGCGCTCAGGCGGATGAATCGTTGCTGCACGCGCAGCAGGCGGGCGAATGGATCACCACGCTGGGCGCCTATCCGTCGCTGGCGATCGGTCCTCTGCTCGACTCGCATACCTTCGATATCGCTTCGATCCTTCGCGAGTCGTTGCAAGCCGAGAATGTCGCGTTGCAGTTGTATCGCGACCTGCTGGCGCTGGTGGAAGACCGCTCGGTGGCACTCGAGGAGTTCGCCCGTCAGATGATCCACGTAGAAGAGATGCACGCGGGCGAGGTCGACAAGATGCTGCGCCGCCCGGGGGAAATGATGACGTCGGAGGAACGGCAAGCGCCCCCGGCTTGATCGTGGACGGCCCTGTGCGATGAGCGGGGCATCGCAGAGGGGCCGCTCAGGCGTCGCGTTTCGCGTAGATCTCGTAGTCGACGCCATTCGTCACCACTACGCCGGGCTCCGGGTAAGCGGTGCCGAACAGGTAACTCAGCGCCGAGCCGACCGACTTCGCGCCGGCGAGCCGCTCGTAGATGAACATGCCGTAGTTCGGGTCCAGCAGGATGAAGAAGTCACCCGGATGCCAGTAGAGGGCGACTGCGTGTCCCGAGTCTTCGTTGCCATTCTGCATGCCGAACCCGAGCGTCATTGCACGGCCGATCGAGAAGTCCGTCGGCGCGGGGTTCGTCACATCCTCGATCGCCGCTAGCAGTGAACCATACTGCTTCATCGGGCTCTTCTGCAGCAGCGCGATGCCGCCGAACTTCCTTTTCTTCGGAAATTTCGCGTCGATGTTTTTCGTGAAGGCGGCGAAGCTACTCTTGTGAGTGTCCGAGAGTGACGGCGCTGTTGCCTGCACCGGTGCCTCCAGTGCATTGTGTCTCTCCAGGACCCTCTCCGAAAGCTGATCGAGCTGAAGCACTGTGAGCACCGCCGGCGGTGTTTTCAACTGCGGAAAAATCTTCTGCAGCTTGGCGCCGTAGCCGATCTGCACCTGGTGTGCCTCACCGAGGTACATGTGGTCGTTGTAATCGCTAATCAGTTGCTGGTACACGTCAGACATCAATTGATAGTCATTGACGTACTTGTCGTAGGCCTGATCGTAGGCAGCCTTGTTGCTCTGCTTCTGCACATTCGCGAGATCGATGTAGTGGTTGGTGATCTTGTCGAAGCTGGCCCAGGCGTACCCCTGCCGCTTCGCCTGCCCCTGCCGCCGCGTATGGTAGTCGTAGCTAGCCTTGGCGTTTTTCTCCGGGTTGGGGCCGAAGCGCGGCCGCCCGCCCTGCAACACGCGCCGGATCCAGTCCACGCAAACGCCATGACAGTAGCCATTGTCGGGCGAGTAGCCCGCGACTGGCAACGCACCGGTTTTCGCGTTCGCCTTGCGCTGCGGCTCGGACATATTGAAGTTCTCGAGCTGGCCGCGGCCGAGCTCCTTGAGCTGCGTGATGATTGTTTGCCGGTCGGGCATGGTCGGAGTTCCTGAAGAGATAACAGCAGACGAGCTGTGCTCGTGGGTGGTCGGAACGCACCTCAGAGCAGTACATTCAATCCCGAACGGCTAGCTTTAGAAGGGTAATTTGCCAGGACCGGAATGCAAGGTCGACGGCATTGGGGATTTCAGCGGGCTAAATGACGTGTGTTGTGTGGGATCTCGCGCAGACAGAAACGTCCTCGTGGCCAGGTCCAACCCTGTCGCATCTGCAGGAACTGGCCTCCTGGAATCGACGCCGCGCCTAATCGACCATCGGCCCGCAGCAGTTGATCCTGATCAACCAACCACGAGTCTTCGGCAGTAGGATGGTGATCGGAACGCCGCCAAAACTGCGAGTACGGAGCCAACCATGAATTCTCTCCATTCACGCGACGCCATCTCGACGCTGCCGCGCAGAGTGTTGATCGCAGTCGATTCATCGGAAGCCTCTCGACAGGCGCTCGACTACGCGCGAAACCTCCTTCCCGCCGGATGCGACGTCCGCCTCGTGAGCGTGGCCGAGAATCCCCATACGCTTTTTCCGACGGGCCGGCGCGTCGGCCACATGCTGGACCTGGCGCGCGACGAATTGCTCCGCGATGCGGTCGAGGCGCTCGAACGAGCGACACGATCGCTAGCCGCGTGTGATGCCCGTATCGACTCAGAAGTCATCGACCTCGCGAAACGCGGTAACGACGTCGTGGATGCCCTGATCGATGCGGCCGACACATGGAGAGCCGATCTGATGGTGGTAGGCGCGCGTCAACATCAAGGCTTGCAGCGTTGGGCCGAGGGTACGGTGTCCGAACGGCTGACGAGACGTCTGCGCTGCCCGATGCTGGTCGTCCCGCAGAGCTACAGCACGACACATAGCGAGCTGCCCGAGCGCATCCTGTTCGCGGTCGATGGAAGTTCTCAGTCGATGTCCGCGTTGCAGTACGGCATACGGTTCGCTACGTCCGGCACCGAATTGCGAGCGGTTTATGTGATCGATCGCGCGGTGCGACTCTCCGATTGGATCCCCATCGATTCGCTCGAGGACTCGTTCGTCGGCGAAGGCAACGAGGCAATAGCCGCTGCGGAGCCGATTCTGGCGCGCGTGTCGGCGCGGGTCTCGACGGCGCTCGTCAGGACGAACCGAACCGACGATGACGTTGCGCATGCGATCGTGCGCGAGGCGGGCGGCTGGGAGGCGCAACTGATCGTGATGGGTACGCATGGCAGGCGCGGCATCACACGCTGGATACTTGGCAGCGTCGCTGGGCGGGTCCTGCAAATCACGCAAACGCCAATTCTGCTGATCCACGCGAGCGACGCCACTGCCGCATCATGAGCGCGTAGCGCCGTAACGGCGTGCGCTACAGCGCCGCGTTCAGGCGCGTCCGTTTCGTATTCGGCAACGGCTCGTGCTGCATCGGCCCCTTGATCAGCTCGCTCATCGCATCGCGGATCCAGCGGTTGGCCGGCTCGTGATGAAAGCGCGGATGCCAGTGCAGATAAAAGTCGTACTTGGGCGCGGGGAAGGGTAGCGGCAGCAGCTTGACGTTCACGAACTCCGCGAAGCGCCGCCCGACCGCCTGAGGCACCGCTGCAATCATGTCCGAGCCGGCGACGACGAACGGCACGCCGATAAAACGCGGCACGCTGAAGCGCACGTTGATGCGAATCCCGAGGCGTTCGTGCGTACGAGCGAGCACGTCCTGCTCGCGGCCTTCGGGATGCACCATCACGTGCGCGGCCGCGCGGTACTGATCGAGCGACAGCGTGTCGCCGATTTCCGGATGATCTTCGCGCGCGATACACACGTACGAATGCCGGTACAGCGCTTTGCGCTTCAGCGACTCGCTGTTCAAACCCGGAAAGTAGCCGATCGCGAGATCGACGTCGCCGCTCGCCAGACCTTCTTCCAACTCCGGCATGCTGAGCGCGACCGTCTTGATGCTCACGTGCGGCGCGGTCTTGTCGAGAAAGTTCTGCAGGCGCGGCAGGAACACCATTTCGCCGATGTCCGACATACACAGCACGAAGCTGCGCGACGACTCGGCCGGACGGAATTCGGGCATCGGCAGGATTTCGGTCTGCACGAGATCCAGCAGCCGCGCAACCGGATCGCCGAGCGCCTGCGCGCGCGGCGTCGGCTCCATGCCCCGACCCGTGCGCACGAACAGCGGGTCCTCGAACAGCTCACGCAGCTTCGATAGCGCATAGCTCATTGCCGGCTGGCTGAGCCCGATGCTCACGCCCGCCTGCGTCACATGCCGCTTTTTCAGCAGCGCATCGAACACTTTCAGCAGATTCAGGTCGACCTGACGAATATCCATGGTTTGGATGATGCCTATCGATGTCACATAATTGACGGATTTTATCGTGCTTCCTAACATCGTTTCCACAACAAAGGAGTGAGACGCCATGTCCGATGGACGCAAGCCGCAACGCCCGTTGCGCAGCAATTTCCCGCGCGGTTCCTATCTCGGCGCGGTGCGCGCCGCCCAATGGCGCAATCTTGGCATCAGCGAGGAAGACCTCGACAAGCCCAAGATCGCCATCGTCAATTCCTCGTCCGAACTCGCTACCTGTTTTAGCCACCTCGACGGCATCGCCGCGCAACTGAAGCAGGCGATCCGCGCGGCGGGCGCGCTGCCGTTCGAAATCCGCACCGCGGCGCCGAGCGACTTCATCACCGGCGCGGGCGCGCGCGGCGCGTACATGCTGGCCGCGCGCGACCTCGTCACGAACGACATCGAAGTGGCCGTCGAAGGCGCGCAGCTCGACGGCATGGTGTGCCTCGCGTCGTGCGACAAGACCGTGCCGGGCCAGTTGATGGCCGCCGCGCGGCTGAACATCCCGAGCATCGTCGTCGCGTGCGGCTATCAGCCGAGCGGCGAATTCCGCGGCGAGCATGTCGACATCGAGGACGTGTTCGTCGGCGCGATGCATACGCTTACCGGCAAGCTGCCCGTCGAAGACCTGATCGGCATGAGCCAGAACGCGATTCGCGGGCCGGGCGTGTGCTCCGGTCTCGGCACCGCGAACTCGATGCACATGGTCAGCGAGGCGCTCGGCATGTCGTTGCCCGGCAGCACGCCGGTCGCCGCCAATAGCGACAGGATGTTCGCGTTCGTCCGCGAAGCCGGCGCGCGTATCGTCGAGATGGTGCGCGACGACCTGAAGCCGCGCGACATCCTCACGCGCGGCGCGTTCGCGAATGCGGTGAAGACGGTGCTCGCGGTCGGCGGCTCGATCAACACGGTCAAGCACTTGCAGGCGGTCGCGGCCGAAGGCCAGCTCGATGTCGACGTGTACGCGCTGTTCGAGGAATTCGCCGCGCAGATTCCGGTGCTGACCGGCGTGCGTCCGGTCGGCTCGCACACGATCGAGCAACTGGAGGCGGCGGGCGGCGGGCGCGGCGTGATGAAGCGGCTCGAAGCGTGGCTCGACACCGGCGCGCTGACGGTGACCGGCCGCACGGTGAAGGACAACCTGGCCGATGTCCGGATCGCCGACGACGACGTGATCCGCCCGCCGGAGCGCGCGTTCGCGAACCATCCCGCCATCGTGCTGGTGCGCGGCAACCTGGCGCCGCAAGCCGGCATCGTGAAATTCGGCATCTCGCCGACCAAGCAGCGCCACTTCACGGGCGAGGCGATCTGCTTCTCCACCTCCGACGATGCGATCGCGGCGATCAAGGATGGCCGCGTGCAACCGGGCAAGGTCGTCGTGATGCGCGGCGCGGGCGTGTGCGGCGGCCCGGCGATGGGCGGCGGTGCGTCGCGCGTGGTGTTCGCGATCGACGGCGCGGGCCTGTCCGAGCAGGTCGCGATGCTGACCGACGGGCATCTGTCCGGCCTCGTCTGCAAGGGGCTGGTGGTCGCGGAAGTGTCGCCGGAGGCGGCGACCGGCGGCCCGCTCGCGTTCGTCGAGGACGGCGACACGATCGAGATCGACCTCGAGCGGCGCGTCTGCGATCTGAAGGTGGGCGAAGCCGAGCTGGCGCGGCGCCGCGCCGCGTGGCAGCGTCCCGCGCCGGTCAACGACACCGGCTGGCTGAAGATCTATCGCGCGACGGTTGGCACGATGCCGCAAGGCGCGGTGCTCGGCGCGGACCGCCCGGCGCGGGAGCGTTGAGATGGGCGACCAGACCGTAATCGACATCGGCACGGTGATCGAGCGTCAGCAGACGAACCGCTTCGGCATGCTGCTGATCGTCGCGATGGGCGTGATGATGATGACCGAGGGCTACGACCTTGCTGCGATGGCCTTCGCGGCCCCGGCGCTGAGCCGCGCGTGGCATCTCGAGCACGGCGTGCTCGGCCCGGTGTTCGGCGCATTCGTGTTCGGCACGATGATCGGCGCGTTCGTGCTCGGCTATCTCGGCGACGTGATCGGCCGCAAGCGCATGATCGTGATCGGCAGCGTCGTGCTTGCGGGGTTCACGCTCGCGGCGTCGCGCGCCACCGCGCTCGACCAGCTGCTCGTGCTGCGTTTCCTCGCGGGCATCGGCATCGGCGGCGTGGTGCCGAACGCGATCGCGTACACGACGGAGTTCGCGCCGAAGCGCTGGCGCGCGACGTGGGTCACGCTGATGTACACCGGCTACACGATCGGCAGCAGCGTCGGCGGCCTCGTGTCCGCTTGGCTCGTGCCCAAGTTCGGCTGGCAGGTGGTGTTCGTGATCGGCGGCATCGCGCCGCTCGTGTCGAGCGCGATGTTGTGGTTCGCGGTGCCCGAGTCGATCCGCTTTCTGACGCTCAAGGGGCGTCACGCCGAAGTGGCGCGAATCGTCGCGCGGATCGCGCCGGGTTTCCACGTCGCGCCGGGGGCGCGCTTCGTGACCGGCGGCGCTTCGGGCGGTGACGCACATGGCGACGGCCGCGACGGCTCGCTGCGGCTGCTGTTCGCGGGACGGCTGCGCGCGCTGACGCCGGTGCTGTGGGCCGTGTACATCGCGAACTCGATGGCGCTGTTTTTCCTCAGCAGCTGGCTGCCGGTGCTGATCGAAAGCGTCGGCCTTGCACCGCGCGAGGCGGCGCTCGTATCGACGATGTTCCAGCTTGGCGGCACGCTCGGCGGCCTCGCGCTGATGCGCTTCGTCGACACACGCGGCGCCATCATCATCACTGCGCTGCCGCTCGTCGGCACGCCCCTCGTCGCGCTGCTCGGCACCGGGCTGCCGGGTCCGATGCTGGTCGCGGCCGTGTTCCTGACCGGCTTCACGGTGGTCGGCACCCAGTTCGGCCTGAACGCGGTCGCGGCGCTCGTTTATCCGACCGCGCTGCGCGCGAAAGGCACGGGCGCGGCGGTCGGCATCCAGAAGATCGGCGCGATCGCTGGGCCGGTGATCGGCGGGATGCTGATGTCCGCGCATCTGCCGGTCGAGCAACTGTTCTTCCTCGGCGCGGTGCCGGTCGCGTTCGTCGCGGTGCTCGCGTTCGCTCTCGGCCGTCTGCATCGTCGCCGCGACGATGCCGCGCCGGACAACTCTCAAACAGGAGCAGCCCATGTCGCTTGAAGTCGTGCCCATTGACGCCGCGCATCCGGATTTCGTTGGCCTCGCCAGCGGCATCGATCTGACGGCGCCGGTTTCCGAACGGCTCGCGTGCGCGATCGACGCCGCGATGAACCGCTACGCGGTGCTGGTGTTCCGCGCTCAGCCGCTCACGCAGGATCAGCAGCTCGCGTTCGCGCGCTCGCTCGGGCCGCTCGATCTCGGTTTCAAGCGCGTCGCGCGTCCGCATGCGCGGCTCGCGTACCAGGAGCTCGCGGATATTTCGAACGTCGACGAGTCCGGACAGATCGCGGACCGCGCGCACCGGCGCATCGTCGGCAATCTGGCGAACCAGTTGTGGCATAGCGACAGCTCGTTTCAGCAGCCGGCCGCGCGCTATTCGATGCTGCACGCGGTCGTCGTGCCGGAGTCGGGCGGCGAGACCGAATACGCGGACATGCGCGCCGCGTGGGATGCGCTCGAGCCGCGCGAGCAGCGCGAACTCGAAGGGCTCGAAGCGGAGCACTACGCGCTGCACTCGCGCTTCCTGCTCGGCGACACCGACTACAGCGAAGAGCAGCGCAACGCGCTGCCGCCGGTGCGCTGGCCGCTCGTGCGCAAGCACGCCGGTTCGGGACGCCGGCATCTGTTCATCGGCGCGCACGCGACGCATATCGCCGATCGCACGCTTGCCGAAGGACGCGTGCTGCTGATGGACCTGCTCGAACACGCGACCGCGCGCCGCTTCGTGTATTCGCATCGCTGGCAGCCCGGCGACCTCGTGATCTGGGACAACCGCTGCACGCTGCACCGGGGCCGCCGTCACGATCTGTCGGTGCGCCGCGAGCTGCGGCGCGCGACGACGGTGGACATCGACCGGCACGCGGCGCCGCAAGCGGAGCAACTCGAACCTGCCCACGGAGTGAGCTAAATGCAGCTGAACGACGACGAACGGGCGATGCTCGACGGCCGCGACGGCGCGGCCGTGCAGCGCGCGATGGATCTGCTGGTGCGCTACGGCGAGGCGCTTGGCGCGCCGAGGCTGGTGGACACGAACAACGTGTGCGGCACGGTCGGCGCGACGATGCCGTTCCTGCGCGATTACGCGGCGAAGCACGGCGGCCTCGACGCGGTGTTTTCCGAATTCAACCTCGATAGTCCGGAGGTGGTCGAGGTGCCGAAGGCCAGGGTGTTCAGCAGCCATCTGCAGCAGGGGCTCGACCCGCAGCATGCGCAGCGTCAGGGCATCGACAGCGAGGTCGTGAAGCTGTACCGCCAGGGCGAGGCGTTCACGGGGCGGCTCGGCATCCAGCCGCTGAACACCTGTGCGCCGTACCTGACCGGCAACGTGCCGGTGCGCGGCGAGCATTGCGCGTGGATGGAATCGTCGGCCGTCATTTACATCAACGCGGTGCTCGGCGCGCGCACCAACGCGGAAGGGCGCGAGAGCACCGGCGCCGCGATGCTGACCGGCAAGATTCCGTACTGGGGTCTGCACCTCGACGAAAACCGTGGCGGCACGCATCTGATCGAGCTCGGCATCGACGTGAAGACGGTGCAGGACTGGGGGCTGCTCGGCTACTACGTCGGCGAACTCGTGCAGGACCGCATTCCGGTGATCGACGGGCTGCGCGACGTGCCGAACCTGCCGAAGCTCAAGCACTTCGGCGCGGCCGCGGCGTCCTCGGGCGGTGTCGAGATGTATCACATCGTCGGCCAGACACCGGAGGCGCGCACGCGCGACGAACCGTTCCGCGGCCGCAAGCCGCTCGAGACGATTCGCTACGGCGCGGCCGAGCGGCGCCTCGCGTACGAGCGCGTGAACACCACCGCGAAAGACGCGCAGGTCGACTTCGTGATGCTCGGTTGTCCGCACTATTCGATCGAGCAGATCTGGGAGGTCTGCCAGCTACTCGAAGGCCGCCGCATCGGCGCGAATACCGAACTGTGGATCTTCACCGCGCGCGCGACCCGTCAGCTCGCGGACCAGGCCGGCTATACGAAGCTGATCGAGGACGCGGGCGGCGTGCTGATGACCGACACCTGCTCGGCGATCGGCCGCGTGATGCCGAAGGGCACGCGCGTCGTCGCGCTCGACTCGGCGAAGCAGGCGCACTACCTGCCCGCGATCATGGGCGTGCAGGCCTGGTTCGGCACCACGGCCGATTGCATCGAGGCCGCGGTGAGCGGCCGCTGGACTGGAGGGCTGACCGCATGAGCATGAACAACGAGAAGCCGGCCGCGCCTGAGCTGGCCATACCTGAGCCGGCCGCACCTGAGCCGGCCGCACCGATCGTGCTGCGCGGCCGCAAGGTGGTCGGCGGCTATGTCGAGGGCGAGGCGCTCGTCACGCGCGACCGCATCTCCGGCTGGGGCGGCATCGACCCGCGCACCGGCACGATCATCGAGACCCGTCACGAACTGCGCGGCCAGAGCTTCGCGAACAAGGTGCTGGTGTTTCCCGGCGCGAAGGGCTCGTCGGGCTGGTCGAGCCAGTTCCATATCGCGCGGATCGCCGGCACCGCGCCGGCCGCGATGCTGTTCAACGAGATGACCACGAAGATCGCGCTCGGCGCGGTGGTGAGCCATGCGCCGTCGCTGACCGACTTCGACATCGATCCGCTCGACGTGATCGAAACCGGCGACTGGGTGCGCGTCGATGCCGAGCGTGGCGTCGTCGAAGTGCTCAAACGCAGCCGCGCCTGATCTCGCCGCGCGCAACCGCGATGGTTTTTCAAGGAGGAAATGTTTTGAAGACTGGTACTCGTATCGTCCGCCGCGGCGGCCAACCGACGGGCTGGAAACTCGACGCCGACGTGTGCATCGTCGGCGCGGGCATCGCCGGCACGTCGGCTGCGCTCGAAGCGGCCGCGCTTGGCCGCAAGGTCGTGCTGGTGGACAGCCTGCCCGCGCTCGGCGGCCAGGCGGTCAACTCGATCATCGGCACGTTCTGCGGGCTGTTCTCGAATGGGCCGCAGCGCTTCCAGGTGACGCACGGCATCGCGGACGGCATCCTACGCGATCTCGGCGAGAAGGGCGCGCTGCACTACAAGGAAGGGCCGCTGACGACCGTCGTGCTGTACGACGAAGTCGCGCTCGCGCGCTGGATCGAGCAGAAGATCCTCGACGCCGGCATCACGGTCGTGCTCGGCGCGGTGTTGCGCGACGTCGTGCGCGAAGGGCGGCGGGTGCGCGAGCTCGAAGTCGCGACGCGCTACGGCGACGTGCGCATCGCGGCGAACGGCTTCGTCGATGCGAGCGGCGACGCGGCGCTCACGTGGCTGGCCGGCTTCGACTGCCAGGAGCCGGAAACGCCGATTCGCGGCACGCAGATGATCGTGCTCGAGAACCTCGACGAAACCGATCTGCCGACGCCGCCCGCGTTTCGCGAGCGCGTCGAGGAAAAGGCGCACGCGTATGGGCTGGAGCGCAAGGACGGGCTCGTGTTCTATTTCCGTGGCCGCAATATCGGCATCGCGAACATGACGCACATCGAGACGCCGCTCGAACCGATGGCGGCGTCGCACACGGCGCTCATCGGACGCGACCAGGCGGACCGCGCGTTCGAGTTTCTGCGCGGCGAGTATCCGCGTATCTATCGCAACGCGCACATCCGCAGCTACGGCCTGCCGGGCATCCGGCAGACGCGCTGGATCGTCGGCGCGCAGCAGTTGAGTTCCGAAGACGTGATCGCCGCCCGGCAGTTTCCCGACGCGGTCGCGCGCACGTCGTGGCCGATCGAATTGCACGATCGCGCCGAAGGCTATGAATGGAAGCCGTTCGGCGACGACCACCTGCATACCGTGCCGTTCGGCAGCCTCGTCGTGAAGGACGCGGACAACCTGATCGCCGCCGGCCGCTGCATCGACGCGGATGCGACCGCGCTGTCGAGCGTGCGGGTGATGGGTCCGTGCATCGCGATGGGCGCGGCGGCCGCGCACGCGTTCGATCTCGCCGACGGCGGCAGTGTCCACGACATCGATCGCGGCAGGCTGCGCGAGCGGCTCGCGGACAACGTCGATCGCATCGATCCGCCGCATCTGAAGAACTGACGCACGACCCGCCGGCGGCGCGGCAATACCAAAGAGGTGCAGCGCGAGCTCCGCGAGGAGGCTCGTGACGAGCACCCACTGCCGCGCCGGCTAGAGACGATATGACGGATCCGCGCGACGCGCCGGGAGTTGCCCGGCCGCCGACGCGGCACCTCTGGAGGAGACGATGATTCAAACCCTGCCCGATGCGCGCGCGGTGGACGTGTCGCGCCTGATCGACGAACAGAGGATCGGCCGCTTCGCGATCCTGCTGATCGCGTCCACATGGCTCGTGATGCTGACCGACGGCTACGAGCTCAGTGCGCTGGCGTTCGCCGCGCCTTCGCTGATTCGAGCGTGGCACATCGAGCGCAGCGTGCTCGGTCCGGTGTTCGGCGCCAACATCTTCGGCATCATGGTCGGCTCGATCCTGTTCGGCTATATCGGCGACCGGATCGGGCGCAAGCGCGCGATCCTGCTCGGCGCGTGCTGGTACGGGCTCATCACGCTCGCGACCGCATGGGCCGCGAGTGTCGACCAGCTGCTGTGGCTGCGCTTCGCGGCGGGCATCGGCATCGGCGGCGCGGTGCCGAACGCGTTCGTGCTGGTGTCGGAATTCGCGCCGAAGCGGCTGCGCGCGACCTGGGTCACGCTGATGTTCACCGGCTACACGCTCGGCGCGGGCTTCGGCGGCGGCGTCGCCGTGTGGCTCGTGCCGCACTATGGCTGGCCCGCGGTATTCGTGGTCGGCGGGCTCGCGCCGCTCGTGGTGGCGGCCGGGCTGTCGTTCGTGATGCCGGAGTCGCTGCGCTATCAGGTGCTCAAAGGCTGGCCCCGCGACGGCATCGCGGCGACCGCCGCGCGGGTGCGGCCCGAACTCGCGTTGCCGCCCGGCGCGCAGTTCGTCGTCACCGACGAGCGCCGCGTCGCCAGGTTCTCGCCACGCATGCTGTTCGCCGGCCGCCTGCGCTATGTGACGACCGCGCTGTGGCTCGCGTACATCGCGAATTCGATGGCGCTGTTCTTCCTGCAGAACTGGCTGCCCGTGCTGATCGAGGCGACCGGCGTCGCCGCGCATCGCGCCGCGCTGATGACCACGCTGTTCTCGGTCGGCGGCACGCTCGGCGGCCTCGTGCTGATGCGCTTCATCGATCGCCACGGCGTGCGGCTCGTCACCTGTTTGCCGCTGGTTGGCTTTCCGCTCGTCGCGGCGCTCGGCATGGACCTGAATACGGCTTTGCTGACCGCAGCCGTGTTCGGCGTCGGCTTCTGCGTGGCCGGCACCCAGGCGGGTCTCAATGCGGTCGCATCGATCGTCTATCCGACCAGCTTCCGCTCGAAAGGCACCGGCACCGCGATCGGCGTCGCGAAGATCGGCTCGATCTCGGGCCCGATGATCGGCGGGATGCTGCTCGCCGGACATCTGCCGGTGCGCGAGCTATTTCAGGTCGCGGCGCTGCCGGTCGTCACCGTCGCGGCGCTGATGTTCGTGCTCGGTCGCATGTACCGGCCCGGCGATGCGCACGACGACGGCCTCGCCGAGCACGATCTGGCGGGCGGCGCCGAGCCGCCGCTGTCCGCGGCAGAGCGGTAGGACTCGCAGCGGCGGCAGGGCCGGCTGTGCGCGGCGCACCGTCGCGCACTCGGCTCGCTGGCGCCTTTCATCCGCATCACCCGATTAAATCGAAACCGGAGAAGCACAATGAAAACAGCAGTCTGCACTGCTGCGGTGGTTTGCGCCTTCGCGGCGCCGCTCACGGCCGACGCGCAAAGCTCGGTCACGCTGTACGGCATCATCGATACGGGCATTGCCTGGACGAATACGGTCGCGTCGTCGATCAAGGCGCAAGGGGCCTCGCGCTGGTCGATGGCGACCGGCTGGGGCAGCGGCGATCGCTTCGGCTTCCTCGGACGCGAGGACCTCGGCGGCGGCCTGTCCGCCGTGTTCCAGCTCGAAGCCGGCTTCAGCGGACTGAACGGCACGTCGTCGCAGGGCGGCCGGCTGTTCGGGCGGCAGGCGTACGTCGGGTTGGCGAGCACGCAGTACGGCAAGCTGACGCTCGGCCGCCAGTACGACTACACGTTCGACTACGTCGCGCCGCTGATGTCCTGGCTGATGTTCGGCAGCATCTACGGCGCCCACATCGGCGACGTCGACGACAGCTTCCAGACGTTTCGCCTGAACAACAGCGTCAAGTACGAGGTGAGTCCGCTTACGGGTCTGAAGCTCGGCGCGCTCTACGCGTTCAGCAACCAGGCGGGCGGCGACGCCGGCCAGGGCTTCGCCAACAACCGCGCGTACGGCTTCGGGGTCGACTACCTGCGCGGGCCGCTGCACGTGGTTGCGAGCTACCTGCAACTGAACAATCCGTCGGCGGGGCTCGCGTCGGGGAACAATCCGACCGGCGCGATCGGCGACGAGTACAGCGGCTCGACCAGCATCTTCTATAACGCGGGCTTCGTCGAGCGTCAGCGGATCTCGGCGCTCGGCGCCGGCTATACGTTCGGCGCTGCAAACGTGAACTTCATCTTCACCAACACGCTGCTCGACTATCGCGGCGGCCACAGCCTGCGTGTCAACAACTACGAGATCAACGGGCGCTACTACTTCACGCCGGCGCTGATGGCGGGGCTCGGCTACATCTTCACCGATGGCGGTGGCTATACCGGCACCGGCGCGACGTCGTTCGCAACCGGCGACCGGCCGAAATGGCATCAGGTGGACGCGGGCATCAGTTACCTGCTGTCGAAGCGCACCGATCTGCATATGTCGATGGTCTATCAGCGTCTGGCCGGCGATGCGAGCACCGTCGCAATCAACTTCTTCGGACCGGCTGGGGCGGGGCGCAATAGTCAGATCGCGGTGCTGGCGGGGTTGCGGCATCGGTTTTGAGCGAGGCGGCGGCGGTGGAGGCTCGCGCCTCCCCGCAATGGAACCAGCGACCTAGAATGATTGGTAGGAGGGGCCATGAAACGTGGTCAGGTCGTTGGGCTCATTTGCGGTGCGGTGCTGGCCGGATGCGTGTCGGCCGGTGTCGATGTGAGCCCGGAACAGATGTCGAACTTCAAGCCGGGCGTGACTACGCTGCAAGAAGTCGTGGCCGCGCTCGGTCCCGCTTCGGTAGAGAGTGCGCTGGACGACGGCTCGACGTTACTCGTCTACACCTACGTGACCTCGCGGCCTCACCCGGAAAGCTTTCTTCCGTTCATCGGGTCGCTGGTTGGCGGCTCCGACACACATAGCTCCGCAGCCGTGTTCATGTTCGGCCCGCAGGGCATTCTCAAGAGCGCGAGTACCACGACCTCGACCGTCGGCACGGGCCTTAGCAGCGTTTCGAGCGATCTGCAGCGCAAGGCGCCGGCGGCAAGTGCCAGTCCGCCCGTCGTGGTCGAACGCGTGCAGCCGCCTGCCGTGCAGAGTATCGGGTCGTTTCCGGAAGAAAACGTGCAGTCGGCGCCTGACGATGGCGTCGAAACGTCGCCGGAAGATAGCGTTCAGCCGGACTCGCGGGGGCAGCGGTAAACCGTGCTGTTCGGCACGCGTGGACACCGCCGTCCCGCTCATTGCGAATGACCGATGTCGAGTCTGGCCGAATGATTTGACAAGCCTATCGCTCCCCCAATGCATGTTGGTCATAATCTCTTTGCGCCTGCTCGATCACATGCAGGTGCTTGATCGACCAGTCATACACTGCGCCAAACGGGACCTGGAGCGTCCGCCCGAGGTCCGTGATCGAATACTCGACCGCCACGGGCGAAGTGTTGAGCACCTCCCGAGCGATCAGGCCATTGCGTTCGAGACGCCTCAACGCCTGGGTGAGTGCCTTGTGAGTGATCCCTTCCAGCCGACGCTTGATCTCATTGAAACGCGTTGGCTTCTGCGTCAGTAGCGTAAGAATCATCACCGACCATTTGTTCGCCACCTGATCGAAAAAGGATCGCGCCGCGCAGTCCGCAAAGAACACCTGGTCCACCTCGCAAGTCATGCCGGTATCCTCCTGTATATCTGCGCACCCGAAGGTGCGTAATTGACTGTAGATATCCGATGTATAACATGGCGCCAAGGTAATCGCTTCGTGCGTGGCGCTCATTAAAATCACACAGCCGCCCGCGTTCGTTCATGTTTTTTTATGCGTAGGTTAGGACGACACATGGAAATCAAACTGCGCGAACTTTCGCGTCGTGACATGCTGAAGGTCGCCGGTGCGGCAGCGATTGCGGCCACTCTCGGCAACCATGAAGCCTTTGCTGCAACGAAACCACTGGCCACATTGTTCGCGACCGAGGCAGGCACGGGCAGGAGCGTCATGTTCATCCACGGCTGGACCTGCGATTCCCACGACTGGAGCTGGCAACTGCCGTTCTTCGAAAGCAGGTTCCGTGTCGTCGCTGTCGATCTGCGCGGGCATGGCAGGTCGGAACTGATGCCGTCCGGGAGTTATGCGCCCGCCGACTACGTCGCGGACATCGAGGCGCTTATCGAAACACAGCATCCCGGACAGAAATTCATTCTCGTCGGACATTCGATGGGCGGCCAGATCGCCGCCCGACTCGCCGCAAAGCGCGCCGATCTGGTCAGCGCGGTCGTGTCCGTCGATGGCGCGCTCGGCTTTTCCGGCGCTGCTGCCGAGCTCTTTGCGAAAACCACGCATGACCTGAATGCGAGCGATCCCGGCATCGTTGTTCGAGCGTTGTTTGAGCATGTTTACGACCGCAACACCGACCCGGCATTCAAACGTTGGCACGCGAGGCGCGTGCAGGGCATGCCGGCGCATGTCGTGCGCGAATCCTTCGGTCCGCTGTTCTTCGGCAGCGATCAGGTCGGCATCGGAGAAGCGAGCGCAACGTTCTGCAGGAGCCTTACCGTTCCCGTCTATCACTTGTGTCGCGACCCCGAGCAGGCGCATCGCATGCGCGCCTGGTTCTCGCATCCGGAGTCGAAAGTGGACGTATGGACCGATACGGGTCATTGGATCATGCAGGACCGAAGTGGCGACGTTAACGCCGCGATTAGCGCGTGGATAGACGCGTTATAGCCGGCGGCCTTCGCAACTCGACCCCGGAAAACCTCGTGCCTGAACTCGACGTTCTGCTCGATGAAATCGCAGACTTCACGCCAGACGCATTCTCGACTTTGGACTAGTTCGATCCTCGTGCGCCCAACTAGTGCTGATGCCGATGATGAATATCGGGGAAATGCGCGTGCGAATGGGTAATAGGCAGATGCACGTGAGGGTGCGTGTGCGGCTCGTCACCGGCATAAGGAAAATCATGCTCGTGCTGATGATGCTCGTCATGGCGATGCCGGTGCGTGTGTTCGAGAAACTCATGACGGTGCTCGTGCTCATGCCGCTCGCGCACATGTTGCCAGATGCCCAGCGCCATCAGGGCCGCGGCGATCCAAAAAGACAGGTTGGGCAGGGCGGGCCATATGATCAGCGAAAGGATCACACCGAAAAGCGGCGCAACGGAAAAGTACGCACCTGTACGCGCGGTACCAAGATGGCGAAGCGCAACAACGAACAGCACGAGGCTGATGCCGTAACCGCCGAGCCCGGTCAGCATCGCTGCGGTCATGGTTCCTGCTGACGGCAGCGCAGCGCCAGCCGCGATCGCGATGCCGAGATTCACGGGACCGGCCACCAACCCTTTGAGACACGCGATCACCATCGCATCGTTCGCCGAGACCTTGCGCGTCAGGTTGTTGTCGATTGCCCAGCACAGACACGCGCCGACGATCAGTAACGCACCTACCGGCACGCCTGCCTGTCCGGGATGCCACGACAGAAGCACGCCGCCCGCAACGATCGCCACCATCCCGAGAAAAACCTGAAGGTCGACATTTTCCCGGAAGACCACCCAGGCAATCACGGCGGTCAACACGCCCTCGAGGTTGAGCAATAACGAACTGGTTGCCGCTGGTGTGGTCGACAGACCCAGCATCAGCAGTGCGGGCCCGGCGACGCCGCCCATCGCTATCGCCCCGATCAGCCAGGGCAGCTCGCCTTTGGTGATGCGATGGTGCGAGCCGGACTGACGCCCGCGCGATCGGAACGCGCGCCACGCGATGCCGACGCCAAGCCCCAGGCCGCTACCGAGATAAAACAAGCCTGCGAGCATGAATGGGCTGACCGAGCCGAGCAGCGCCTTGGCCAGCGGTGTCGCGGCGCCGAACAGCGCCGCAGCGGCCAACGCGGTGAATATCGCGCCATATCCTGATCTCACAACTTCAACCTCATGTTCGCGGCAGAAGGGACAGTTTACCGACCATTGCCGGGGTGACGGATGCAATTCGTCGTACGCAGCAAAAAGTTAACTTGTAGGGAGCGTTACTGCAATGTAACGTAATCTACATGACTACACTTTCAACCTGGTCGCTACTGGTGCTGACTCTCCCGACAGAGAACGCTACCGCGCGGATGCGTTACTGGCGTGCGCTGAAGGCCCGTGGCTGCGCTGTGCTTCGGGACGGCATTTATCTGCTGCCTCACACGGAAGAGCGCGAGCAGGTGCTGCGCGAACTCGCAGGAGCCATCGCTGATAGTGGCGGCACCGCGCACCTGCTACGCGCGGCGAGCCTCGACGCCGCGCAGGAAGCGGAATTCCGGGCACTTTTCGATCGCAGTGACGACCATGCTGAGTTCATGCGCACGCTGAAGGACGCACGCAAGACAGTTTCCGGCCATTCAGCGGCGGACCTTACGAAGCTGCTTCGGCGTCTGCGAAAGGATTACGAAAGCATCGTCGCGATCGATTTCTTTCCGGGCGACTCCGCAACTCGCGCCGAGGCGGCGTGGCAGGACTTCATCGGTCTGGTCGATACCGTGCTTTCGCCGGGTGAACCCCATTCCGCCGAGCGGCCCATCCGAAGCCTGTCAGTAATCGACTACAAGGGGCGCACGTGGGCCACGCGGCAACACATGTGGGTCGACCGCGTAGCAAGCGCCTGGTTGATCCGGCGCTTCATCGATCGCGATGCGCACTTCATCTGGCTCACATCGCCCAGTGCCTGCCCACCCAATGTGCTTGGTTTCGACTTCGACGGCGCCGCGTTCACCCACGTCGGCGAACGCGTGACGTTCGAAGTGCTGGTCGTCAGCTTCGGTCTCGACAAGGATCCCGCGCTGCTGCGGCTCGGCGAGATGGTTCACGCGCTCGACGTGGGTGGCGCCCCCGTGCCCGAAGCCACTGGGTTCGAAGCCGTGATGGCAGGGGCGAGGGAACGCGCGCCGAATGATGACCAGTTGCTTGATGAAATGGGCCGCGTGCTGGATTCGCTTTACACGCACTTTGCGTCGGCCGCGAAAGGCAGGGACGCTGGAGGACGATCGTGAACACCGCGACGGTGACGGCTCCAGGTTACACGCTCAGCCAACTGGTCCTGTACATGCTGCAGCTTGGCACGTTCGGATTCGGCGGACCTGTGGCGCTCGTCGGCTACATGCACCGCGACCTCGTTGAACGGCGCGGCTGGATCAGCGAGTCGGACTACCGTGAGGGACTGGCGCTCGCGCAGATGATGCCGGGACCACTCGCGGCACAGCTCGGCATCTATATGGGCCACGTGCACTATCACATCGTGGGTGCAACGCTCGCCGGTATCGCCTTCGTGCTGCCGTCGTTCCTGATGGTGGTTGGCCTTGGCTGGGCCTACGCTCATTTTGGCGGTCTCTCATGGATGCAGGCTGCCTTCTACGGGGTCGGTGCCGCAGTCGTGGGGATCATCGCGATGAGCGCGTACAAGCTCACCACGAAGACCATCGGCAGGAACAGGCTGCTGTGGGCGATCTACCTGACGCTCGCGGCGGTGACCGTCATCACCGAATCGGAGATCGTGTGGCTGTTCATTGCGGGCGGCCTCATCAACTGGTTCGTCGTTGCCCCACCGAAATGGTTGAGCAGGGGCGGACTGAACGCAGCCGCAGCCGCCCAGCTGCCGGCTGCGAGCGGCATGCTCAGTGGTCTTGACTGGCCGCTGCTCGGCCAGATCGGGCTGTTCTTTATGAAGGCGGGCGCTTTCGTGTTCGGCTCCGGGCTGGCAATCGTCCCGTTCCTTTACGGTGGGGTGGTCACCGAGCATCACTGGCTCAACGACAAGCAGTTTGTCGATGCTGTGGCCGTCGCGATGATTACGCCGGGACCGGTCGTGATCACGGTTGGTTTCATCGGCTATCTGGTCGCAGGACTCGCGGGCGCCTGCGTGGCGGCTCTCGGCACCTTCCTGCCTTGTTATCTCTTCACGGTGCTGCCGGCACCATACTTCAAGAAGTACGGCAAGCTGCCCGCCGTCAAGGCGTTCGTCGACGGTATCACTGCCGCTGCTGTTGGCGCCATTACCGGCTCGGTGATCGTGATTGCACGGCGCTCAATCGTCGACGTGCCGACTGTTCTGCTCGCGCTCGCAACCGTGCTCTTGCTGTGGCGTTTCAAGAAGCTGCAGGAGCCAATCATCGTCATCGCCGCGGCCCTCATCGGTCTTGCTGTATACCCGCTCATCCATGCGCACGGCTAATGGAGCGCTGCTCAGGCGACCAGAAACAGACTCTGATTCTCGACGAGACCGGAAAGGTCGTCGCGACGCGGGGCGACGAGGAAGACGACGACTGATCAAGCGTTTTGTCACAGCTGTGTTCAAGGAGGAGCAGCGTTATGAAATGGATTACGCGCGAACGACCCAAAGTCGACCGTATCGCCTGCCCGTGGCTGATTGCCCGTTTCATCGACAAGGAACCGGAGTTCCTCTACGTGCCTCGCGACGAGGTTATGCGCCTCGCTCAGCAAACAGGGGCGATTCCCTTCGATGTGCCGGACGTCGAACTCGGTCATCACGGCGAACTCTGCAGTTTCGATGCCTTCCTGCAGAAATATCAACTGGACGAACCCGCGCTGATCAGGCTCGCGCGCATCGTGCGAGGCGCCGACACCAGCCGGCTCGGTCTGGCTCCTGAGGCGACCGGGCTCTATGCCATCTCTATCGGCCTGTCACGCAATTTCACAGACGATCATGAGCAGTTGCGACAAGGCATGATCGTCTACGACGCGCTGTATGCCTGGTGCAAGAGCAGCAATGAACACACGTGAGGAAGGTCACACTGTTTCGCTGGCAGCGCGGATGTCAAGACGGGTGTTGCCAGCAGGAGCCGACCGCGCGGCGCAACTGCTGCTGGTAAGCCGTGGACTGCGGGGCCTCTGTGACGGTTTCATCGCGGTGCTGTTACCCGCATATCTGCTTGCGCTTGGGTTCGCCAAGGTCGACGTCGGGCTGATCAGCACCGCGACGCTGGTCGGTTCCGCAGTGGCCACGATCGCGGTGGGTGTGCTTGCCAATCGCTTTGCGGCACGCCGGATGTTTATTTTCGCCGCTGTACTGATGGTCGCGACTGGCCTTGGCTTTGCGGGGCTATCGTCGTTGCTGCCTCTGCTCATCGTCGCCTTTGTTGGTACGCTCAACCCAAGCTCTGGCGACGTCAGCCTTTTTCTCCCCCTCGAACAATCCCAGCTTGCCGGGATGGCGACGGGCGATGCACGAACGGCGCTATTCGCCCGCTACAGCCTGGTCGGTGCCGTTTCAGCCGCAGTCGGTTCGCTCGCAGCGGGCGTGCCCGCGTGGCTGGTAGCACATGCACACATGGCGGAACTCACGGCCATGCGCACGATGTTCATCGTGTATGCGGCGACGGGCGGTGCGATCTGGTTGCTCTATCGTCGCTTGCCGCCTGCTGGCGCACACACTTCTGGCCTGAGCGCACCGCTCGGCAAGTCACGGCGCATCGTGACACGTCTGGCGTTGCTGTTCAGCGTCGATGCGTTTGCCGGCGGTCTGGTCGTCAATTCACTGATGTCGCTGTGGCTCATGCAACGCTTCGGCCTGTCCGCGGGCGCGGCGGGCCAGTTCTTTTTCTGGGCAGGGCTGCTTACCGCTCTCTCCCAACTGGCTGCACCGCGACTCGCCAGCAAGATCGGGCTGCTCAATACGATGGTGTTCACGCACATCCCGGCAAGCCTGTGCCTCATCGCCGCGGCCTTTACTGCTTCGTTGCCAGTGACTTTGGCGCTGCTGCTCGCGCGCAGCGCGTTGTCCCAGATGGATGTTCCCACGCGCACCGCCTACGTGATGGCCGTCGTTACGCCGGCCGAGCGGTCCGCCGCGGCAAGCTTCACTTCGGTACCACGGAGCCTCGCTGCATCGCTCGCACCGTCTCTGGCGGGCGGCCTGATTGGCATCGGGTGGCTTGGCGCGCCGCTTGTCGCCTGCGGCGCGCTCAAGATCGCGTATGACCTTTCGCTACTTTTCGTCTTCCGTCACGTCAAACCGGATCGCTGAACGAAACGGCCCGGACTAGTTCCACCACGCAGGCGGGAGGAAACCAGACAGAGCGCAGTTCCCGAAGAGCAAAAAAATGCTGCGTACTGGATGCACCCAGTTCAAGGAGGAATTTCTGATGTCATCGTTAAGACGCCTCTCGCATGCATTGATGATCGCCACCAGTGTCTGTGCGTTTACCAGCTCAGCCAATGCACGGCAGCCTGCGTCAATGGACACGGCTCGCATTGAACAGATCACCGGCCTGAAGGGCACACTTTCCAAACAGGAGGGCGTGTTCAAGATCACGAAACCGCGCAACGATGTAAAGGTCCAGGTAGACGGCTGGACAATGCCACCGTTCATGGGACTCACGTCCTATGCAGCATTCAAGCCGGCACACGGTTCGCAGGTCATGATGATGGGCGACACCGTATTGTTCGAAGATGAAGTCGGTCCAGCCATTAGTGCAGCGCTCGACGCCGGCCTGGAAGTGACGGCGCTTCACAATCATTTCTTCTTTGACCAGCCCAAGGTGTACTTCATGCATATCGGCGGCACGGGCGATGCCGGAAAGCTCGCGGAGGGCGTCAAGGAGGTCTACGACAGAATCGCTGAAGTCCGGGCCGCCCACACCGACCCAGAAAATGCCTTTGCTGGCCACATTGCGGAGCAGAGCAACATCACCCCTGCACCGCTGGAAGCGGTGTTCGGCGCGAAGGGCCAGACGAACAACGGCATGTTCAAGGTGGTCGTCGGCAGGACAGCCACCATGCATGGCGTCACCGTTGGCAACGAGATGGGCGTCAACACGTGGGCCGCCTTCGCCGGCATAGACGACGAAGCGGTTGTCGATGGCGATTTCGCGATGCGTGAAAGCGAGCTGCAGGCGGTACTCAAGAGCATGCGCGCATCGGGGATCAATATCGTGGCCATCCATCAGCATATGACGGGCGAGTCGCCCCGCATCATGTTCCTGCATTACTGGGGCAAGGGTAAGGCCGCCGACCTGGCCAGGGGTGTCAAGGCGGCTCTGGATGCGCAGGCCGCAATCACGCGCTAACGCTGCGCGGCCATATTCTGCGCGATGCCACCGCAGCCGCCATTCGCGCGCAGCGGTGGCCGTCGTGCCGCAGGAGGGTTTGATGAAAATCTTTCAACCTTGGCGTTTGCGCCCGGCGGTGCTCCTGTACCTCGTCCTACTCGGACTGTGTACAGCCTTGGGTGTGCTGGTGCATATGATTCCGCCCGCTGCCGGGCAGGAGGTCAACAATCTCCCACTGACACACGTCGCTGATATCCCGCTGCCGGGTCGCGCCACGCGGCTTGACTACGAAAGCTACGATCCCGAGCGCCATCTGCTGTTCATCGCGCACCTCGGCGACGCAGAGGTGATTGTCGTTGATGTGAATGCTTCGCGCGTGGTCGCACGGATTCCTGATGTTTCATCGGTGCATGGCGTGCTCGCCATTCCCGGGATGTCGCGCGTGTATGCCTCGGCGACGGGAACGGACGAGATTGTGGCCATCGATGAAGCAACACTCAAGATCGTCGCGCGCATGCCGGGCGGACATTACCCGGACGGGATGGCTTACGCGCCGGATGTGCATAAGCTTTACGCGTCAGACGAGACTGGGAGCACGGAGACAGTCGTTGACGTCCGGACCAACCAGCGCATCACGACCATTCCGCTTGGTGGAGAGGTTGGCAACACGCAATACGATGCGCAATCGCATCACATCTTTGTCAACGTGCAGACGCGCAATGAACTGGTTGAAATTGACCCGACAGTCGACAGGATCGTCGCCCGGTTTGCCCTCCCGGGGGCCGATCACAACCATGGACTGTTGATCGATTCGATAGACCGGCTTGCTTTTGTCGCCTGTCAGGGCAATGACAAACTGCTCGTCTTCGATATGGAAGCACGGCGCGTCGTCCAGTCATTCCCCATCGGCAAGGACCCCGACGTGCTCGCGTTCGATCCCGGTCTGGGGAGGGTCTATGTCGCTGGCGAAGATGGCGTTGTCTCGATCTTCAATGTCAAAGGCCCGCACGTTGCCAAAATCGCTGAGGGTCGGCTCGGTCCAAACGCGCATGTAGTCGCAATCGACCCTGCCACCCATCACTCATATTTCCCGCTGAAGAACGTAGACGGACACCCGGTGCTGCGCGTAATGGCATCCGGGTGATGCGGTGATGTCCTCTACAGCCGGGGAAGTCAGGCGTGGCTGAGTTGGGGCAGTTAAGGGCTGTTGCATCCACAGCTGGGCGGCGCCAAGTAGGTGTTTGCCCGCATTCTTACCGGAAACGCTTGAAGTGAGACCAGCCGGGCTTTTGCCCCTGTTTCCGCACATGAGCGTTCTCGAGAACGTGACGCTCGCGCCGATTCGCGTTCTGAAACAGCGGGAAGACGAAGCAGAAGAACGCGCGATGACGCTGCTCAAGCGCGTTGGCCTCGCTCACAAGGCGAAGGAATATCCGGATCGCTTGTCGGGCGGTCAGCAGCAACGCGTGGCGTTCGTGCGCGCGTTGGCGATGGACCCGATGGTGCTGTTTCTCGATGAAATTACTTCGGTACTGGACCCCACGCCGGTCTCCGAGGTACCCAATATCGTGCGCGATCTGGCGAGCGAGGGCATGACGATGCTGGTGTCGTTCGCGGTTTGCAGGGGCGGCGTTACGACTTGCTCGCCGCACGCAGTGCCGCTCGCATGCTCATTTCTATGTCGAGAAGTCTTGCGCCGAGCTCGACGAAGCTGCTGCGCCCCTCGCCGAAAACTTCGCCGTTCATGTAGATCGTCGGCACGACGCTGATATCACGCGCGGACAGCTCACTCTGAAAAATTCCGCCGTCGATCGTAACGTTGTGAATCCGTGGATTGATCACCGCCATCATGTTCAGCGCTTGCACGACGTCCACACAGCTGCCGCACGATAACGAAATATAGGTTTCGAAATAGTAGTCACGTTCCAGTGTTCGAATCCGTTCGATGGTCGTATGGTCTGCGACGACCGGATGCCCGCCAACGTGGAGGATTGCAAGGACAAGGGACGAAAATTCAGGCCCTGTTGGGGTGGCGGCAAACTGAATGCAGGCATCTGCTCCCACCTGCCTGATTGAAAAGGAGGGCTTGCGCTCGTCGCCGTGCTGCTCCTCGACGACCGTGACCAGGTCGGTCAACGACGCAATTTCGTTCAGCATCGCCAGCATTAAGTGCGATGTTTGACTACCGCCCGGCGACACGATCAATTCGACGGGTCTGCGAAGGTTTCGCAGATACGTCTGCAGTTGTGACCTCAGATCGATGTTCAGCATTTGAATTTCGATTCCGTAGCAACCTGCACAGGGTGATGTGAGGAGCTAACGCCACAACAACACGCGGGTACCCACAACCGGCAGCGCCGGTTGGTGGGTAGGGAGTGCCTCGCAATGCTCCCCCAACATCGGGACGATTTGGTGCGCTATCGCACACATTCAAAGCGGTCGCGAATTACCTCCAATGCTTGTCACCGTGCCTGCTTCAGCGGCAACTTCGGCCAGCGTCGAGGGTGACAATGCCACCGAAGCGTCCGCAGCGCAACTGATCTTCAAAGCTCGATGACGTATGACTGGCCGGGCTCCAGTGCACAAATTGTCAGAAAGCGAAGTGGGCGTTCCGGGTCGCAGTTGCGAAAAAGCGTATGTGGCACGTCCGTCCTGTCCTGCAAAGACGCGCCGGCCGAGTATCGTCGGGGAGCGTCGCTGCCGTATGCAGACTCGGCTACGCCTTCCAGTATGTAGACGATTCCACCAACCGGATGCGCGTGCAGCGGGGCCACGCCACCGGGTGGGTAAGTCACCTCGGTCAGAACGAGTTCCTGACCACTTCCCGGCATCGGCATACGTTCGAGCACGCGTCGCGTGACACCCTGAAACCCGCTTGCTCCGGTATCGGCAGCGGCATCGACAGGTTCAGTCATGGCAAAACTCCTCCCAGCGCAGGCACGATGACCCGATCGAACCCGTCGGCTGCGCTCGGCGCCTCGACCGACATCCGCATTTCGAGCGCCGTGCGCACCTAACGCTTCATTTCCACCACACGAAGGTCGACGGGCCGTGAGTGCGGGTCCTGCTGCGCCGCCAGATCGTTTGCGGTGTTGATGGCATTCAGTACCGCAGTGAGGCCGGTATCGAACACGTCGTCGAGGGCGAGGACGCCAGCTTCATGGCGTAAACGCTATCAAAGTTGACATTTACCGCAATGGTACAGCGGGAACGGCGCACCTACATTACTCGTCACCGAAACCCGTTTGACGAGCACAAGGAGTCGATATGAATCAGCCGTCCCAACATATTCTGGGCACCCCCATCTGGTCTGCGTTGACGACCCGACAGGGGCATCTGCGGCAAGGTGGTTCGATGGCGGGTGAGCGCATGCAGGTCGATGGTTATGTCGAGATCAGCGCGGTCTGCGTGCATAACGACTATCGCGGCAAGGGCCTCGCAGGCCGACTCGTGAATGTCTTGCGCAGGAACATCGAGGCACGCGGGGACACGGCGTTCCTGCATGTTCGCAATGACAATCATGCTGCGATCGGCTTGTATGAACGCTTGGGGTTCAAGTTGAGGCGGCCCTTTCACCTGATCAGCATCGAGCGTGTTCCTGCGCCGGTCTGCTGATCTATCGTTGAGTCATTGCCTCAACGACGTCCCGGGTCTTGACGACGGCGTGCGCAAGAAACGCAAAGTTGGTCAACGCAGCCTTATAACCGTCGCCCCAAACCGGATGCCGCGGTCCCGCTGTGGCATCGGCGACGACGGATACTTCGAAGCCCTGTTCGAGCAGGTCGCGCAGGTGAGCCTCGACACACATATTGGCGAGCATGCCGCCCAGTACGACCTTCTGTACGTTGCGCTTGCGAAGCTGCAGCGTCAGGTCGTTCGTTTGCGGACCAAAAACCTTGTGCGGGCTCACGACGATGGTTTCCCCATCGTCGATGAACGGCTTGAACTCCTCCAGCCAATCAGCGCCCGATTTCTCGAATCCGCTCAGATTCAGTGCGCCTGTGCGAGCAAAAGTGCCGGTTGCAAACTCGTCCGCCTCCAGCGGGCCATTGAATTTCCACGTGCGATCGGTCGGATAGAAGTAATGCGGCGAGATGAAAACGCTGAATTTCGCCGCTTTTGCCGCCTTGAATATCTGCAGCATGTTTTCGACGGTCCGGTTTTCCGTCACGCTGGCTCCAACAGCGCCCCAGTTCTTCCCCAAAAGGCTGAGCACATCGATTTGGGGATCGATAAACACAACGGCGGTGTCCGTGGGATCGTATTTCATGATTCGAGCTCCAGAGGGTGAAGACTGCGCGTGCCGATTTGCGAAGAACAGCTTCTATCTACATCACTCGAGCGAGTGAGACGAAGTGTAGGCAAAGTCGCGCGTCGCACACAAAGGAAACTTTCCACGCGTTGTGCAGGTTTGCACGTTTATCGCCGATCACGCACGACTATGCGACAGCTTGCGCGAAAGAAATTCGTCGATATACGCGGCGATTTCCGCGCCGTGCGTTTCGAGCGCAAAGTGTCCGGCATCCAGCAAATGGACTTCCGCCGATGGAATATCGCGTCCACATAGGCATTGCCATTCTGGCTGACGATCGCCGTCACACGTTCGGGATGTGCAACAGCGAGCCGGTAACCGGTCGGCGCACCGTAGTCGAATGCGTAGATCGCGTAGCGACTGAGTTGCAGCATCTCGGTGAAAGCGTCGATGACCTTGGCGAGATTGTCGAACGTGTAGTCGAATTCGCCGCGCGGCGGCGCCTTCGTCTGACCGAAGCCAGGAAGATCCGGTGCGACGAGCCGGTAGCGGTCGGCCAGCAGCGGCATCAGATCGCGGAACATATGGCTCGACGTGGGAAAACCATGCAGCAGCATGGATCACGGGCGCGTCTGCCGGACCGGCTTCCCGGTAGAACACTTCGACATCACCGACCTGTCGAGTCTTGTACTGGACGGGATGGGCGGGCAGATTGCGAACGTTCATGGTGCTGCCTCCGTGTGTCGACGATGCCGTCATCAGGCGGCCTGGTTTGCTAACGTTGAAAACCCATTGCAGTTGGGCTAGCGGATGAAGGATCCCACTGTCGGTATCTACTCCAGCAGCATGTTGTCAGATGTTCCGCCGCCGCGGCCGACGCGGGCATCGCCATGCGGTCTGCGTTTGCAAGAGCGGAACGCTTCGGCTGCCTGACAGTGAGGCCGCCCGACAGCGTCAACAAGACTTCGGTCATTAGCCATCCGTCGAAACGGTGGTGGCCTCCCACGCGCCGATTTCCGCGTTCAACGCCGACAACTTGTCTCGAACGAGCCCGAGTGCGTCGCTACCGAGCAAAAGATGTGCGGGCGGATGTTCCGCTGCGATGGCGGCCAGCATTGCCCGCGCCGCTTTCCCAGGATCTCCCAATTGCTTACCGCTTTTTTCCTCGCGGGCCTGGCGGATGGGATTGAAGATCTCGTCGTAATCCGGAATCGAGCGGGGCGTCCGAGTCATCGAGCGACCCGCCCAGTCAGTGCGAAACGAGCCCGGCGCCACCGCCGTCACGGCAATACCGAAGGGCTTGACCTCTTTGCCGAGCGCCTCGGAGATGCCTTCCAACGCAAACTTGCTGCCGCAGTAATAAGTGATTCCGGGCATCGTGATGTAGCCGCCCATCGATGTGATATTCACAATGCGACCGCGGCGGCGCGCACGCATGAATGGCAGGACGGCCTTCATCATGGCGACTGCACCGAACACGTTCACATCGAACTGTCGGCGCATCTCCGACAGAGGCGATTCCTCCATGATGCCCTCGTGACCGTAGCCGGCATTGTTGACCAGCACGTCGATGGGTCCGACGCTGGCCTCGATTTCCGCCACGACGCCGTCGATCGCGTCGAAGTCGGTCACGTCGAGCACGCGTGCGCAAGCGGCGTTCGCGGCCAGGGACTCGAATTCGCGCTTTGCCTGGGCACTTCTCACCGTACCGACGACCTTGTGACCCAGCACCAGCGCTTCTTGTGCGAGCGCGCGGCCAAAGCCGCTGCTGACGCCGGTGATGAGCAGGGTTTTGCTGGATGCCATTGAAGCTTCTCCCGAATGTCGATTGGAGAGTGCATGCTAATCTGACAAACGAGGCAAAATAAGCCGAATTCCGCTGAGTTTCTTGCACAAAACTATGAGCACAATCCGCGCTTCGACCCAGCACCCAGCTTTATCCTCGCGAAGCCAGAAACGCATGGTTGCGTTGCTGCGCGCGTTGGCGCCCGACGAGGGCTACAACCTGACGGCGCTGCCGAGCGTCCGCATCTTGCGGTCGAACCGGGCGCTATCCCGCACGCCGGTGCTGTACGACCCCGGTATCGTGATCGTCTGCCAGGGCCGCAAGCGTGGTTATTTCGGCGACCAGCTGTACCTGTATGACGAGAGCCACTATCTGGCCGTATCCGTGCCTGTGCCGTTCAGCATGGAGACCGACGCAACCGAGGAGCATCCACTGCTCGCGCTGTATCTGCACCTCGATTTCGCATTGGCCGCCGAACTCGCGGAGCGCATCGACCGCGAAGGCGAGGCTGAGCGCCCACCAGCACCTCAGAGCATGATGTCGACGCCGATGGATGATGCGATGCAAGCTTCCGTGCTGCGCTTTCTCGAGGCGATGCATCGGCCACTCGAAGCTGCTGTATTGGGTGCCGGGCTGCTGCGTGAACTGTATTTCCGCGTGCTCACCGGAGCCCAGGGAAGCTCGTTGCGCGAGGCTTTGGCGATGCGAGGACAGTTCGGCCAGATAGGCCGCTCACTGCGCGTGATTCATGCAAGCTATGCGCAGCCCCTCGACGTAAGGCAACTGGCCGACGAAGCGGGTATGAGCATTCCGAGCTTCCACAGCCACTTCAAGGCCATTACACAGGTGTCGCCGATGCAATACGTGAAGTCGACGCGCCTTCATCAGGCCCGCCTGTTGATGGTGCGCCACGACCTGACGGCGGAGGCGGCGGGACACGCTGTGGGTTACGCGAGCCCGTCCCAGTTCAGCAGGGAATTCAGGCGTCTGTTTGGCTTGACGCCGGCCGCGGAGGCGAGGCGGATGCGCGAGAGCTTCGCGATCCCGGCGGCATTCGCTGATACGGCTTACGTGTCGTCGCACTGATTCTGGGGCACCGGAACCGCTGGATTCTCTTCGTCTGCGCTCATCGCTTCTGATAGGTGCCGATCAGTTCGGCGTGCGTGAGTACGTGCCCTTGCATGGCCTTCTCGAGCGCAGCCTTGCTGGGGCTTTTCAAATCGGGCAATACGGTGTCGAGCGCGTACAGCTTGTGGAAATAGCGGTGACGTCCAACGGGCGGACACGGGCCGCCGTAAGCGGCACGCTTGAAGTCATTGGTGCCTTCGAGCGTGCCGCCCGGCAAAGGCTGTGCATCAGCGCCATCGGCTAACCCGGTGGCTGTCGGCGGGATGTTGTAGAGCACCCAATGCACCCAGGTCATTCTCGGCGCGTCGGGGTCGTCGACGATCAGCGCCAGGCTTTTTGCGTTCGCGGGTACGCCGGACCACGCGAGCGGCGGGGATACATTGGCGCCCTCGCAGGTATGCTGCACCGGAATCTCGCCGCTCTGTCGGAAGGCTTGCGACGTTAGCGTGAGTGTCATGGCAGCCTCCTCGTTGGGTCGCGACCATGCTTTTATTCTAGGTCAGCGCCCACGGAGGTCGCGCGCGGCGAGTTCACGTATACGCGGATCGAACGACCGTATGCCTGGGGCACAGGCGACGTCCGATTTACCGCGCGGTGTTGCCAGCCAAGCTTGCGCTTATTGGCCGACTGGCGACTTCGTGGATGGGGTCGCCAGTGAGTTGTTGACCCCGTAAGCGGGCTGGCGGGACGTCGAGCTACCGTCCGTGCTCATCGTGTTCATCGGCTGGCCTGAGGTCGGCGACGCCGCGCCGCTGTCCGTGCCGGTGGCGCCAGGCGTGCCATAGCCACTCGTTGGAGCGGCCGGCGACTTCGTGGACGGAGTCGCCAGCGTGTTGTTGCTTTGTGCATATACGCCGCCCGACAGCATCAGCGCGGCGAGGGCCGCGATCAATGTGCTGGTTGCCTTGTTCATGAAGCGCTTCTCCTTTGATGGATTGCGATTTCGACGCAAACGCGATGCTCTCGTACGTTTCCGTCAGTGTCGCGAAACTCCAAGTTTAGGAAAGCGAAGGCTGATAGTTATGCGCATTATTCACAATGGTGAATATCGATTTTCGGAATTAACCGGGCAATCTGATGCACACTCGTTCCTAATCGGCACGGCGGCCGCGATCATTTCTTGTCACGCATCCATGGCGTAAACGTGATGCCGGTCAGCAATCCTTCCGGCCCGATAAAGCGGCTGACAGTCTGGCCCCACGGCTCAGTCCGGTTCCTGACCAGCATTCGATACCCTTGCGATTCAAGTTCTGCCGTTGCCGCTTCGACGTCGTCGACATCGAACTCGATCCAGGCTTGCGGAATGGGTACGTCGGCAGGCCACGATTGCGTGCCGAAGCACGACTGAGAGGCGTGAGAGAGCGGCCACAACGCGAAAGAGTTTGCGCCGTTCAAACTCTCCGTATGCAGATAGCCGCCGTTCTCTTCCTTGAAGGGGATACCGAAGGCGCGGCGGTAGAGATCGCGGCTTGGCTGGGCGTCGGTCACGATCGGGCCAAAGCCTGCGATGAACAAGGCCGTGGTAACGGGGATCTTTTGCATGGCTTTTCCTTTGCCGCGAAAGGGCGGCGGGTGAGCGGCGGGTGAGAGGTTTTCATTCACTCGTCAATTCGCCGGAATGGTCACCACCGGCGCCTTACTGCTCGTATCCGATTCCGCGAGCGCCATCAGATTCTGCACGACTGTAAACGCGTATTTCGAATCGAAGTCATTGCGCTCGACCCAATATACCGAAGGCCCATATGCGATCGACACATAAGCATCGGCCGGCGCGGCGTTGCCCGAGTGCACGATAATCGTCGGCCTGGTTTCACCGCCGACCAATCCGACCGTCGGCTTCGTCGAACCGTCGCTGATGCGCTCCTGCGGCACCTGCACCTGCGCGCCGAGATCGCTGAGGATGCCGAGCACCGAGCGCGTGACCATGGTAATGCGCTCGCCCTTCGCGGAAGTCGACGACGGCCCATACACGACCTCATAGCTACGTGTCTTCGTAGACAGATGCAGCAGCCTGCGCACGCGCGCGACATCGGCGGCCGTGCCCGGCGACTCGCCGCTGCTGGTCGCACCGATCGACAGAAACACGGCCAATGCGGGGCTTTGGCCGCCTTTGAGATCGGCCTTTACATCGAGCTGACGCGTCTCCACGTTCAGCTCGCCCGCCAGTTGCAGACGACGCAACGCCTGCAGCAATTCGAAGAAGCCCGGCGCGCCCGCACTGTTGTTGCCGCCGAGCACATCGCCGTTGCGCAGACCGCCGATCGACTGCGCGGTGATGCGCAACAGCAGATCGATCGGCACGCCGCCCTCGGCGAGCGGCAACACGAGCGCCGGCGCGAGCGGCCGGATATAGGCGGACGCGAACGCTTCACCGGTGGTCGGCGTGAACGTGAAGGTCGGCCGGTTCGAGTACGACACGCTGCCGGTCGCCTGTGCGTAGTTCGGCATGGTGCCCGAGCCGGCGTTGAGCGTCGCGCCGCCGGTGGTGTCGAACGTGTAGGCGGCGATGATGCTGCTGACGGTGAGGAACGCGGGCGCATCGCCGTAGCGCAGACCGATCACGGCGGCGAGGATCGCGCGCTTCTTCGCGTCGCCGAGCGCGCGTGCATAGTCGACCTGATCGGCCTTCAGACGCGAGGGGCCGATATGCACGCAGGCGGACGTGAGGCAGGCCGCGCACAATGCGGCGGCTACGGAAGCGGTTCTGAGCATGGGCGGGCGCGAGCGGCGGTAATCCGCTGAACAATGGAGTCTGCGCTCGGCGTTAGCAGAACCCATTCCCGCGCAAGCGGCGGGCCGGCTCCGGGGCCGCTTCGTTGTCGCTCCGGCGCAGCGCGCGCCGCTGGAGCGCGTGTGTCGACGCGAGAGGGCGCTGGCACGCTTTACCGCTGCCTTGCAAGAATTCCAGAAATGGGCGCGGGTCAGATGCCCGGCTTTCAAGCTTCGGCGTCGATGCCGTCTTGCGCTTCGTCCGCGCCGCCTCGCTCGAGCACGCTGCGATACGCGCGCGATTGCAACTCGGCGAGCCGGCTTAGCGTACGCGACAGATCATGCGCGCCTTCGAGACCGATCAACGCGGTCTCGATCGGCTGATCGGACGCGATGAAGAGGGCACGCTTGCGGTCGTAAAAGATGTCGATCAGCCACACGAGGCGCTGCAGCGTATGCGACTGTCTCAGTGCTTGCGTATGCAGACGATCGACGATCAAGCCTTGCCATTGCTCGGCGAGATCGAGGTAGTCGAGGTGCGAGCGGCTCGCGACGCACAACTGCTCGAAGTCCGCCCACAGCAGCGTGTTGCCGGCCGCGCGCGCTTCGAGCGGCCGGCCCGCCGCGCTCAGCCTGACCGGTTCGATCGCAGCGCCGCTTTCATGGCTCGCGAAGATATCGCGCAACGCGGCCGCGCTGGACGCATCGAGCGGCGAGAAAAAGCGCGGCACTTCGGCCGCTTCGCCGCCGAAACGGTAATCGCGCGCGCCGTCGAAATGGATCACCGTGAAGGCACGTTTGATCTGCGCGATGGTCGGCATAAAGCGCTCGTGGAACTCGGGGTCGGGCAGCAGATCGTCCGGTGCGTAGTTCGACGTCAGCACGATCCGCGTGCCGAGGTTGATCGCGGTATCGAGAAAGCGCCCCATCAGGAACGCGTCGGCGATATCGTGCACATGGAATTCGTCGAAGCACAGCAACTCGATGCCGTCGAGCCATTGCCGCGAGACGTCGCCGAGTCGGTCGTCGCCACGCGGCGCCTGGACGAGCCGGCGGTTCATCTCGCGCAGGAACTCGTGGAAATGCAGGCGCCGTTTGCGGCACGGCGCGAGCTCGAACAGCGTATCGACGACGAGGCTCTTGCCGCGCCCCGGCAAGCCGTGACAGTAGACGCCTTGCGGCCCGAACGCGGCGGTGGACCATGCATGCCGTGCGCGCTGCTGCGCGCCGAGCAACCCGGCGAGCGCGCTGATGGCCTCACGCTGGCGCGGATCGGGCGTGATGCCGCGCGCGGTCAGTGCGCGTGCGATGCGGGTTTCGTCAAGCATGGGCGAGGGCGTCCATGCCAGGTGATGCAAACGATGCGACCTGCGCGAATGACGCAGTCTGGGCCGCCGCGAAAACGGCGAGGACGTGTGTGAGCATGAGATAAGGGGCGACGTGATGGCCTGCGTTGAAGCAGGCCCAATGAGCGCGCGCACGAAGCGCGCGCCATTTTAACAGTCACTTCCTCTGTCGAACCGTTGGCGCGCGCACACGTCGTCGAGCCGCTACCGCATCATTTGTCGTGATGTCCCGGCAGCACCGCACCGAGCACCTGCCTGGCCGTCTCTACCACCACGTTGCCCTGATCGGGATCGCCCTTCAGCAAAGTCTCGGCAAACGCTTTGGCCTGCGCGAGCGTAACGTGGGGCGGCAACGGCGGCACGTTCGGATCGGACTTCACCTCGATCACGACCGGACGATTCGACGCGAGCGCGTCGTCCCAGGCGGTCGCCATCTGCTCGGGATTGTCGACATAGATGCCCTTCAAACCGATCAGCTCCGCGAAGCGGTGATACGGCACGGAAGGAATGTCCTGCGACACCTCGAACTTCGGATCGCCTTCCATCACGCGTTGCTCCCACGTGACCTGGTTCAGATCGCCATTGTTGAGCACCATGCAGATCCAGCGCGGATCGCTCCAGCCTTGCCAGTACTTCGCGACCGTGATCAGCTCGGCCATGTTGTTCATCTGCATCGCGCCGTCGCCGACCAGCGCGATCACGGGCCGCTCGGGATACGCGAACTTCGCGGCGATCGCATACGGCACGGCCGCGCCCATCGACGCGAGCCCGCCCGACAGCGAGCACATCATGCCGCGCTGCACCTGCAGATCACGCGCGTACCAGTTCGCGACCGAACCCGAATCGCTGGTGACGATCGCGTTCGACGGAATGCGCTTCGACAGTTCCCATACCGACAGCTGCGGATTCAGGCCAGCCTTCGCGGGTTCGTGCGCGCGTTTTTCCAGCGTCTTCCACCAGTCCGACACCCAGCCTTCGATGCGCTCCCGCCACAGCCGATCCTCCTTCTGCTCGATGAGCGGCAGCAGCGCGCGCAGCGTCTCGACGCTATCGCCGACGAGGTTCACTTCCATCGGATAACGCAGGCTCAGCATGTCGGCCTTGATGTCGATCTGCACGCCGCGCGCGTCGCCTTCCTTCGGCAGAAACTCCGAGTATGGGAAGCCGGAGCCGATCATCAGCAACGTATCGCAATGGGTCATCATGTCGTAGCTCGGCTTCGTGCCGAGCAGGCCGATCGAGCCGGTCACCCACGGCAGATCGTCGGGCAGCGCCGCCTTGCCGAGCAGCGCTTTGGCGACGCCGGCGCCGAGTTTCTCGGCGACCGCGATCACTTCGTCGGTCGCGTGCAGCGCGCCCGCGCCGACCAGGATCGCGACCTTGCGGCCGGCGTTCAGCACGTCGGCGGCCTCGCGCAACTGCTGGTCGCTCGGCACCACGCGCGGGCGCGCGTAACCGATGCCCGAATGCAGCGTGCCGTGCTTGCGCCCCGGCGGTTCATACGGAATGTCCTGCAGATCGTTCGGCAGTATCAGCGCGGTCACCGCGCGCTCGGCAAGCGCGATACGCACCGCCCGATCGACCAGATGACGCACCTGCGCGGGCATCGTCGCAAAGCCGACGAACGAGCCGGCCACGTCCTTGAACATCGCCGGCAGATCCAGCTCCTGCTGATAGTGTCCGCCGATCGCCGCGCGCGCCTGCTGACCGGCGATCGCCAGCACCGGCATGTGATCCATGCGCGCGTCGTAGAGGCCCGTCAGCAGATGCGAAGCGCCGGGCCCCGAGGTGGCGATGCACACGCCGAGTTCGCCGGTGAACTTGGCATGCGCGGCGGCCATGAACGCGGCCATTTCTTCGTGGCGGACCTGGATGAATTCGATCGGGCCCGGCTGATCCGTGCCTTTATGGCGTTTCTTCGCTTCGCTCTGCGCGCGGTTCAACGCGCCGAAGACGCCGTTGATGCCGTCGCCCGGATAGCCGTAGATACGCCGCACGCCCCATGCATGCAGCCGCTCGATGATGAAATCGCCAACCGTCTCAGCCATGATCCTTGCTCCCTCAATATCCAGTCGAAGCCGCCGTGTCGCATGGGCGGCTTGGGTCGGTATCGAACGAGCAAGGGCTGTACCTTGCGACTGGCTTGCTTAGCCGGTCTTGATCTTCGGCTGCGGCGCGTCGAGCGCTTCGGTGCCGAAGCGCTCGTACTGCGATATCACCTGCGCGCCGAACAGCAGCAGAGTGGCGAGCCATTCGAAGCTCAGCAGGATCACGATCGCCATCGTCAGCGAACCATAGACGAGGCTGACCTGCGACAGCGTGGCGAAATACCAGACCAGCACGTGCCGCGTAACCTCCCACAACACGCCGGCCACCACGCCACCGATCAGCGCATGTTTGAGCGACGGACGTCCGACCGGCATCACCAGATACACCGAAGTCAGCACGAAGATTTCACCGGCGAGCCCGAGCAGATACAGCAGCACTCGCGTGAAGCCCTGCAACGACACATGCAGGCCGAACAGTTGCAGACCTTCGGCGCCGATCGTGTCGAGCGCGCTCGATACGAACGTGACGATCAAGAGGCCAACGCCGAGAAACATGATGTAGCAGTAGGGCAGCAACGCCGAGACCAGGAAGTGGCGCCGCTTCACGACGACGCGGTGCACGAAGATCAGCGACATCGCGTTTTCGAGCACGGTGAAAGCGAGCGAGCTGAAGAACAGCATCGTCAGCAGCAGCACCCAGCCGATCACCGCGCGATGCTGCAAAAAGTTCGACAGCTCACGCACGAGCGCGGCCGATTGCCCGGGCACGAGCCAGCGCAGCAGATGCGACAGCGCTTCGAGCACCAGCTGCTGCGGCACCACGCGCGACAGCACGATGACGACCAGGATCAGCAGCGGCACGATGGACAGCAACGCGTAATACGCGACCGCGCCCGCGAGCAGCAGCCCCTGGTTCGCGCGAAACGCCTTCAGCGTTTGCAGCAGGAAGCGCCCGGGATGCCTGGCGATAAACAGCGCATGCTGGTCGAGCAGGATCGGCATGAGGCCTCGCGGTGCGCGCCGGGCGCTGCCGGATGGCAACCGCTCTCGACACGCCTGTGTGCTTTATATACCGTAAGCAGAAACGGGGCCATCAATGGCGCGGCATATAGTTTGCTTAGCCGCGTTCGGAAGATCGCCCGCCAATCCCGAGGACAGCCGATGGATCAGCCGCCCCGTCAGACCAACGCCGCGCCGCAAGCCAACGATCTGGTGGTCGCGCGGCCCGAGGGACTGTATTGCCCGGCCGGCGATTTTTACATCGATCCATGGCGGCCGGTGGAGCGGGCGGTGATCACGCATGCGCATTCCGACCATGCGCGCTTCGGCCATCAGCGCTATCTCGCGACACGCGCGGGTGCGAGCGTGCTGCTGTCGCGGCTGCCCGGCATCGCGCTGCACACGCTCGACTATGGCGAGCCGCTCATGGTCGGCGCGGCGCGCGTGTCGCTGCATCCGGCCGGGCATGTGCTCGGTTCGGCGCAGGTGCGCATCGAGCACGGGGGCCGCGTATGGGTCGCATCGGGCGACTACAAGCTCGAAGCCGATCCGACCTGCGCCGCGTTCGAACCGGTGCGCTGCGATACCTTCATCACTGAATCGACTTTCGGTCTGCCGATCTATCGCTGGGATACGCCGCAAAGCGTGTTCGATTCGATCGATTCATGGTGGCGTCACAACGCGTCCGAAGGGCGCGCGTCGGTGGTGTTCTGCTATTCGTTCGGCAAGGCGCAACGCGTGCTCGCGAGCGTCGATGCCGCGATCGGGCCGATCTTCTGTCACGGCGCGGTCGAGCCGCTCAATCGCGCGTATCGCGACGCGGGAGTGCGCCTGCCGCCAGTCAATCTCGTCAGCGAGATCGCCGCGAAAGACAAGGCCGTGTTCAGACAGGCGCTGATCGTCGCGCCGCCGTCCGCGCAGAACAGCGCGTGGCTCAAGCGCTTCGGCGATTACAGCGATGCGTTCGCGTCGGGCTGGATGCGCCTGCGCGGTGCGCGCCGCCGGCGCGGCGTCGATCGCGGCTTCGTGCTGTCCGATCACGCCGACTGGCCGGGTTTGCAAACGGCGATCCGCGAGAGCGGCGCCTCGCGTGTGATCGTCACGCATGGCTCGATCGAACCGATGGTGCGCTGGCTCAACGAGCAAGGCCTGCAGGCGAGCGCGTTCGACACGCAATACGGCGACGATACAGTCGAAGCCGATGCGGCCGGCGCCGACGAAGCGCCCGCGGCGAGCGAAACATGACGGACACCGTATGAAACGCTTCGCGGCCCTCTACACCGCGCTCGATGCGACCACGTCGACGCACGACAAACTCGCGGCGCTGACCAGTTATTTCTCGGTGGCCGAGCCTGAAGACGCGGCATGGGCGTCGTATTTCCTCGCGGGCGGCAAACCGCGTCAACTGGTGCCGACGCGTTTGCTGACCGACATCGCGCGTGAGCGCGCCGGCTTGCCCGAGTGGCTGTTCGAAGAGTCGTATCACTCGGTGGGCGATCTGGCCGAAACCATCGCGCATATTCTGCCGCCCGCGTCGCGCGACTCCGAGCTGGGCCTTGCGCAATGGATCGAGCAACGCATGCTGCCATTGCGCGGCCTGCCGCCCGACGAGTTGCGCACGCGTCTACTCAGTTACTGGGACGAACTCGACTGGGGCGGCCGCTTCCTGCTGACCAAGCTGATCGGCGGCGGCTTTCGTGTCGGCGTCGCACGGCAACTGGTGGTGCGCGCGCTCGCCGAAGTGGCCGGCGTCGATCACAAGCGGATCGCGCAACGAATGGTCGGCTGGACCGATTCGCGACAGAAGCCCGATGCGGCGCGCTATCTGCGTCTGATCGCGCCGCAGACCGACGACGATACGCAAGCGCATGCCCCTCAACACGATAGCGACCTGGGCCTGCCGTACCCGTTCTTTCTCGCGCATCCGTTGCAGAGCGATCCGGCGACGCTCGGCGATCCCGCGCACTGGCTGATCGAATGGAAGTGGGACGGCATCCGCGCGCAACTCGTCAAACGCGGCGGCCGCGTGTGGTTGTGGTCGCGTGGCGAGGATTTGATTACCGATCGTTTTCCGGAGGTCGCGGCATTGGGCGAGTCCTTACCCGATGGCTATGTGATCGATGGCGAGATTCTCGCGTGGGAACCCGGTGCGGCTGCGCCGTTGCCGTTCGCGCGGCTGCAACCGCGCATCGCGCGCAAGACGCTGACGCGCAAGATCCTTGCGGATTCGCCCGCAGCGCTGCTCGCCTACGACCTGCTCGAAGCGAACGGCCAGGACCTGCGCATGAGCCCGCTCGTCGATCGGCGCGCGCGGCTCGATGCGTTGAGCGCGTCGGTCGATGGCACGCTCGCGCGCGGTCTGTTGCGCGTATCGCCGCTCGTCCGTGGCGCGGACTGGCATGCGCTGGCGGCCTTGCGTGAGGAGAGCCGCGCGCGCGGCGTCGAAGGCTTGATGCTGAAGGAGCGTGAATCGATGTATGGCGTCGGCCGTACCAAGGCATCGGGCACGTGGTGGAAATGGAAGATCGAGCCGTATGCGGTAGACGCTGTACTTGTTTACGCGCAGCGCGGTCATGGCCGGCGCGCGAGTCTTTACACCGACTACACGTTCGCGGTATGGGACGAAGCCGACGGCGTGCGCACGCTCGTGCCTTTCGCGAAGGCCTATTCAGGGCTCACCGACGAAGAGATGCATCGCGTCGATGCGATCGTGCGCAAGACCACAGTCGATAAATTCGGCCCGGTGCGCAGCGTAACGCCGACGCTCGTGTTCGAGATCGGCTTCGAAGGGATACAAGCGAGTTCGCGCCATAAGTCAGGCGTGGCCGTGCGTTTTCCACGCATGTTGCGCTGGCGTACCGACAAACATATCGACGACGCCGACACGCTCGCGATGCTGAAAGGCTTTATCGATAATCGTGCGGGATAACCCGCAGAGCACAAACCCCTAACACGTCGAGCATTTTTTTATCGGCAGCGTCGCTTATCCTTTGTTTATGACCGCGTCATCGATTCGCGCCATGAGAGCGCTCGCGGCATGCATTGCGTGGACCCTCGATCCGTTGGAATACCGATGTCGTGCGACGCCCCTTAGCGAGGCGGATCGCACAAAGACAGAGCGTCAAACGATGTTGCGCAGCACGCACATCGTCGTCGCCGTCATTCAAACGCCGTGATGTATGGGCACGCTGAATCCCGCATACCAGGTGATTGCAACGCTGGAATGCGGGATGACGCATGTTGGCCGCGGCATCGTCCGAATGAAGCGGAAATAACAAAAACCTGGCCGCAGTCCGGCAGACGCAATGGGATCGAATCTTGCGCGCGTGGCGCGGGATGCCCTTCAGGGCGAATGTAAAAGGGCGAGAAAAAATGACTGTGTTCAACGACAACGTGGACAGCAGCGACGACGTGCTCGTATGGCGGCAGATCCGCTATGCGATGGCCGCGCATCGTCGCGTGCTGGTAGTGGACGATTACCGGGAAGCAGCCGACGCGCTGCAAATGCTACTGACGGCCGACGGCTTCGAGTGCCGTGCGCTCGACGATCCGTATGCGGTGTGCGAGACCGCGTGCGAGTGGCAGCCGTTTGCGGTACTGCTCGACATCAAGATGCCGGGACTCGACGGGCTCGAACTCGCGCGGCGTCTGCGCGCGCATCCGCAGACTGCGCATATGCTGCTGGTTGCGTGCACCGCGTTCGCGTCGCGAGAGGATCGCGCGCTCGCCAAGGCGGCGGGCTTCGACGCGCATTGCGCGAAACCATTGACGCCCGAGCGGCTGCTGCGGGTGCTCGAATCGGCGGCCGCGTTGCACGCGGCGGAGCCATCATCTGAATCAGGCTGTTAGCGAAAACTTGCTGACCGTTCTGTCATTTATGCAGGGTCGTGGCCGGAAATCGCACCTGGCGCGATGCGAACCGGTTTGTCATTTGTCTGCCATCTTTCTGCCAGCGTTCTATCCGCCGCAGCTTCTTTAGCGGTGCGGGCCCACTCGTTGCTCAAAGACCGATGACGCGGCGCGCTCATGCGCGCCGTCCATGGTCATTTGTGATATGCAACGAGGGAGATCAGACATGAGCGACACGCAACGCCCGGCACCGCCGTTTCCCAAACAGCAGCAGGACCAGACGCCCGGCCGCACGGCCGGCATGAACCCGCAACCGGATCACGGCGAGAAAACCTACGAAGGTTCGGGGCGTCTCGCCGGCAAGGCAGCAATCGTGACCGGCGGCGACAGCGGCATTGGCCGTGCGGTCGCGATCGCGTTCGCGCGTGAAGGCGCCGATGTGCTGATCGCCTATCTCGACGAAGAAGACGATGCGCGCGAGACCGCGCGCTGGGTCGAGGACGCCGGTCGCAAAGCGGTGCTGGTCGGCGGCGATATCCGCGATCGCGAGCATTGCGATGCGATCGTCGACAAGGCGATCGAGGCTTTCGGCCGGCTCGACGTGGTGGTCAACAACGCCGCGTATCAGATGAGCTATCCGTCGCTCGACGCGATCAGCGACGAAGAATGGGACAAGACCTTCGATACCAACATCGGCGCGATGTTCAGGATCACGCGCGCGGCGGTCCGCCATATGAAACCGGGCGGCGCGATCATCAATACGTCGTCGATCAATGCCGATCATCCGAACCCCGGCCTGATCGCCTATGCGACCACCAAGGGCGCGATTCAGAACTTCACCGGCGGCCTCGCGCAATTGCTCGCGGAAAAGGGTATTCGCGCGAACTGCGTGGCGCCGGGACCGATCTGGACGCCGCTGATCCCATCGACGATGCCGCCCGACAAGGTCGAGCAGTTCGGCAAGCAGGTGCCGATGAAGCGCCCCGGACAACCGGCCGAGCTTGCGGCCGCGTATGTGATGCTCGCGTCGGACGAAGCCAGCTATATCTCGGGCGCGACGATTGCGGTGACAGGCGGCGCGCCGATTATTTAGGTTGTCGAACCGAAGGCGGCGAGGCTGCCATGGACCGCGCAGCAGCTTCTCGCAGTGGTTTCCATAACGTCATAAGGGAGAGTGACATGAAGATCGATGTATCCGTCAAACTGGGTGCCGCGCTCGTGTCGGGCTGCCTTGCGCTAGGGTTTGCGCAGGCGGGCTTCGCGCAGACCGGTTCCAATCCGTCTACGCAACACGGCAAGTCCGCCGCAAAACCGGGCGCAAGTCTGGAAGAATCGCGCACGCCGGATACGACCAGCACGAACGACGCGAACGGCAATGTGGGCGAGTCGGGGGGCGCGACCAATGGTGTCGCCGGCGGCGGCAATGGCCGCGCCACCAACAAGCGCTTCAAAGGCGCGACGCCGCCGCGCGCGGGTAGCGCGGCGGGGCAATAAGCGTTCAGCCGCGCGCGGCGGGCTGCGTCGCGACGCGCCGGAGGCCGCGGCGGCATCGCGCTCGCGCGCTGCCGCCGTTTTGCATGGGTTCGAGTTGCATGGAGTTTCGTCGCGCGCCGCGTTGCTTGCGCGACGCCTTGTGAGGAGGAAATCCGATGGCTACCCCCGATGCTGAAGCCGCGCAGGCCGACGCGCCCGCGTCGCATGCATTGACGTTCGATATCAACGGCGAGACGCGGCACTTCGACGTTCAAGCGTGGACCTCGCTGCTCGATCTGCTGCGCGAGCATGCGCACCTCACCGGCACCAAGAAGGGCTGCGATCACGGCCAATGCGGCGCGTGCACCGCGCTCGTCAATGGTCAGCGGATCAATACCTGCCTTGCGCTCGCGGTCGTGTACGACGGTGCATCGATCACGACGATCGAAGGTCTCGCGAACGGCGATACGTTGCATCCATTGCAGCAGGCGTTCATCGAACATGACGCGTTCCAGTGCGGCTACTGTACGCCGGGGCAAATCTGCTCGGCGTACGCGATGCTCGAAGAAGGCCATGCGCACTGCGCGGACGACGTGCGCGAGCAGATGAGCGGCAATCTGTGCCGCTGCGGCGCGTACACGAATATCGTCGCCGCGATTCTCGACGTGGCGCATTTCGGCGACGAGGATGCACCGCACGACAGTCCGGTCGGCGATCAGCGCGGAGCGCGGCCATGAACCGCTTCTCATACACGCGCGCCGATGCGGTGCAGGATGCGCTCGAACGGCATCGTTCGGACAAGGCCGCCGCGTTCATCGCGGGCGGCACGAATCTCGTCGACCTGTTGCGCGAAGATGTGGCGCGGCCGGCTTTGCTCGTCGACATCAACCGTTTGCCGCTCAGGCGGATCGAAGCGTCGGCGCAAGGCGGCCTGATGATCGGCGCGCTGGTAACGAACAGCGCGCTCGCGTATGACGATACCGTCGCAACGCGCTACCCGCTGCTCGCGAAAGCGATCCTGGCCGGCGCGTCGCCGCAGATTCGCAATGTCGCGACGGTCGGCGGCAATCTGCTGCAACGCACGCGCTGCTACTACTTCTACGACGTGGGCACGCCGTGCAACAAACGCGAACCAGGCAGCGGCTGTCCGGCGCTGCACGGCGTGAACCGCATTCACGCGATCCTCGGCGCGAGCGAACACTGCATCGCGGTGCATCCGTCAGATATGTGCGTGGCGTTGGCGGCACTCGGCGCCACCGTGCATCTGATCGGCAACGACGGCGCACGCACGCTGCCGTTCGCGGATTTTCACAGGTTGCCCGGCGACACGCCGCACATCGATACCAACCTGCGCGACGACGAACTCGTGACCGCGATCGAATTGCCGGCGCAAGGCTTTGCCGTGCATCACGCGTACGTGAAGGTGCGCGACCGCGCTTCGTATGCGTTCGCGCTGGTGTCGGCCGCGGTCGGTGTCGAACTCGATGACGACTCGCGTATCGTCGACGCGCGTTGCGCGCTCGGCGGCGTCGCGCACAAGCCGTGGCGAGATCCCGCCGCCGAAGCCGCACTGCGCGGCGCGACGCTGAACGCGCGGACCGTGCGCGATTTCTCGGCGGCGCTGCTCCGCGATGCGCGCGCTCAGCGCGACAACGCGTTCAAGATCGAACTCGCGGCGCGCGTGATCGTGCGCGCCTTCGGCGAGGCTACACAACGTTCGTTCGAGGAGGCCGCGCGATGAACCGTGCCGAAACCTTGCCATCGACAGGCAGCCCGAAGCCCGCGATCGGCGTGCCGCATTCGCGTGTCGACGGGCCCGCCAAAGTGACCGGCGCCGCGCAATATGCGGCCGAGTTCTGCGCCGAAGGGCTCGTGTATGGCGTCGTCGTGTCGGGCACCATCGCGACGGGCAAGATCGTGTCGATCGATACCTCGGCCGCCGAGGCGCTACCCGGTGTGCTGCTCGTGCTCACGCATCGCAAGCGCCCGGCGCTGCCGTCGGATGTCGATGCGTTCAAGGACATGATCGCGCCGGCCGGCACGCCATTGAGGCCGCTGTGGGACGAGCGCGTGTGGTATAGCGGGCAGCCCGTCGCGCTGGTGGTCGCGCAGTCGCTCGAACTCGCGCGCTACGCGGCGTCGCTGGTGCGGGTGCGCTACGAGGCCGCATCTCATCAGACCGATATCGAAGCGGCGTTGATGAGCGCCGTGCCGCCGTCAGCGGAGAAAGGCGGCTTCGATCCGCCGCCGCCCGAGCGCGGCGAGCCGCGCAAAGCGTTGGCCGACGCCAGGGTGCGCGTAGACGCCTTCTACACGACGCCCGCGGAATACCACAATCCGATGGAAATGCACGGCTGTACCGTGGTGCCCGATGCGCAAGGACACTTGACCGTCTATGAGAAGACTCAGGGCGTCGTCAATACGAAGGGCTATCTGAAGCGCGTGTTCGGGTTGCAAGACGACGAAGTGCAGGTGGTGTCGCCGTTCGTCGGCGGCGCGTTCGGCTCCGGCTTGCGGCCGCAATATCATCTGGCGCTCGCGGTGATGGCGGCGCGCGAACTGAAGAAACCCGTGCGCGTCACGCTGACCCGGCAGCAGATGTTCACCTTCGCGCATCGGCCGCAATCGGTGCAACGCGTCGCGCTCGGCGCGTCGGCGGATGGCCGCCTGCAGGCGGTGATTCACGAGGCGGTGTCGGAAACCTCACGCTACGAGGAGTTCTGCGACGTCGTGGTCAACTGGGCCGGGCAGCTGTATCGATGCGACAACGTGTCGATGGGCTACAAGGTCGCGAAGCTCGACGTGCCGACGCCGGCCGACATGCGCGCGCCCGGCGCGACCCAGGGGCTCTTTCCGCTCGAAGTCGCGATGGACGAGCTCGCTGAGGCATTGCGGATGGACCCGCTCGAATTGCGGCTCGTCAACTATGCGGAGCGCGACGCGAACAAGAACCTGCCGTTTTCGAGCAAGGCGCTGCGCGACTGCTATCGCGAAGGCGCGGCGCGCTTCGGCTGGGCGGGGCGGCCGCTCGAACCGCGCGCACGCCGCGAAGGCAACGAGTTGATCGGCTGGGGGATGGCGACCGGTGCGTGGGACGCGATGCAGAACAAAGCGGCCGCCCGCGCGGTGCTGACGCCCGATGGCCGCGTCAGAGTGTCGAGTTCGACCTCCGATATCGGCACCGGCACCTACACCGCGATGACGCAGATCGCCGCCGATGCGCTCGGCGTGCCGCTCGCGGACGTCAGCTTCGAACTCGGCGATACGCGGTTGCCGAAGGCGCCGATCGAGGGCGGATCGTGGACGGTGTCGTCAGTGGGCAGCGCAGTCGATGCGGCCTGTACGCGCCTGCACAATCGTCTCGTCGAACTCGCGCGCGAACATGGCGGTGCGCGCTTCGCGTCGGTGGAGCGCGAAGCAGTGCGGCGCGAGCGCAACCGGCTCGTGTGCGGCCCGCACGCGGACGACTCGATTGCGATCGCGACGCTGCTCGAACGCGCGGGCCTCGATGAACTCGAAGAGCAGGCGAGCGTGCAGCCGCACGTCAAGCAGCAGGCGTATTCGATGGGCACGTATTCGGCGGTGTTCGCGGAAGTGCGCGTCGACGAAGCGCTCGGCACCGTGCGCGTGACGCGCGTGCTCAGCGCGGTCGCGGCGGGGCGCATCGTCAATCCGAAGACGGCGGGCAATCAGGTCGCGGGCGGCGTCGTGTGGGGCATCAGCATGGCGCTGCACGAGCACGGCCAGTTCGATCACGTGCTCGGACGGCAGATGAATCACAACCTCGCCGAATACCACATGCCCGTGAACGCCGACATTCACGAAATCGACGTGCTGTTCGTCGACGAGCGCGACGACATCGTCAATCCGCTCGGCGTCAAAGGCGTCGGAGAAATCGGCGTGGTGGGCGTGGCCGCAGCGGTCTGCAACGCGATCTGGCATGCGACCGGCAAACGCATCCGCGATTTGCCGATTACGCCCGACAAGCTGCTCGGCTGACGGCCCGTTGCCGCGTCGATCGATGCGACGCGGCAACGCCGCGCTCAATCCGCGTACTTGAACTCCGGCAACGCCTCGAGCGATTTCTTCGTCCCATCGGGCAGCACGACACGCCGGTTGTCGATCTGCAGATCGTTGAACGGCACGGCGACCAGATGCTTGCCCAGGCCGAGAAAGCCGCCGACCGACAGGATCGCGTAAGTGGTGCGCTCGGTGCCTGGCGAAACGATCAGATCGTCGAGCGTGCCGATGTTGTCCTTGTTGCGGTTGTACACGTCCGCGCCCGACAGCTTCGACGCGCGATAGCCGCTCGCGAGCTGCACGACGTCGGTGCGTTTTTCGGTGATCGCCTGCGGCGCGCCTTGCGCGAACGCGCTGCCGCATGTGCCGAACGCGGAAATCAGCGTAATGGCGGCGAGAAGCGATGCGGAAGCGGCCAGCGGTTTGATCTGCGTGTTGCGCATCATCTGTGTTCTCCCTGATTGCTGTCGTGGCTTTTCGATGGCGCGGAACGCGTGCGCCTTGCCGCTGTGCTGCAAATCTCATGCCGCGACTTTGATCTGAGGGAAGGGGAGCCAATCAGGCCCATAAGTTGCTATCTGAACTCGCCTGCTGGGTGCGCGCTGTGCATTGTCCGGCGCGTTCGCCCCGAATGCCTACACTTGAATAGAGAGCAGCCCGGAACAGGTGGAAAGGCAGTTGAAAAAAAGCACATGCATGCCCCCGAGATACCAACCTTCCTTGCATCCACTGAGACCATCTATGTCATCCCCAGCCAGCTACTCGACGCGCATTTCCGAAGGCGCGCCTTTCCCGCTCGGCGCGACATGGAACGGCAGCGGCGTCAACTTCGCCCTGTTCTCCGCGCACGCGACGAAAGTCGAACTGTGTCTGTTCGACGAATCCGGCCAGCACGAACTCGAACGCATCGAACTGCCCGAGTACACCGACGAGGTATGGCATGTGTTCGTACCGAATCTGAAACCGGGTGCCGTCTATGGATATCGCGTGCATGGTCCGTACGAGCCCCAGAACGGGCATCGCTTCAACCCGAACAAGCTGCTGCTCGATCCGTATGCGAAGGCGCACATCGGCGAGCTGAAATGGGCGCCGGAAATTTTCGGCTATACGCTCGATTCGGAAGAGCTCGACCTGTCATTCGATGAGCGCGACAGCGCGCCCTTCGTGCCGAAATGCAAGGTGGTCGACGCGAATTTTTCGTGGAGTCATCCGGAGCGTAACGCGCTGCCGTGGGAGCGCGTGATTCTGTACGAGACGCATGTGCGCGGCTATACGAAACGTCATCCGCGAGTGCCCGAGCGTTTGCGCGGCACATTCGCGGGTCTCGCGCAGCAGCCGGTGCTCGACCATATCCGCAGCCTCGGCGTGACCACGGTCGAACTGATGCCGATCCAGACCTTCGTCAACGACAAACATCTGCTCGACAAAGGGCTGACGAACTACTGGGGCTACAACACGATCGGCTTTTTCGCGGCCGATCCGCGTTTCTTCGCGTCGTCGACCGAATCGGTCGGCGAGTTCAAGGAGATGGTCGACCGCTTTCACCAGGCCGATCTCGAAGTGATACTCGACGTCGTGTACAACCACACGGCCGAAGGCAACGAACGCGGCCCGACGATCTCGTTCAAGGGCATCGACAACGCGTCGTACTACCGGCTGATGCCCGACGAGCCCCGCTACTACATCAACGACACCGGCACCGGCAATACCTTGAACCTCTCGCATCCGCGCGTGCTGCAGATGGTGACCGACAGTCTGCGCTACTGGGTCACCGAAATGAAAGTGGACGGCTTCCGCTTCGATCTCGCGACGATCCTCGGCCGCGAAGATCACGGCTTCGACGAAGGCGGCGGCTTTCTCGACAGCTGCCGCCAGGACCCGGTGCTCTCCAGCATCCGGCTGATCGCCGAGCCTTGGGATTGCGGCCCCGGCGGCTATCAGGTGGGCGGTTTTCCGCCGGGCTGGGCCGAATGGAACGATCGCTTCCGCGACACCGTGCGCGCGTACTGGAAGGGCGACGAGAGCACCGCCGCGGATCTCGCAACACGCATCACCGCGTCGGGCGACAAGTTCAATCACCGCGGCCGGCGGCCGTGGGCGAGCGTGAACTTCATCGCCGCGCACGACGGCTTCACGCTGAACGATCTGGTCTCGTACAACGACAAGCACAACGACGCAAACGGCGAGGACAATCGCGACGGCCACGCGGACAACCGGTCGTGGAACATGGGCGCCGAAGGACCCACCGACGACCCCGACATCCGCCAGCAACGCGAGCGCCAGAAGCGCAATCTGCTCGCGACGCTGCTGCTCTCGCAGGGCACGCCGATGATCCTCGCCGGCGACGAATTCGGCCGCACGCAGCAGGGCAACAACAATGCGTATTGCCAGGACAACGAGATCAGCTGGGTCGATTGGGATGCGATCGATGACGACGGCCGCGCGCTGACCGAGTTCGTGCGCAAGCTGACCACGCTGCGCCACCGCTTGCCGGTGCTGCGGCGCGGCCGGTTTCTGACCGGCGAATACAACGAGACGCTCGACGTGACCGACACGCGCTGGCTATCGCCGGACGGCACCGACATCACGGACGAGCAATGGGCCGATCCGGCGATGCGCTGCTTCGGCCTCGTGATCGACGGCCGCGCGCAAGCGAGCGGCATTCGCCGTCTCGCGTCCGACGCGACCTTGCTGCTGGTGCTGAACGCGCATCACGACGTCGTCAACTTCACGCTGCCCGACATTCCCGAGGGCGAGCGCTGGACCTGCCTCGTCGACACCAACATGCCGGTGCGCGCCGAGCTGCCGCAATTCAGCGCGGGCGACGCCTACCAGGTGACGGGCCGCTCGCTGCTGCTGTTCGCGCTCGAAGCGCCGAGCCGCGCGACGCAGCGCGTGTTCGACCGTCTCGAAGAGCAGTTGACTTCCGACGAAGGCGACTCATCGCCAGGCTAGTCCGGGTGAGCGAGCGACGCCAGTTCCGTCGCACTCCGTGGTACAAGCGGGCCGCAGCCCGGGTACAAGGTTTGCTCCCTCTGTTGTCGACGACACGCACGCGTCTCCGATCTTCGCGACGATAGACGCGCGAACGCAAACAGCCAGGCTGGGGTGAACAAATGGAACAGGAACCGAGCGTCGACGAGCAGATCCGCATGCGCGCCTACTATCTGTGGGAGCAGGCGGCCGAGCCGAAGGGCAGGCCCGAGCAATACTGGGAGCAGGCGCGCAGTGAGATCGAGAAGGAGGCACCACCGGTCGAGAGCGGGCCGGTGTCGGGCGACACGATGAAATAGGCGTTACTTGGCCTTCACAAGTAACTAGACTCTGAGCCGGCGCATCGCGGCGCGGCTCAGGGACCGCTTTCCCATGCCCGATCTTCTTCAACGAGATGAACGACACACCCGAGCCGCGCGCCACGAGCCCCGCCGCGCGCATTCAGGCGGCGAGCGCCGCATTCGGTATCGAGGGCCTCGTCACGTTCGTCGTCGCGGTGATCGCGGTCGCATGCCTGTACTTCGCGAGCGCGGTGATGATTCCGATCACGCTCGCGATCCTGTTGAGCTTTCTCGTCGCGCCACTCGCCGATGCACTGGCCCGGCTCAAACTCGGCCATGTCGCGTCGGTGTGCGCGGCGGTGCTGATCACGGTGTCGGTGATCGCGCTGTTGTGCGCGGTGATCGCCACACAGTTGACCGATCTCGCCGCCGGCATGCCGCGTTATCAGGCGACCATCCATCACAAGCTCGATACCGTGCACAGCCTGACGATCGGCAAGCTGAACCGGTTCGCGAGCGAGGCAGGGCAGGCGTTGCAGCGCACGACGATCGAGCCGCCACAATTACGAGCGCCGAACGGCGCGGCGGCCGCGGCGAGCCCGCAGGCATCGACGGCCGTGCCGGTGGAAGTGCGCGAGCCGGTGCCGACGCCGTTCGAGCTCGCGCGACGCGTGCTGTCGCCGGCCATCAGTCCATTGGAAACCGCGTTCATCGTTTTCGTCGTCACGATCGTGATCCTGCTGCAACGCGACGACCTGCGCGATCGCGCGATCCGGCTGTTCGGCTCGCGCGACCTGCATCGCACGACCACGGTGATGGACGAGACCGCGCGGCGCCTGAGCCGCTACTTCGTGTCTCAGCTCGGCGTGAACACCGGCGTCGGCGTCGTGATCGGCGCGGGGCTGTTTCTCATCGGCGTGCCTAGCCCGATCCTGTGGGGCATTCTCGCGGCGCTGCTGCGGCTCGTGCCCTACGTCGGCATCTGGATCGCCGCGATACTGCCCACCGCGCTCGCGGCCGCGGTCAGTCCCGGCTGGGAGATGGCGATCTGGTCGCTGGTGCTGTTCGTGGTCGCCGAACTCGCAGTGGGGCAGGTGGTCGAGCCGTTGCTGTATGGGCGCAGCACGGGCCTGTCGCCGTTTTCGGTGGTGGTCGCGGCGATCTTCTGGAGCTGGATCTGGGGGCCCATCGGCCTGATCCTGTCGACACCGTTGACGCTGTGTCTGATGGTGCTCGGCCGGCATGTGCGGCGTCTGGAGTTTCTCGACGTGCTGCTCGGCGATCAGCCGCCGCTGACGCCGGTCGAAAACTTCTATCAACGCGCGCTCGCCGGCGATCCGGATGAACCGATCGAGCAGGCCGAAGTGCTGCTGCGTGATCGCTCGTTGTCGGCCTATTACGACGAAGTCGCAATCAAGGGCTTGCGGCTCGCGGCCAGCGACGTAACGAGCGGCAGCGTGACGAGCGCACAACTCGCGCGCATCGAATCGACGACCAACGAGCTGGTCGACGGCCTCGACGGCTACGAGGATCGCGAGCCCGCACCGCTCCCAACACAGCCGAACTGGGGCGCGGCGGGGCCGCTCGCGCCCTCCGACGAAACGCAGACCGCTCGGGCGATGCCACGATCGGTCGACGCGGCGATCAGTGGCGTGAGCACCGCGACGCTCACGCCGGAACAGAGCCACGGCCCGCGGCAGGAGCCGGGCGGCGAACCGTCCGTCGTAGAGCCCGTATTCGCGTGGCATGCGCCGACGAGCCGCGTGTTGTGCCTGCCGGGCCGTGGTCCGCTCGACGCGCTCGCGACGGTCATCCTGCTGCAGTTGCTCGGCAAGCACGGCTTCGCGGCGCGTTCGCTGCCGCACGAGGCGGTGTCGCGCGCATCGATCGATCGCCTCGAGGCAGACGACGTCGGCATCGTCTGCCTTCTGTATCTGCAGATCGACGGCATTCCGTCGCATCTGCGCAATCTTATCCGGCGCATCCGCGCGCGCCTGCCGAACGTGTCGATCGTGGTCGGCCTTTGGGCACCCGAGGATACGCAGCAGTGGAGCGCGGAACAGCAAGAGTCGCTGGAAGCGGATTGCGCGGTGACGTCGTTGCAGCAGATGCTAGCCGCATGCCGTCATCTCGATGCGACGCGAACGGAGATTGCGGAGCCGCAGTTCGAGCATGGCTGAAGCCTTGCGGCCTTGCGACCTTGCGGCACCGCTGCATCGCGGCCGCTTATCCGCCACTGCCTGGCGGCGCCGCCGCGCCGGTTGCCCCCGCCGCATCCGCATCGCTCTGCCAGCCCCCGCCTAGCGCCTTGTAGAGCGCCACCAGATCGGTGCTGACCTGGGTCGTGCCTTGAGCGTATTGCTCGCGTGCCTGCGCGAGCTGCCGCTGCGCGTCGAGCACGTTGATGAAACTCGTGAGCCCCTTTCGATAGCTGTCGCGCGACAGATCGAACGAGGTCTGCTGCGCGCTGACGCTGTCGGCGAGCGCATCGCGCCGCGCCTGATCGGTGCGATAGACGACGAGCGCGTTGTCGATGTCCCGCAGCGCCGTCAGCACGGTTTTGCGGTAATCGAGCGCGGCCTCCGCCTGCTGGGCCTTCGACATGCGCAGATTGGCGACCAGCGCGCCGCCCTGGAAAATCGGTTGCGACACGGTGGGTCCGAACGAATAGAACAGGTGCGACCAGCGCGCGAGATCGCGCGCATTCGTCGCGCGCATGCCGGCCTGGCCGGTCAGCGATACGTCCGGATAGAACTGCGCGACCGCGACGCCAACACTCGCGGTCGCCGCATGCAGGTTCGCCTCGGCGCGGCGGATGTCGGGCCGGCGCCGCGCGAGCGTCGACGGCAAGCCTACCGGCACGACGGGCGGCACCGGCGGCACGGTCTGCGGCGTGCTCAGCTGCGCTTCGAGCGCGCCGGGCGGCTCACCGATCAGATACGCGAGCGCGTTCAGCGCCTGGGCAATCTGCTGATCGAATTGCGGCAACTGCGTTTTGGTTTGCGCGAGCTGGGCGCGGGCGCTTTGCACATCGAGCTGGCTCGCGAGTCCGACCTTCGCCTGGTTCTCCGTCAACGCGACGGTCTCGCCTTGCTGCTCGACGAGGCTCACCGCGATGTCGTGCAAGGTCTGCGCGCCGCGCAACTGCATATAGGTCTGCGCGACCTCGGCTTCGAGCGATAGCAACGCGTCGTTGCGGCTTTCGTAGGCGGCCTCGGTTTGCGCGTTCGCGGCCTCGACCGAGCGACGCACGCGGCCGAACAGATCGAGCTCCCAGGTCGCGTCGAAGCCGACCTGCCACAGATTGACCGGCGCGGTGAGCTGATCGAGCAGGTTGTTCGCGCCGTTTTGCAGCGCGGCCCCCGCGCCCGGTGCGATCGCATTGACCGGCGAATTCGGCGCGCCGAGCTGATCGACCTTATCGAACGCGCCGTTCTCCTCCAGAAAGCCTTTGAGGCCGAGCTGCTCGCGCTGATAGCTGCCGGTCGCGCGCAGATTCGGCAAACCTTGCGCGGCCGCCGCTTGCACCTGGGTGCGCGCTTCGACGATGCGCAGCACAGCCTGCTGCAAGTCCAGGTTGCCGAGCGCGGCGCGGGCGATCAGCGCGTCGAGCGTCGGATCGTTGAAGCTGCGCCACCAGCGCGGGTCGGGATCGGTGTCGAGCGTCGGCACGGAAGCGACTTTAGCCGCCGTTGCGGATGATGCGCCGCTTGCGGTCGCCTCGCTCGCAGCGGTGCGCTCGGTATCGTGCCACTGCGCCGGCACGTCGGCGTGCGGCGCATGAAAGTCGGGGCCTACCGTGCAGGACGCGAGCAGCAGCGCGGGCATGCCGATGACGAAACACGCGATGAAACCCGCAGCGGAATCGAAAACGCCGCGCTTCGAACGAAGCTTCACTTCAATGTCCTCCGCCGCCAGACGCCTTGACCGGTGAAAAGAAAATCGTGATCGGGATGCAAAGCGTGCAGAAAATCGCGAGGAACGCGAACACGTCGACATAGGCGAGGAACGTCGCCTGCGAGATGTACGTGGTGTACAGATGGCCGTTGGCGGTTTGCAGCGCCTGCGAAAGCGGCATGCCATTCATATCCGCGATCCTTTGCGCATTGCGTTGCAAGGTATCGTCGTAGTTCTGCGAGAGCGGCGACATGAACTCCGACAGATGCGCCATGCGCGCCTGCGTGCGCTCGCGAACCATCGCGGTCGACAGCGAGATGCCGATCGAACCCGCGACGTTGCGGAACATCGTGAACAGCGCGGACGCGTCGTCGTTGAGTCGCGGCGGCACCGTCAGATGCGCGAGCGTCGTGATCGGCACGAACAGGAAGCCGATCGCGAGCGACTGCGCGCTGCGCATCTTCACTAGCGTGAAGTAGTCGATGTCCGGCGTCAGCGTGTGCGTATACGCGAGCGCGCACGCGAGCAGCCCGAAGCCGGTCGCCACCAGAAAACGCGTCTGCACGTGCGGCATCATTTTGCTGATCAGCGGAATTTCCATCGTGATCAGCACCGCGCCCGGCGATAGCACGAGGCCCGCGAGCATCGCCGTATAGCCGAGCTGCTGCTGCGCGAGCTGCGGCACGAGCACCGCGCTGCCATAGAGCATCGTCGCGAACGCGGCGATCGTCACGCAGCCGAGCGCGAAGTTGCGGTCCTTCAGACAGCGCAGGTCGACGACCGGCTTCTTCGTGTACAGCAGCCAGTAGGTCGCGCCGACGATGCCCGATACCGCGAGCACCGTGAACGCGCGAATGAAGTTCGATGAAAACCAGTCGTCGTCCTCGCCGCGATCGAGCATCACCTGCAGGCAGCCGAGGCCGATCGCGATCAGCAGGATGCCCACGTAATCCACCGACACGCGCAGGTCGCCCTTGCGTTTCCACGGCGGGTCCTCGACCAGCTGCATCACCGCGAGCGAAGTCAGCACGCCGAACGGCACGTTCACGAGGAACACCCAGCGCCACGAAAAGTTGTCGGTGATCCAGCCGCCGAGCGTCGGCCCCAGCACCGGCGCGACGACGATCGCGACCGCCGAGATCGAGAACGCGCGGCCGCGCTGCTGCGGCGGGAACGTGTCGAGGATGATCGACTGCTGGTTCGGTTGCAGTCCGCCGCCGAAAAAGCCCTGCAAACAGCGGAAGATGATCAGCTGCCACAGATCGGTCGCGATGCCGCACAGAAACGAGCAGACGGTAAACGCAACGATGCAGACGAGGAAATAGCGCTTGCGGCCGAGCAACCGCCCGAAGAAACCCGAGAGCGGCAGCACGATGCCGTTGGCGACCAGATACGAGGTCAGCGTCCACGTCGCTTCGTCGTAGCTCGCGGACATCGTGCCCGCGATATGCGGCAGCGCGACGTTGACGATGGTCGTGTCGAGCACTTCCATGAACGCCGCGAGCGTCACGACGATCGCGATCAGCCACGGATTCGCGGATGGCATCCAGTTCGACGATGCGTCGCCCGGCGCGGCATCGGACGCCGTCATTTCAGGTACACCTTCGGCGTGACCGACAAGCCGAGCCCGAGCGGATGATCGCGCGGAAGACCTTCGTCGATGACGATCTTGACCGGTAAGCGTTGCACGATCTTCACGAAGTTGCCGGTCGCGTTTTCGGTGGGGAACGCCGAGAAGCGCGAGCCGCTGCCGAGTTGCACGCTATCGACATGGCCGCGCAGCTCGAGCTTCGGATACGCGTCGACGTCGACCTTCACCTTGTCGCCGGGGCGCATGCGTTCGAGCTGCGATTCCTTGAAGTTCGCGGTGATCCACACCTGCGGCGTGACGATCGAGAACAGCGACACCCCCGCGGTGAGGAAGCTGCCGAGCTGCACGTTGCGCCGCGTGATCCAGCCATCCGACGGCGCGCGCACCTCGCAGTAGGACAGGTTCAGCTGCGCCTGTTCGAGCTGCGCCTCGGCCTGATGCACCTGCTGGCGGCGTTCGTCGACGCTGGCCTCGGCCTCCCGCAACTGCTGCGGCACGAGGCTCGCGGTGCGCTGCTGCGCACGCGCCTGCTCGACGCTCGCGCCGGCCGACTGGCGCTGCGCGTCGGCGGTATCGACGTTCTGCTGCGTGGTCGCGCGCGGATCGACCGAGTGCTGCCGCTGCCAGGCGGCTTGCGCCTCGCGCAGATTCGCTTCCGCCGACGAGGTCTGCGCCTTCGCCTGGCGGTACTGCGCGGGATACTGCACGCGCGCGATATCGAGCTGCACCTGCGCGGCGTTCAATTGCGCCTTCGCAAGACCGAGCTGCGCCTTCGCCTGATCGACCTGTGCCTGGTAGTCTCGCTTGTCGATTACGAGCAGCAGGTCGCCCTTGTGCACGAACAGGTTGTCGTCGACCGCTAGCGTCACCACGTAGCCGGAGACTTTCGGCGCCATCGTGATTGCGTTGCCGTCGGTGTAGGCGTCGTCGGTCGTTACTTCGTTGCGGGTCGCGAACCACCAGACGAAGCCGACGATGCCGATCAGTATCACGACCGCGCCGAGAATGATCAGCGGCTTTTTGCCGGGCTTTTTCTGCTGGCCGTCGTCGTTGCCGTTGTCCTTGTTCTTCTCGTTGCCGCGTTTGCCCCCGTCATCGCGTGCGTCGTTGCCGTCGCGGCGCGCAGCGCCGTGCGGGCCATCGCGCCCGGATGCTTCCTTCCCGGTGCTGGCCGAGCCGGTCTCGTCTGACATGGTGAGTCGTTTCCATCGTTCCAGTGGGTTGAGAATGGGGAGTGCAATAGACGCCGCCCACGGCCGCCGTGATTACCGCAATGCGCGAGGCCGCGGGCGCTCGGGAAGCACGGGCAGCGCGTAGCGCGCTGCCACGCGCCTATTGACCGGCGGGCTTGTCGTGCCCGGTCTTTGCCTTGTCCTGCTCCGGCTCGATCTTCGTGGTGCCGCCGGTCGAAGGCGGGTCGCTCGCCGGGAAGCTGTCCTCGACCTGTTCGTCGATCTGCTGTTCGCTCTTTTCCGAGTGCGGATGCTGTTCCTTGTGTGTCGTCATGGTGGCTCCTTCCTCCAGGTTGAACGGCAAAACGATGGATCACGACGCCGCCGCTTGCGGCGCGCTGCCGGCCGTCGCGCCGATGATCGCGAGCGCGTCGGCGCGCGACAGCCCGCCGCGCATCGCGTCCGAAAGCCGCGCGGTCAGCGCTTCGCGCTCGCAGGCGAACACCGCGTCGACGTTGCCGTCGCGCACGTACAGCGCGATGAACTGGTGATGATCGAAGTCGCCATCGACGACGATCTCATCCCACTCGCTAGCGTGACCGAGGTATTCGAAGTTCTTGCCGTAGTGATAGGTCCAGAAGAACGGCACGTCCGCATAGCGGGTACGCACGCCGCACATGTTCTGCGCGGCGATGCGCGCATGCTGCTGCGCGACGCGCCAATGTTCGATACGCAGCGGCTCCTGGTTCTCGTGCAGCGAGAACACGGCGATATCGCCGGCCGCATACAGACCGCACGCGGCGCTCATGCCGGCATTGACCACCACGCCGCCGTCCTTCTGCAACGGCAGTCCTTCGACGAACCCTGTAGCCGGCGCAACCCCCGTGCCCAGCAGCACGACATCCGCGGCAATGGCTTCGCCGTCCGCGAGCATTACCGTATGCACGTTGCCTTCCTCGCCCTCGAGCGACGCGACCTTGGCGTCGAGATAAAACTTCACGCCATTGCTTTCGTGCAGCGCGCGAAACATCTGGCCCGCGCGCTCGCCGAACTGCTTCACGAACGGCACCTTGTCGTGCGAAATCACGGTGACGGGCACACCGTGCTTGCGTAACGCGGATGCGACTTCGAGGCCGATGAAGCTGCTGCCCAGAATCGCGACGCGGGTTTGCGATGCATCGTCGCCCAGCGCGTCGATCAATGCGGCGGCATCGTCGAGGTGGCGCAGCACATGCACGCCGCCCAGTTCGCAGCCGGGAATGTCGGGCACTTTCGGCACGCTGCCGGTGGCGAGCAGCGCGGTGTCGTATTTGAGCGGCTCGATGCTCTGCCCGCCATTACCCGCGCCGGCTTCGAAATGGATCGTGCGCGCGGGCACATCGAGCCGCGCGACCTTCGCGACGATCCGTTCGATGCCGTGCGCGTGCAGCCAATCGGGCGGCAACAGCGGTGGCACGTCGGCGGGTGGCATCTCGAACGAGGGGACGAATTTGCTCAGCGAGGTGCGGTCGTAGGGCGCGTGCGCTTCGTCGCCGATCAGCGTGACGCGGCCTTCGAAGCCGAACTCGCGCAACGCTGCACAGGCGGCAGCGCCGGCCGCACCCGCGCCGATCACCACGTAGTGCTTGCGTTGCGCGGCGGTATCGAGTGCGGGCGTGTGCGCCGCCGCTTCCGGCGCGGCGATTTTTTCCGCCGACACGAGCACGTCGTCGCCATCGAGCGTGACCGGATAGCGATCGAGCGGCAGCAGCGGGGGCGGCTCCAGCACGTTGCCGGTCGCGACATCGAAGGTGCCCTTGTGCCACGGACAGATGATGCGACCGTGACACAGCGCACCCTCTTCGAGCGGGCCCCCCGCATGCGGGCAATCCGGGGAGTACGCGTGCACGGTGTCGCCGTCGCGCACCAGCAGGATCGGCGTGTCGTCCACGGTGACGCGCACCGCGCGCTCAGCCGGCAATTCCGATAGCCGCGCAACGCGGCGGGCAGTCGTCGACATGGTGAGGCCTCGCGCATGGAAAGGCTCGCGCAGCGCAGCGAGGCGCGTCGCGAGCAGGAACGGAAGTGGGCTTGCCATCAAGCAGCGATAAGGCAGCAATCGCTGTGCCCGTCCGGGTTCGCGAAGTGATGCAGCGAACCCGCTTGGGAAGATAGGCCGAGTTGCGGTAAATTTCGAGGCAGGGGAATTAGCACGCGAACAGCGGCGTGCGAATTCACAGGCAATGCCTTCCCTGACCGTGTGCAACTTTGATGGAGCAGGTGAGCGTGCAGCGTGCAGAACGTGTCGCAGTCGATGTGCCGATGCCGTCACGCAACTTCGCGGCGACACGGCGCATGTTGCTGATCGTGCTGGCCGTGTCGATCGTGTTTCCGTTGGCCTGCCTCGCGGGCTATGGCTACTTCGACTACCAGCGCAGGATCTCCGATGCGAACGATATGATCGACCGCCTCGCGCGCGTGGCGCAGGAGCAGGCCGTCAAGGTGCTGGATCTGAACCGGCAGATGGCCTCGCGCGTGATCGAGCTGCTCGGCGATTCCGACGATGCGCAGATCCGTGCGCGCGAGCGCGAACTCCACGCGCGTCTGCAGAGTATTGGGGGCGACTTTCCGCAGGTGGCATCGATCGCGCTGCTCGGCGTGAACGGCGAGCTGCTCGCGTCGAGCCTCGCGTACCCGGCGCCGGCGGTGCAGACCGGCCAGCGCGACGATTTTCTCGCCGCGAAGGCGATGCGTCCGCAGCCGTATTTCTCGCTGCCGATGTTCGGCGCACTGTCGAAGGTCGACGTCTTCACGACCGCGATCGGCCGCTCGGACGCGAACGGTCGGTTTCTCGGCGCGGTCACGGTCGCGCTGCGCAACGAATATTTTTCGCGCTTCTATCACGAACTGACCAACGGCGATCCGTCGCTCGCGCTCGCACTCTACCGGCAGGACGGCAATCTGCTGGTGCGCTATCCGCCATGGCCGGCCGGCGCGCGGCCGTCGATGCACAGCGCGTTCATGTCCGCGTTGCGCGACAAACAGCTGTTCGGCCACGTGCGTCTGAATTCGACCGTCGACGGCGTCGAGCGGCTTCTCGCGTTTCGCCGCGTCGGCGACTACCCGTTGTATGTGATGAGCGCGTACGCGACGTCGTCGATCGTGGCGGCGTGGCGCACGCACTTTCTGTTGATCGCGGCGCTGACGGCGGTGCCCTGTATCGCGATCTGGGCGCTCGTGCTGTATTCGCTGCGCCAGCTCGAAGCGGAGCGGCGCGCGTGGGAGCGCTGGCAGGGCGAGGTCGCGATGCGTCTGTCGGCCGAGGCGTCGAGCCGGCAACTGCAGCGCATGGGCGCGCTCGGCAATCTGGTCGCCAATGTCGCGCACGATTTCAACAATCTGCTGATGGTGGTGTCGGCCAACACCGAGCTCGCGCGGCTCAAGCATTACAACGATCTCGAGAAGGAAGTGCATGCGGTCGAGCGCGCCACCGCCACGGCCCAAGCGCTGACACGGCGTCTGCTCACCGTCGCGCGCAAACAGCCGCTGAAGCAGGAGCCCGTCGAGCTTGCGCGCTGGCTGCCGGCCGCCGTGCCGCTGATCAACGCGGCGCTCGGCGACACGATCGAGCTGGCGCTGCGCATACCGGAGGGCTTGTGGCAGGTGCTCGTCGATCCGACCGATCTCGAGTTCGCGATCGTGAACATCGCGATGAACGCGCGCGATGCGATGCCGCGCGGCGGACGCTTCGTGATCCGCTGCCAGAACAATCGGCTGGTCGGCAGCGACACGCTGCTGCCGGACGGCGAGTACGTGCTGATCGCCTGTTCCGACGACGGCGAAGGGATGCCTGAATCGGTCGCGCGGCGCGCGTTCGAGCCGCTCTTCACGACCAAGCTGCGCGGCGCGGGCACCGGCCTCGGGCTCGCCCAGGTGCTGTCGATGTCCGAGCAGGCCGGCGGCACCGCGAAGATCGACAGCGTGCTGGGCAGCGGCACGACGGTACGGATGTTTTTGCCGCGCTATCGCGAGCGCGCGGCAACGGCCGGCGTCGATGCACGCCAGCCGCAGCCGACCGCGGCCGGGGTCGTGCTGCTCGTCGAGGACAACGAGGACGTCGCGGCCGGCGTGACCGCGGTGCTCGAAACCTTCGGCTGCGAGGTCCATCACGAGCCGACCGCCGACCAGGCGTTCGACGTGCTCAGCGCCGGCGAGCGCTTCGAGCTCGTGCTGTCGGACATCCAGATGCCGGGCAAGCTGAACGGTATCGACCTCGCGGAGAAGATCCGCAGCGCGTGGCCGACGCAGAAGATCGCGCTGATGACCGGTTACGCCGACGAACTAGACCGCGCGCGTCGGCTCGGCATCGCGATACTCGCGAAGCCGTTCAACATCGACGAATTGCATGCGCTGGTGGCGTGCGGCACCTGAAGCCGCGGCACGCCGTTCGCGCATTGCGTGCATGAGCTTTTCCTGTCGTGCTGTGCTGCGGCACAGCCCTTGCTGAAAAGAGTGCGAGGTTTGCGCGTGCGGCTGTCGCGCGCCCACTTCCTTTCGACAGTTTCGACACCAAGGAGAATCGCCATGAAGATCAGACACGCAGTGCTCGTTTCCACCTTGCTCGCGGCTTCGTCGCTCGCGATGGCGCAAGGCGCCGGCGGCGGCGGCGGCGGGCCGGCCGGCACCGACCCGAGCACCAACGCCGCGACCTCGTCGCGCGAGGGCGGCGATGCGGGCCCGGCGGCGACGACCACGCCTGCGACCCACCATCACATGAAGAAGCATTCGAAGTCGAAAAAGCCCATGACCGATTCGACGAATATGCCGGGCGCCGACGCGAGCAGCGATACGAAGGGGCAGTAAGCGCCGCGTATCGAGGCAGAAGGACGGCAGGAGCCGCGCGCCGGTCCCCCGGCGTGTCGGCTCCTGCGGTTTCGTACAGAAGCGTGCTGACGGGCGATTCGCGCTTCGCCCGCCGGCGGGTCAATCCTTTTCCATCGACGGGTCGTACTTGCCGAGCGCGGCCGCGCCATTCAGACGCGCGCGCTTGAGCAGCGCCTGCTGCGCTTGCTTCACGTTGCCTGGCTGGCCGCGCCACGCATTCAGCGGCGGCTCCTGCAACGCGCGCCCATACGAGAAGCTCAGATTCCACGGCAGCGCGCCGAGCCGGTTCATCGCGCTGAGATTGGCGGTAGCTTCCTCGGGCGACTGTCCGCCCGACAGGAACACGAGACCCGGCACCGAAGAGGGCACCGTGCGCATCAGCACGCGAACGGTCGCCGCCGCGATATGCGCGGTGCTCGACTGCTGCTCATGCTCGGAGCCAGCCAGCACCATGCTCGGCTTCAGCACGATATGTTCGAGCACAACGCGATGCCGATGCAGCGCATGAAACACCTCGTGCAACACGGCCTCGGTCACTTCCGCGCAACGCTCGATCGTGTGATCGCCGTCCATCAGCACCTCGGGTTCGACGATCGGCACGATGCCGGCTTCCTGGCTGATCGCCGCGTAGCGCGCGAGCGAATCGGCGTTCGCCTCGATCGCGAGCCGGCTCGGCAGGCTCGCGGTGATGTTGTAGACCGCGCGCCACTTCGCGAAGCGCGCGCCTTGCCGCTTGTAATCGACGAAGCGTTTGGCGAGACCGTCGAGGCCTTCGGTAATTCCATCGCCCGGAGCGAGCGCGAGCGGCACCTTGCCGAGGTCCACCTTGATGCCCGGCACGATGCCGTTCGCCGCGGCCACTTGCGGGAACGGCGTGCCGTCGTCGGCTTTCTGGCCGAGCGTTTCCTGGTAGAGGATCACGCCGCTCACGAACTCGCCGAGGCCGGGTGTCGTCAGCAGCAGGTTGCGATACGCGCGACGGTTTTCTTCGGTCGATTCGAGGCCGATCGTCTTGAAGCGTTTGGCGATGGTCGGGCCGCTTTCGTCGGCGGCGAGAAGACCCTTGCCCGGTTGAATCATCGCCTTGACGGTGGCTTGCAGCTCGCTACGGGTGTCCATGAGGTGTGCTCCCTTGGGTAGGCTCCGTACGATGCGGTGTGCGGAGAAGTGCCGGTGACAGTTTCCTTTGCGTGACGAGTGGGTGCGAAAGCGGACTTTATTCGCCGAGCAGATGCAACACGATATCGCGCGGCTGTGGCTGACGCCGATGTTCGAACAGATAGAGCCCCTGCCATGTGCCGAGCACCATTCTTCCATGCTCGACAGGCACCGATAGCTGCACCTGGGTGAGTGCCGTGCGCAGATGCGCGGGCATATCGTCGGGGCCTTCGGTGTCGTGCTCGTAGCGCGTGTCGTCCTCGGGCGCGAGGGTCTCGAAGTAGCGCTGCAGATCGCGCCGCACCGATGGATCGGCATTCTCCTGAATCAGCAGCGACGCCGACGTGTGCCGGCAAAATACCGTGAGCAGACCGGTACGGATGTCCGTATCGTCGACGAAGCGGCGCGCGTCGTCGGTAAATTCGACCAGGCCGCGGCCACGGGCCTGGACACGCAGATGATGGATGACCTGGCGCATGATGGAGCTCGAATCTCAGAGCGACGCGAACGCGTCCTCGATGTCCTCGGCGCTGCGTGGCCGCACCACGCGCGCGACCTCGGCGCCGTCGCGCATCAGCACGAGCGTCGGCCAAAGCTTAACCTTGAACGAGCGGCCGAGCGGGCGGCCGGGACCGTCCTCGATCTTCAGATGCCGCACGCCCGCGTGCGGTGCGAGCGCCTGCCGGATCGAGGCCTGCGCACCCTGGCAATAGCCGCACCAGTCGGTGCCGAATTCGACGACGGTGGCGCCGGGCAGCGAGTCGAGCTCGGCGCGGGAAGGGGCTTTCGGGGAATAAGCTGTCGGGGAGGTCATGCGTGCTCCGCTCTTGATCGTGATCTGCCAAGGGTAGCAGCTATGCCGCGGATCGTCAGCGCAGCGGCCGTATGCAGCCGATGCGCGTGATGTCGCCGCGGCATGTTAAAAAGCGGTGCGCGCGTGCTCGACCGATCGACGCGCCGCGTCATCGCACGGAACCTCGCAAGACATGAACGCACGAATCTATCTGCAACATCCGCAACACAAGGACGCGATCGCGGTCGCGACCGGCTTCAGCTGGGGCGCGTGCCTGCTCGGCTTCATCTGGGCGCTGTCGAAAAGAATGTGGTTCGCCGCTTTCGTGATGCTAGGCATCAACGTGATCCTGCTCGGCATCGGGCTGTGGGGCGAGACGGCCGATCTGATCGGCTTCGGGCTGTCGATCGTGTTCGCGTTCGCGTGCGGCGCGTATGGCAACCGGTGGCATCGCTGGACGCTCGAACAGCGCGGCTACGTCGTCGTGTGATGCGTTCACGCTGGAGCGCGGATTGCTGCGCGGGCGTGTGATCGAAGCTCGGTTCAATCCGTGATGGAGGCGTTTCATGCTCATTGCATCGACAGTCGCTGGTCTCGCCGTGTCGTTGGGAATGTTGGCCATCGCGCCGCTCGCCCACGCCGCCGACGCGGCGCCCCCCGCCACGATCGCGGCCACCCCGGCGACCCCAACGTCCGCTCCCGCCGACGACACCTTCCTGCTGACGATCTTCCTGCGCCACGACGAATCGAAGCCGCTGCCGAAGATCAACGATCAACTGCGCGAGCAGGGCTTCTTCAAGACATTTCCGCCGCCCGGCATCGAAGTCGTGTCGTGGTACGTGATGATGGGCATCGGACAAGTCGTGACGCTGCGCGTGCCCGCGAGCCGGCTGCGCGAAGTGAACCGCGCGATCGAATCGACCGCGTGGGGCGGTTATCACACCGAGTTCTATCCGACCTACGACTACAAGACGCAGGCGCAGCAAATGCGCGCAACGGAGGGCAAGTAGCGGCGAGTGTGCGGGGAGCTTGCCGCTAACGGCGCGCATCGGCACCGCACGGCGCGAGCAGCGCTACACCCACGCGCGCGCATTTCACAATTGGGACGGCTGTGAGCGGGTTTACGCGAGCCGCGCTCCGGGTCGATAATGCCCCGGTCGTTTTTGGCCCCGAGCCCGCGACGCCTATCGTGCCGTCGCGCGCATCGAAGCGCAGCGAGGCCCGCTCCACCTGACCTTCCGTCCCCGTGTTGAAAACTGCGCGTTTTTTCGACCTGCTTCGCATTCCTGGCTTCAAGCCGCTCGCTGCCGCCACCCTGATGCTCGGTGTGGCGATGTCCTTCACCGCACCGTATCTGTCTTTGTTCGGCATCGAACGCGCCGGCATGACCCCGTTCCGGCTCGGCGTCTTCATGACGCTGATCGCCGCGAGCGGCGTGCTCGCGAGCACGGCCGCCGGGCGCTGGAGCGACAGGAGCGGGCGGCACCGCCCGTTGTTGCTGGCGGCGCTGATCCTGGCCGCGCTCGGCTACCTGTGTCTGTGCGTGGTGCGCGATTACCGGCTGCTGCTCGTGGTCGGTATCGTGTTCATCGGCGCGGGCGGCTCGGCGATTTCGATGGTGTTCTCGTTCAGCCGCGCGGCGCTGCCGGTGCCTGACCCAGCCGAGCGCGTGTTCGCCAGCGCGACGCTGCGCACGATCCTGTCGGCCGCATGGGTGTTCGGGCCGTCGGTCGGCGCGCTGGTGCTCGCGGCGACGAACTTCACCGGGCTGTTCCTGTTCGCGGCCGCGAGCTTCGCGATCTGCGGCTTCATCGTCTGGCGCATGCAGGAGCCGCAGAGCCATCTCGGCGATCACACGGTCGAGGACACCGCGTCCGAGCCGTCCGCGTCGATCACGGTGCCGCCGCTGCGGCAACCCGGCGAGGATGCGCACGAAACGCTGCCGGCCGCGTCGGCGAACGACATCCTGCGCTCGGTGACCGCGCTGACCTTGCTCGGCCTCGCCGCGAACGCGACGATGATCGTGCTGCCGCTCTACATCGTGCACGGGCTGAACGGCACGCATCTCGACGTGTCGGTGATGCTCGGCCTCGGCGCGCTGACCGAGATCCCGATGATGCTCGCGCTCGGCGCGAAGTCGTCGTCGCTGCACAAGCCGAACTGGCTTGCCGCGTGCGCGGCCGTGCATGCGGTGTACTTTGTCGCGATGTCGCTGGCCGGCAGCGTCAGCGTGCTGATCCCGATGCAGATGCTGAACGCGTTCGTGGTCGCCGTGACCTCGTGCCTCGGCATGACCTACGTGCAGGATCTGATGCCGCACTCGCCCGGGCGAGCGACTGCGCTGTTCTTCAATGCGGCGCGGGTCGGCTCGATCCTGTCGGGCGTGCTGTCCGGGCTGCTCGTGCAGGCGTTCAGCTATCGCGGCACGTTCCTGTTTTGCGGACTGCTGGGGCTGTGCGCGCTCGTGCTGTTCGCGGTGCCCGGCTATCGCTATCCGGTGATGTGGCGCGCGGTGAAGCGCTTCACGGCTGAGCAATACGCGAAGCTGGCCGCGCGCCGCGGCACGCGCTTGCCCGAGCGCAGCGAATGACGCGCGACGCCGCCGCGTTCGCTTTCGTGCGGATGCGGCGCGCCTCCAGCCGCGCGGAACTTTGACCCGCGCCGCACCTCTGCAAAAAAGTGCGGCTTCTTTCGACCCATTCGGCGCACCTCGCGACACAGCGCCTATGCTTAAGGGCAACCACGCCGCCGCAACACGACGACCAGAAAATCGGACAGCGCAACGCAGCATCTTTCGGAGCGAGCTATGCAGCTAGGCATGATTGGATTGGGACGGATGGGCGCCGACATGGTGCGGCGCCTGACCAAAGGCGCTCAGCAATGCATCGTGTACGACGTGCAGCCGGCGGCGGTCGACAGGCTGAAGCAGGAAGGCGTAGCCGGCGCCAGTTCGCTCGAAGACCTCGTCGCGAAGCTCGCCAGGCCGCGTGCCGTGTGGCTGATGGTGCCGGCCGCGGTGGTCGACGCGACGCTCGACAAGCTCGTGCCGCTGCTCGAACCGGGCGACATCGTGATCGACGGCGGCAACTCCTACTATCACGACGACATCCGCCGCGGCCAACAGCTCGGCGCGCACCAGCTTCACTATGTGGACGTCGGCACGAGCGGCGGCGTGGCGGGGCGCGAGCGCGGCTACTGCCTGATGATCGGCGGCGAGGCCGAGGTCGTGAAACGGCTCGAACCGATCTTCTCGGCGCTGGCGCCCGGCGTCGGCACCGAGAGCGCGACACCGGGCCGCGTGGCGGGCGCGAGCACCGCCGAGCAGGGTTTTCTGCATTGCGGCCCGCAAGGCGCGGGGCATTTCGTCAAGATGGTTCATAACGGCATCGAGTACGGGCTGATGGCCGCCTACGCCGAGGGTTTGAACGTGCTGCGCCACGCCGACGCCGGCCGCCACGCGCGCGAAGCCGATGCGGAGACGGCGCCGCTGCGCCGCCCGGAGCTGTATCAGTACGATCTGAATCTCGCGGACATCGCCGAGGTGTGGCGGCGCGGCAGCGTGATCGGCTCGTGGCTGCTCGACCTGATCGCCGGCTCGCTTGCCGGCGACACCGAACTGAAAGGCTACGCCGGCCGCGTATCGGATTCGGGCGAGGGGCGCTGGACCGTCGCCGCGGCGATCGACGAAGGCGTGCCGACGCCGGTGCTCAGCGCGGCGCTGTTCGCGCGCTTCAGTTCGCGCGGAGACGCCGATTTTGCGAACCGCGTGCTGTCGGCGATGCGGCACGATTTCGGCGGTCACGCGGAAAAACCCGTCGCGCCGGACGGCGGACTGAAGTAGCCGAGGCGATCCACGAACCTGCCACGAGGAACCGCGATGCCAGTCACTTCCGCCACGCCGCACGACGTCGTATTTCTATTCGATTGCGATAACACGCTGCTCGACAACGATCACGTGCTGCAGGATCTGCGCGCGCACATGATGGGGCAGTTCGGCGAAGAGAACAGTGCGCGCTACTGGGAAATCTTCGAGAACCTGCGTAAGGAACTTGGCTACGCCGACTACCTCGGCGCGCTGCAGCGCTACCGGACCGAGCATCCACGCGACACGCGTCTGCTGCTGATGTCGTCGTTCCTGATCGAGTATCCGTTTGCGAACCGGCTCTATCCGGGTGCGCTCGACGCGCTGCGGCATGTCGGCAAGTACGGGCCGACGGTGATTCTGTCGGACGGCGACGTCGTGTTCCAGCCGCGCAAGATTTCGCGCTCGGGCCTGTGGGACGAAGTCGAAGGACGCGTGCTGATCTACATCCACAAGGAGTTGATGCTCGATCAGGTGATGGATTGCTATCCGGCGCGCCATTACGTGATGGTCGACGACAAGCTGCGGATTCTGAGCGCGATGAAGCAGGCATGGGGCGCGGAGCTGACGACCGTGTTTCCGCGCCAGGGACACTATGCGTTCGATCCGAAGGAGATCGCGAACAATCCGCCCGCGGACGTGAGCATCGGGCGAATCGGCGAGTTGGCGGAGATCGACGTGCAGACGCTGTTGCGTAGCGGGAAGGGCAACTAGGCGGCGCCGCGCGCGATGTGCGGGCACCGCCTCTTGGATGGAGTCGCGGGTGAAGTCGCGAGATCAAGCGCCCAGCGCTTTCAGGCGCGCCTGGGTATCGGCTGCGCCCATGCGCGCGGCGGCATCGGCCGCGCTGACGCCGTTCGCGTCGCGCGCATGCGGATCCGCGCCGTGCGCGAGCAGCAGATCGACGATTGCGGTGCGGTTGAACATCGCGGCGATCATCAGCGCGGTGCGGCCATCGGGCGATGCGCCTTCGACGTCGGCGCCATGCGCGAGCAAGGTTTCGATCACGTTGTCGAAGCCCTTGAACGCGGCGCCCGCGATCGGCGTCTGCCCCGCATCGTTGCGCAGGTTCGCATCGGCGCCCTGTTCGAGCAGCGTGCGCACCGCGTCGACGTGGCCGTGGTAACTCGCGAGCATCAGCAGGCTGTCGCCGCGCTCGTTGCGCAGATTCGGCGGTACGCCTTTTTCGATGACGGCGGCGAGCATCGTCGCATCGCCGCGTCGCGCGAGGTCGAAGACTTCCCGGGCGAGCGCCTGCAATTCAGGATCGGGTTGCGAAGCGGACGGGTTGTTGGTGTGGTCGCTGTGATTGGCCAAGGCTCTCTCCTTGCGTTGAATGAGCGGCGCGATGCAAATGTCGCGCCCGGTTTTTCAGAGAGCATACACATTCCGCGGCGCTCGCGTCCGCGTGCCGACAGCGGCGCCGCTGTGCTATGCGTGGCTGAAAAGCTTGACCAGCAGCCCGAATACGCCTATCGGTATTCCGACCGCCACGAACGTCAATACGAGCGTAAGGACCAGAACCTTAAGCACTTTGAGCGCACTGGGAGATGTCGACATGGCGGCCATTGACCTGAGACAGAGGATCACGAAAAGAAAGCAGACAGCGCAAGGCAATTGCAGTACGAATGCCACAGTCAGCGCCAGATACTGCGAGGGGTAGAAACATTCGCCCCCGGTTTGAGCAGCTTAGTACATTCGACCCGTGCCCCACGGCTTCGTTTCGATTGCACCGCATCATCCGCCAACCAGCCTGACAGTTCTTTTCGAGGAGTGACGCCATGGCCGAAGCAACCTCGCATCCCACCCCACCGCAAGTTCTGGACCCCGATATGCTGCGCAACCTCGATCGGTACTGGCGCGCATGCAATTATCTGTCGGTCGGCATGATCTATCTGCGCGACAACCCGCTGCTGCGCGAACCGCTGAAGCCCGAGCACATCAAGAACCGGCTGCTCGGCCACTGGGGTTCCGACGCCGGCCAGAGCTTCGTGCTCGTGCATCTGAACCGGCTGATCCGCAAACACGATCTCGACATGATCTTTCTGTCCGGCCCCGGTCACGGCGCGCCGGCGAGTCTCGCGCACTGCTATCTGGAAGGCACCTATTCGGAGGTCTATCCGGACCGTAGCGAGGACGAAGACGGTATGCGGCGCTTTTTCCGGCAATTCTCGTTCCCGGGCGGCATCGGTTCGCATTGCACGCCGGAAACGCCGGGCTCGATTCACGAAGGCGGCGAACTTGGCTACTGCCTGTCGCACGGCTACGGCGCCGCGTTCGACAATCCTGATCTGATCGTCACCGTGATGATCGGCGACGGCGAAGCGGAGACCGGGCCGCTCGCCACCTCGTGGCATTCGAACAAATTCCTGAACCCGATCCGCGACGGTGCGGTGCTGCCGGTGCTGCATCTGAACGGCTACAAGATCGCCAATCCGACGCTGCTCGCGCGCATTCCGCATGAAGAGCTCGAGGCATTGATGGTCGGTTACGGGCACAAGCCATATTTCGTCGAAGGCGACGATCCCGACACGATGCATCAGCAGATGGCGGCGACACTCGAACAATGCCTCAGCGAAATTCGCGCGATCCAGCAGAACGCGCGGCAGAACAACGACACCACTCGGCCGCGCTGGCCGATGATCGTGCTGCGCTCGCCGAAGGGCTGGACCGGGCCGAAAGAAGTGGACGGTCACAAGGTGGAAGGCTCGTGGCGCTCGCATCAGGTGCCGGTGGCCGATGCGGTGACCAATCGCAAGAGTCTGAAGATCGTCGAGGATTGGCTGCGCAGCTACGGTCCTGAAACGCTGTTCGATGCGAATGGCCGCCTCGTCGAAGAACTGCGCGCGCTCGCGCCCGAAGGCGCGCGCCGCATCAGCGCGAATCCGCACGCGAACGGCGGGCTGCTGTGCAAGATGCTCGACATGCCGTCGTTCCGCGATTACGCGGTCGCCGTGAAGAAACCGGCGGCGGCGTATACGTCGCCGACCGCGGTGCTCGGCACCTTCCTGCGCGACGTGATGCGCAAGAACATGTCGAACTTCCGGCTGTTCGGTCCCGATGAAACGTCGAGCAACAAGCTGCATGCGGTTTATGAAGTGTCGGGCAAGACCTGGCTCGATCCGCTCGAACCGAGCGACGCCGACGGAGGCCACCTGTCGCCCGACGGCCGCGTGATGGAGATGCTCAGCGAGCACACGCTCGAAGGCTGGCTGGAAGGCTATAACCTGACCGGCCGTCATGGGCTCTTCGCGACCTACGAAGCGTTCGTGCACGTGATCGACTCGATGTTCAACCAGCACGCGAAATGGCTCGAAAAATCCAAGCGCGAGCTCGGCTGGCGGCAGCCGGTGCCGTCGCTCAATCTGCTGATCACGTCGATCGTGTGGCGCCAGGATCACAACGGCTTCACGCACCAGGACCCCGGTTTTCTCGACGTGGTCACGAACAAGAGCCCGGATGTCGTGCGCATCTATCTGCCGCCCGATGCGAACTGTCTGCTGAGCGTTGGTGACCACTGCCTGCGCTCGCGCGACTACGTCAACGTGATCGTGTCCGACAAGCAGCCGCATCTGGATTATCTCGACATGGACGCGGCCGTCATTCACTGCACCAAAGGTATCGGCATCTGGGACTGGGCGTCGACCGATCAGGGCGCCGAGCCGGACGTCGTGATGGCGTGCGCGGGCGACATCGCGACGATGGAAGCGCTCGCCGCGGTGCAGATCCTGAAGGAGCACTGCCCGACGCTGAAGATCCGCTTCGTCAACGTGGTCGATCTGTTCCGCCTGATGCCGGAGCGTGCGCATCCGCATGGACTGTCCGACCGTGATTTCGATTCGCTGTTTACGACCGACAAACCGGTGATCTTCAACTTCCACGCGTATGCGGCGCTCGTGCACAAGCTCACGTACAACCGCAAGAACCACGGCAACATGCACGTGCATGGCTACAACGAGAGGGGCAACATCAATACCCCGCTCGAACTCGCGATCATCAACGGCGTCGACCGCTTCACGCTGGCGATCGATGCGATCGATCGCGTGCCGACGCTGCGCGGCGTCGGCGATCATACGAAGGAGTGGCTGCGCGGGCAGATCATCGAGCATCTCGCATATGCGCACGAGGAGGGGATCGACAAGGAGGAAATCCGTAACTGGACGTGGAAAGGCTGAGGGGGAACACCATGCACGACCACGATCAGGAACGGACGATCCTCGTGTTGAACAGCGGGTCGTCGTCGTTGAAGTTCGGGCTTTTCGCACCTTCGGCCGACGACGAAACGCTGCTGCTCGAAGGCGCGGCCGAGGGCATCGGCCGCACCGACGGCCGCCTGCGGATCAAGGCGGCCGACGGCCGCGTGCTGTTGCAGCAGGACCAGAGGCTCGACTCGCAGACCGAGGCGCTGCAACAGCTTTCGCAACTGCTCGTGCAACAGCATCATGCGCGGCCCTCGGCGGTCGGGCATCGCGTCGTGCATGGCGGCCCGCATCTGCGCACGCACCAGCGCATCACCGACGACGTGCGCCGTCAGTTGCTCGACGCGCTGCACTTCGCGCCGCTGCATATCCCGCCGGCACTCGAGTTGATCAACGAAGCCACGCAGATTTTCCGCGACGCCACGCATTACGCGTGCTTCGACACCGCGTTTCATGCGACGCTGCCGCCGCGCGCCGCGCGGCTCCCGCTGCCGCGCCGTTATGCGGACGCCGGTGTGATCCGCTATGGCTTTCACGGGCTGTCGTACGAATCGCTGGTCAAGCAACTCGGCGCGGCGTTGCCGTCGCGCGCGGTGTTCGCGCATCTCGGCAACGGAGCGAGCCTGTGCGCGCTGCTCGACGGCCGCTCGGTCGATACGACGATGGGCCTGACGCCGACCGGCGGCGTCCCGATGGGCACGCGCAGCGGCGACCTCGATCCGGGCGTGCTGCTGTATCTGATGCGCGCGGAACGGCTCGACGCGGATGCGCTGGACACGCTGCTCAATCGCCAGAGCGGTCTGGCCGGTTACGCGGACGGCGAAAGCGACATGCAAGCGCTGCAAAAAGGCGCGGCGGCCGGCGATGCGCACGCGTCGCTCGCGCTCGATGCGTTTGCGACCGGCGTGCGCAAGACGATCGGCGCTTACGCGGCACTGCTTGGCGGCATCGATCTACTGGTGTTCACCGGCGGGATCGGCGAGCACAGCGCCGAGGTCCGGCGGCGCGTATGCGATGGGCTTGCGTTTCTTGGGCTCGTCGAGGGCGATCCGGCGGGCAAGGTGAGGGTGCTGCACACCGAGGAGGAGAAGCAGATCGCGCGGCATTGTCGGGAACTGCTGCTAGCGGGCTAGAGCTGACGCGCCTGACCCGCTCGAGCCGCGTTATGCCGATTTGACCATGGTCCGGTCCGCGATGCCGGTGACGCCGAACAACCGCGTCACGTCTTCGAGCATCGCGGTGCGCTGTGCTTCGTGCTGAAGCTCGCCCGACAGCGTGATGCGCCCGCGCGTGACCTTCACGCGCACGGCGCGCGGCGGCACGGCCGAGTCCCACGCGAGACGGCGTGCCGCTTCAGCGGCGATCTGCGCGTCGGTCAGGCGGGTAGGCTCGCCAGATTTCGAGCTAGCGGAGCGCATGGAATCTCCACGAAACAGAATGTCCATCCCTTCACACTAGCAGATGCGGCGGGATTTGCCCGCGTGCGCGCCTGGCCGCTGCCGCCGCCCGGTTCAAGGGTATGCTCACGGTTCGTTCCGACCGAGCCAAGGCCCGAATCATGTCCGACTTTCCCATCGACAACCCGTTTCTCGACTCGCTCGGCGTGCGTCTGACGCAATGGCGCGACGGCTACGCTGAGCTGCTGATGCCGATCGACGCGAGCAAGCTCAATCGTCAGGGCGTGCTGCAAGGCGGCGCGATCGCGACGCTGCTCGATGCCGCCGCGGGCTACGCGGGCCTGTATGCGCAGCCGGGACAACCGGCGCGGCATGGCTTCACGCTGTCGCTGACCACCAACTATCTGGACAAGGGGCTCGGCGCGACGGTCACCGCGAAGGGTTTTCTCGAACGCTCGGGCCGTTCGATTTTCTTTTCTCGGGCGGAAGCATGGGTGGACGGCAAGCTGCTGATCGCGAGCGCGCAGGGCACCTTCAAGTATTCGAAGACCGCCTGACGCGCGGCGGCCCCGGCAGCGCAGATTCCCGCACCGCGCGGGCCGCGCCGCGTTTATCATAGTGGCCACCTGACAGGACGTGCCGTCCAGCCGCGAACGGCGCGCGCATCTTCCACGAGACCTCGTATCCCCATGAATTCGACTCCCGACGCTCCTTCCCGACCCTCGCTGCGCGCGCTGACCGCGCTCGAAGGACGTGTCCTCGGTGTGCTCGTCGAAAAACAGAACACAGTACCCGACAGTTATCCGCTATCGCTGAACGCGCTGACGCTCGGCTGCAATCAGAAGACCGGCCGCGCGCCGGTAATGAACGCGACCGAGGCCGAGGTGCTGACCGCCATCGACGGCTTGAAACGCCTGAGCCTCGTGTTCGAGGGCAGCAGTAGCCGCGTGCCGCGCTTCGAGCACAACATGAACCGCGTGCTCGGACTGCCGGGGCAGTCGATCGCGCTGTTGACCACGCTGCTGCTGCGCGGCCCGCAAACGGCCGCCGAATTGCGCCTGAACAGCGCGCGTCTGCATGGTTTCGCCGATATCTCGTCGGTCGAAGCGTTTCTCGACGAACTGGCCGCGAACGATCCGCCTCGCGTCGTCCGGCTGCCGCGCATGGCGGGCGAGCGCGAGAACCGCTGGATGCATCTGTTGTGTGGCGAGGTCAGCCTCAGCGAAGCCGCGCAGTCGGCGGTGGCCGAGGACGACAGCGTGCCGCTGTCCGCATTCGAGGCGCTGAAGGCCGAGCAGAAGCGTCTCGCCGACGAAGTCAGCCGTCTGCAGGCCGTCGTGCGGCGCATGGCGGCCGAGCTGGGTATCAGCGCGGACGATTTGTGATCTGAAATGAAGACGGAAATGGAAACGGAAACGTAAAGCCGCCCGTTTCACGCGTCGCGCCGACGCGGCCTGTCCGCCAGCAACGTGCGCTGCGTGCGATAGAAGATTCGCGGCGGCACGTTCGGCGAGTCTTCGGCGAGACGGTCGAGTTCGGTACGAATGCCGGTGAGGTAGTGCGCTTCGCGCGCATCGGCGTCGCCGGCAAACACCGCTTCGAGCCGCCGGCGCACCGCGCCATAGCGCGCACCGGCCGCGCGATGTTTCTCGGCACGCTCCGCATACCGCAGGAACGTTTGCAACGCCGCGGAAATCGCCGCCGTCACGCTGACGAGCCCAACGAATATCCGCATCTCGAACGACACCGGCGGCACGCTCAACGACGCGAACACCGCGGTGCCGACGAACGCGGTCAGCGCGGTCACCAGCCAGCCCATGCGGCGCTCGCGCGCCGACAGCAGATCGGCCATGTCGTAATGGCTCATCTGCGATTCGCGCGCGCGGCGAATCCATTTCAACAGCAACTCGGTTTCGTCGACGGGCGGCTCGTAGGCGGGCAGGGTCGTCATCGTTCAGTGGTCGGCGCGCACATCAATCGTAGGAAAACGAGCTGCCGAACTTCTCGATCCGCTCCAGCGCCATGCCCGAGCCGCGCACGACGCAGGTCAGCGGCGCCTCGGCGACGAACACCGGCAGGCCGGTTTCCTCGGCGAGCAGACGGTCGAGATCGCGCAGCAGCGCGCCGCCTCCCGCGAGCGTGATGCCGCGCTCGGCGATGTCCGCGCCGAGTTCCGGCGGCGTCTGTTCCAGTGCGATCTTTACCGACGAGACGATCTGGTTCAGCGGATCGGTCAGCGCTTCGAGGATTTCGTTGCTCGACACGGTGAAGCTGCGCGGAATGCCCTCGGACATGTTGCGGCCTTTGACCTCCATCTCCATGACCTCGGAGCCCGGAAACGCGGAGCCGATTTCCTTCTTGATCGCTTCGGCGGTCTGCTCGCCGATCAGCATGCCGTAGTTGCGGCGAATGTAGTTGACGATGGCGTCGTCGAACTTGTCGCCGCCGACCCGCACCGAACCCTTGTACACGATGCCGCCGAGCGAGATCACGCCGACCTCGGTGGTGCCGCCGCCGATATCGACGACCATCGAGCCGGTCGCATCGGACACCGGCAGGCCGGCGCCGGTCGCGGCAGCCATCGGTTCCTCGATCAGATAGACCTGCGAGGCGCCCGCGCTATGCGCGGCCTCCTTGATCGCGCGACGCTCGACCTGGGTCGAACCGCAGGGCACGCAGATGATGATGCGCGGCGACGGTGCAAAAAGCCGCGCCTCATGCGCCATCTGGATGAAGCGCTTGATCATCTGCTGGGTGATGTTGAAATCGGCGATCACGCCGTCTTTCATCGGCCGGATCGCCTCGATGTTGCCCGGCACCTTGCCGAGCATCTGCTTCGCTTCGCGGCCCACGGCGAGGATGATCTTCTTGCCGTTCGGCCCGCCTTCCTGGCGGATCGACACGACCGACGGCTCGTCGAGAACGATGCCTTTGCCGCGCATGTAGATCAGCGTGTTCGACGTGCCGAGGTCGATCGCGAGGTCGTTGGAAAAGTAGCCGCGCAGAAAACCGAACATGCGTATTCCTGTCTTTGCGAAGGCGGGCGCGTGAGCGCCGCCGGGAGCTTGTCGGGGTCTGCCGCTTGCACGCGGCGGGCGGCCGGAGCGTGGGCCGCGCGACAGCAAGAATAGCAGTTTATCGACGGCCGCGGCCGCAGTATCGTTTGCTATCTGCCGCTCGCCGGACCCAGCCGCGCCGCGATCGTGCGGCATGCCGCAAGCAGCGGCTCGATGTAAGTAGCCTGCACATCGTCGCGACGGCGGAAGGTCGGCATGCTGATGCTCACGCAGCCGGCCGCGTGGCCGTCCGGGCCGCGAATCGCGGCGCCGTAGCAGCAGATCGAAGCTTCGTTCTCCTCCTGATCCTCCGCGTAGCCGCGTTGCGCGGTCGCATCGATCTCGCGGCGCACGGCGTCGAGGTCGGTCAGCGTGTGCTCGGTGAAACGCGCGAGTGGCGCGTTCTTCAGCAGCGCCTCGCGCTCGGCCACGGTGAGTGTCGCCAGATACGCCTTGCCGACCGAGCTCGACGTCAGCGACACGCGCGTGCCGATGCGCGAGGCCATGCGCACCGCGTGCGGGCTTTCGAGCTTTTCGATGTAGACCATCTCGCCCTGACTCGGCACCGCGAGGTGGATCGTCTCCGACGTGAGGTCGCGCAAGGCCATCAACGCGTCGACGGCCGCGAGCCGCAGATCCGAGCGCTCCCAGCTATGGCTCGCGAGATCGATCAGGCGCGGTCCGAGGCCGAAGGTGTTGCCGCTACCGCTCGCGATGATCAGCCCTTCGGCCTGCAATGCGGCGACGATGCGATGCACGGTCGGGCGAGGATAGCCGCTCGCCGCGCTCAGTTTCGCGACGTTGGGCGGAGTTGGCGCATCGGCGATCAGTTGCAGCACCGCGATGAACTTCGAGAACGCGGCGGCGCCGGCGACGGCCTTGGAGTCGGCTTTGTTCTCAGCGTGCCGGACGGCATCATGGCGGGCGGAGCCAGCGCGCGATGCGGGTTTGGAAGCGGAACTTGACATTACATAGAGGCAGGGCAGGGGTACGCAATTATGCTTTATCGATGGCTCAATCGACGGTGACGCCGCTTCACGCAACGACTGGCTCACGCGACGAGATACCCGCCGTCGACCGGCACAATCGCGCCCGTCATGAACGACGCCGCCGGCGTGCAGAGGAACACCGCGACCTGCGCGACTTCTGCCGGCGTGCCCCAGCGACGCAGCGGTGTCCGTTCGAGGATCGCCTGCGAGCGGCCATCGTCGTCCTGCAACGCCTGCGTGAGCGGCGTTGCGATCCAGCCCGGCGCAACCGCATTCACGCGAATGCCGTCGGCCGCATACGCGATGGCTAGCGACTTCGTTAGCTGCGCCACCGCGCCCTTGCTCGCGCTATAGGCAGGCACGAGACCGCCGCCGAAAAAACTCAGCATCGACGCCGTATTCACGATGCAGCCCGCCGACGCCTTCAGCAAGTCGCGCGCGGCCGCGCACACCCGCATCGTGCCGTTCAGATTGATATCCATCACGCGTTCGAACACGTCGAGCCGATGTTCTTCGGCGCGGCTTATCACGCCCGCGCAATTGACCACGATGTCGAGACGCTCGAACGCGTTAACCGCTGCGCTTACGGCGTCCGCCGAGCGCACGTCCAGCGTGACGCGCGGGATCTCGCGTTCGAGCGTATCGGGTGCGCCTGCGGGCAGCGGCAAACCGGCCGCGATCGTCTGCGCCCCGAGTTGCGCGAGCGCGTTGGCGATTGCCGCGCCGATGCCGGACAAGCCGCCGGTCACGAGCGCGGTCTTGCCTTCGAGTAGCTGATTCTGGAATGTCATGTGAGAAGCCGCGTCAAGTGGGTTGGGTCTCGATCGAGCTCGCGAGCGGCGCGGGCGCCACTTCCTTGACGACGAACAGATAGACGAGCGCCGCCGCGAACGCAACCGCCGCGCTGATCAGCAGCGCGTTGACGAACGAATGCGTCTGATCGACGACGATGCCGGTGATCACAGGCGCGAACGAGCCGCCCAGATAGCCGCCGAAGTTCTGCATGCTGCCGAGCGACGCGACCAGGTGGCGCGGCGCAGCGACGCTGACGAGCGCCCATGCGCTGCCGCTCGACAGGTTCACGAACAGCATCGCGAGCGACACGTAGACGATCGCGAGCGTCGTGCTCGGCGTGTAGGCGGCCGGCACCGTGAACGCGGCCGCGCCGACGAGGCCGATACACAGCGGCCACTTGCGGCTGCGGATCGGCGCCATGCCGCGCTTCAACAGATAGTCGGCGATCACGCCGCTGCTCGCCATGCCGATCGTGCCGAACACATAGGGAATCGCGACCAGCCAGCCGGTATGCGCGATGCTCAGATGACGCTCGCGCTCGAGATAGCCGGGCAGCCAGGTCAGATAGAGCCACACCATGTAGATCACGCCCATGAAGCCGAAGATCATGCCCCACGTATTGCGCAGCTTGAACAGCGCGCCCCATTCGGACCAGCTGAGGCCCTGCGGGTTTTCCTGGGCGGTCGCGCCTTCGTTCAGATGCGCGGTTTCGGCTTCGGTCAGCGCGATTTCGCTGCGATTGCGATAGACGACGTACCACGCGAGCGCGACGATAATGCCGATCACGCCCATGATGACGAACATCGTTCGCCATCCGAAGGCCAGCATCAGCACCGTGAGCAGCGGGGGCGCGATCATCGGCGCGATGGTGGATGACGAGATGAAGGTGCCGATCGGCGTGCCGCGCTCGCGTACCGCGAACCATTCGCTGACGACTTTCGCGCCAGCCGGAAACAACGGCGCCTCGGCGATGCCGAGCACGACGCGCGCGCTCAGGAAGTGATTGAGCGTCTGGATGAAGCCGCCCGCGACCTGGGCGATCGACCACACGAGCATGCCGAGGCCGAGCATCACGCGCGAACCGAAACGGTCGAGCAGTGCGCCGACCGGCAACTGAGCGAACGCATACGACAACGAGAATGCGGACAGCAGCAACCCCATCTGTGAAGCCGACAGATGCAATTCCTCGCTGACCAGATGATTCGCGATCGACAGCGTGCTGCGGTCGAGATAATTGACGATGCCCGCAACCGTCAGGAAGACGACGGCGACCACCTGGATACGTTTCAGACGTTGCGACTTCTGAAGCATGCTTGTCTCCTGCGCAATGGGTCCTGCTGTGTCGGGATGGTGTTGCTGTGACTCCGGGTATTGCAGAGTCGTTGGGCGTGTTGTTTACCGGATGAACTGGTCGACGTAGTCTTCGCCGAGCCCGACCGCCGTGTAGTGCTTGCGGCACATGTCGATCTTCGTGAACACGTCTTCGTAGCCGGTGTAGTTGCCGTATGGATCGCAATAGAACATCACGCCGTTGACCTGGAAGTACGTGATCATTTCCTCGACGTCTTCGGGCACATATAAGGTATGCGTTTCGCCCGGCGGCTCGTACACGTAGCTGCCTTCGGTCGCGACCCAGTCATGTTCGAGATAGCGCCAGTGGCCCTTGAGCACCATGCCGTGCACGGCCTGCGGATGACGATGGCGGCTCAGCACACCCGAGCGGCGCACGCGCAGCAGATTCATCCAGTATCCCTGCGACGCATTCAGACATAGCGGACGGAACGACACGTTTTCGGCCTGCGGGACCCACACGCGTTCGTCGGTCGGAATCGCGAAGGGCACGACGATTTCCTTTTGCGCTTCCTTCGGGAACGGCAGTTGGTACGGCGTCAAAGCGGATTGATTAGCCTCTGGCATGCGGAAATTCCTCGCGAAGTGTGCTCAAAGAACTTCATGTCCACATGGTGGATATCAAGTCCACGATATGGCTATTATCGGAACCGGTTTCGGCGGGGTCAATCCTGGGGAAATCACCGGTCGGGCACGACAAACCACACGTGAATTCATCCTCACGTCGCGCGACAGATGCACGGGCAACGGTGGCCGCAAGCGCGCACGCGCAAATAGCCCATAAATCAAGGCTTCTTCGCCCGTTCTGATCGAGCACCATCTTTAAGCCTTGTTTAAGAGGAGGCCACTACATTACGCATCCATCTCGAAATTTTCGGCAATATTCCCTTGACTATGACCACGAAAAAATACTGGAGCGGTAGCGCTGCGATTTGCGTAGTACTCGCCTTTGGCGGCGCGTATGCGCTCAGCCATCGCAATGCCGATGCGTCGGTGAGCGACACGCAGGGCCCGACGTCGTCGCTGCACGCGGCGGCGGATATCGTCGGCTCGCGCTCGTCGGCACCGGACTTCTCCAGCATCGTCACGCGCTATGGTCCGGCGGTCGTGCATATCGGCGTCAAGGCAGCCGCGTCGATCGACGAGAACGGTCAACGCAAGAGCGGCGGCGAAGCGCTCGGCTCGGGCTTCATCATCAGCCAGGACGGGTACATCCTGACCAACAATCACGTCGTCGACGGCGCGACCAGCGTGAGCGTGAAGCTCACCGACGGCCGTGAATTCCGCGCCCGGGTGATCGGCAAGGACAAGACCACCGACGTCGCCGTCGTCAAGATCGACGCGAACAATCTGCCGACCGTGAAGATCGGCAACCCGGACAGCAGCAAGGTCGGCGAATGGGTCGTGGCCATCGGCTCGCCGTACGGCTTCGACAGCACGGTAACTTCGGGCATCATCAGCGCGAAATCGCGCTCGATGTCCGACGACAGCCCGATCCCGTTCATCCAGACCGACGTGCCGGTCAATCCGGGCAACTCGGGTGGTCCGCTGTTCAATCTGAACGGCGAAGTGATCGGCATCAACTCGATGATCTACTCCCGCACTGGCGGCTTCCAGGGTCTGTCGTTCGCGATTCCGATCGATGCGGCGATGCATGTGAAAGACCAGCTCGTGAGCACTGGTCACGTGACTCGCGGCCGCATCGGCGTGGCCGTGCAGCCGCTCAGCGCCGACAAGGCGAAGGCGCTCGGCCTCGACTCGACGGGCGGCGCACTGGTCGGCTCCGTCGATCCGAATGGTCCCGCGCACGCAGCCGGTCTGCGCCAGGGCGACGTGATCGTCGGCGTGAATGGCAAGCATATCGATAACACCAGGGAATTGGTCGGTCAGGTTGCGCAACTGTCGCCGGGCAGCAAAGCGACGATCAGCGTGTGGCGCAACGGCAGCGAAAACAAGCTGTCGGTGACGGTGGGCGCGCAGCAAGCGCAGGACATGGCGTCGGCCCAGCCGCGCGAAGAGCAGCAGGAGCAACCGCAGCAGCAGAACCGTCCGCGTCTGGGCGTCGCCGTGCGTCCGCTGAGCCGCGACGAACTGCAGCAAGCGCAGCTGCCGGGCGGCGTGGTGGTGCAGCAGGCCACCGGTCCGGCCGCCGAGGCAGGCATTCAGGCGGGCGACATCATCGTTGCCGTCGACGGCAAGGTGATTCGCGGCGTCGAGCAGCTGCGCCGCATGATCGCGCAGGCGGACGAAAGCGTGTCCGTCACCGTGGTGCGCGATGGCGAACAGGCGTCGGTCGACGTGACGCTTGGCTGATGAGTAGAACCCGCCGGTGCAATGCCGGCGGCGGGCACGACGCGCTGATGCAGCGCGCGTGCCTCAGTTGGACGGCTGGACCCCATCCGCGTGAGACGTGCTTTGCGATACGTTCGGCGGCTCGTCGGGTCCGCCCCCCAACGCGACGTAAAGCGACACGCCATTCTGCAACGCTGTCGCCCGAAGCTGGATCAATTGCTGCTCGGCGGCAAACTGATTGCGTCGCGCATCCACTACCTCCAGATAGATCGAGATCCCGTTTTCGTAACGCAGCTCCGCCGTTTCGGCGAGCTGCCGCTGCGCCTGCACCGCCTGTTCCTGCGCCGCGATCTGCTCCTTGTAGCGTTGCCGTGCGACCAATGCATCGGAGACCTCGCGAAACGCGTTCTGCACCGTGCGCTGATAGTCGGCGACCAGTTCGTCGCGCCGCGCGCGCGCCTGCGCGAGTTGCGCCTGGCGCTGTCCCGCATCGAAGATCGGCATGCCGACCAGCGCGCCGAACGACCACGCCTGCTTGGCCGGCACGAACAGATCCCCGAGTTCCGGCGACACATAACCGAAGCTGCCCGTCAGCGCGATGCGCGGGAAAAAGTCCGCGCGAGCGGCGCCGATGTCGGCATTGGCCGCGCGCAGCTGCTGCTCGGCCTGCTGGATGTCCGGCCGGTCGATCAGCAACGCGGAGGGCAGGCCCGCATCGAGTTCGCGGAACTGCGCGGCGTCGGCGATCGGCGGCGCTTGCGGTAGCGCCTCGTTCAGCGGCCCGCCGATCAGCACCTCGAGCAGATTGCGCTGCTGCGCGGTGGTTCGTTGCAGCTCCGCGAGCTGCGTCTGCGCCTGCGTGACGAGAATGGCGGCCTGGTCGTAATCGACCATCGACGTGACGCCCGCATCGAGCCGCATCTTCGCGACTTCCAGCGCGTAGCGCCGACTGTCGAGCGTCCGTTGCGCAAGCGCGATGCCTTCTTCCCCCGAACGGATCGCGTAGTAGTTCGACGCGACATTGCCGATCAGCGACAAACGGAACGCGTGCTGCGCGTCGACGGTGGCCAGATACCGGCGCCGCGCCGCTTCGCTGGTGTTGCGCACACGCCCCCAGAAGTCGAGTTCGAACGACGTCACCGCGGCCTGCACGTTGTACTGGTTGAACTGGACCGAGATGTCCGTGTTGTCGAACTCGGGGTCGATCGAACCGAGCGGCGCCTTCGTGCGGGTCGCACCCGCGTTCGCATTGACCTGCGGCAAACGCGCGGCGTTCTGGATGCGATAGAACGCGCGCGCCTGCTCGATGCGCGCGATCGACGCGGCGAGATCGCGGTTGTGCTCGAGCGCGGCCTCGATCAGCAGCTTCAGTCGCGGATCGGCGAAGAAGGTCTGCCAGTCGACTTCGCTTGCCAGATGCGCGGTGGCCGGATTGACGGTCTCCGTCGTGTCGAAATGATCGGCGATCGGCAGCGAGGGCTGCTGATACTTCGGCGCAAAGTTGCAGGCGGCGAGCGAGCAGCAGAAGAGGGGCAGCAGCAGGCGCTGATGAAGGCACCGATGAAGGCTCGGATGAAGGCTCTTAGGCATCGCGCTGCCCTCTACCCAATTCGCCCGGCGTGGCCGTCGGCCGATCGTCATCGTCGAGATCGATGCTGCGCTTCTTGCGGCTCAGCCAGCGACGCGCGGCCACGTAGAACAGCGGCGTAAAGAAGATGCCGAACATCGTCGCGGTCAGCATGCTGCCCATCACGCCGGTGCCGACCGCACGCCGGCTCGCAGCGCCCGCGCCGGTCGCGAGCACGAGCGGCAGCATGCCCAACACGAACGTGACGCTCGTCATCAGAATAGGGCGCAGACGCTGCTGTGCGCCGTTCTTCGCAGCGGCCAGCGCATCCTTTCCTTCGGCTTCCTCCTTGATCGCGAACTCGACGATCAGAATCGCGTTCTTCGCGGCAAGGCCGATGATCGTCACGAGGCCGATGTTGAAGTACACGTCCGCTGACAGTCCGCGCAGCATCGTCAGCAGTACCGCGCCAATCACGCCGAACGGGATGATCAGCAACACCGCGACCGGAATCGCCCAGCTCTCGTACAGCGCCGCGAGCAGCAGGAACACGACGACGAGCGACAATCCCAGCAGCATGCCGATCTGCCCGCTCGCCTGTTTTTCCTCGAACGCAGTGCCGGTCCATTCGTAGCTCAGGCTGCCGGTCAACACGTGCGACGCGATGCGTTCCATCTCGGCGATCGCCGCGCCGCTCGAACGGCCGGGCGCGGCCTGCCCAGACAGCGTCGCGGACGGAAAGCCGTTATAGCGTTCGAGTTGCTGCGGCCCGGAAATCCAGCGCACGTGCGAGAACGCCGAAAACGGCACCATCTCGCCGCGGTTGTTGCGCAGGCGCAGTGCGCTCACGTCCTCGGCGCGCATGCGTTGCTCGGCGTCAGCCTGCAACAGCACGCGCAGCACGTTGCCCTCGAACACGAAGTCGTTCACGTAGTTCGAACCGAACGTCAGCGCGAGCGCCTGGTTCACCTGACCGATCTGCAGACCGAGCGCGCGCGCCTTCACGCGATCGATCTCGACATAGAGTTGCGGCGCCTCCGGCATGCCCTCGGCGCGCACGCCCGCAAGAAGAGGGCTTTGCGACGCATCGATCATCATGCGCTGCGCGGCCTGTTGCAGCGCTTCGCCGCCGACGCCGCTACGATCCTGGATCTTCATCGTGAAGCCGGTCGCGGTGCCGAGCGACGGAATCGGCGGCGGATCGAGCGCGAAAATGATCGCCCCGGGAATCTGCCGGAACGCCGCATTCGCGCGGCGCACCAGCGCGCTCGCCGAATTTTCCTCGCCCGAGCGCTCGTCCCATGGCTTCAGATCGACGAACGACAGCGCCGCCGATTGCCCCTGACCGAAGAAGCTGAAGCCCGTCACGGACGCGACGTTGCGCACCTGCGGCTGCGTTCGCAAGAACGCCTCGACCTGATCGATCGCACGCTGCGTGCGCTGGTCGGTCGAACCCGGCGGCCCGGTATAGGTGACGAATATGTATCCCTGGTCCTCGGTCGGCAGAAAGCCGGTCGGCAGCCGCGTGAAGAAAAACGCGGTGATCGCGCAGGCCGCGACGAACACCAGCAGCCAGCGCAGCGGCGCGCGCAGCATCGCATCGACGCCGCCGATATAGCGCGTGGTGCCCGCGTCGAGCGCGCGATTGAAGCCGCCGAACACGCCGTGCAGCAGACGTGACGCGGGGTTCTTCGGCCGTCGCTTTGCGGCCGCCTCGCTGCGCAACATCGCCGCGCACAACGCCGCGCCGAGTGTCAGCGCCAGCACCGTCGACAGCAGGATCGACACCGCCAGCGTGACCGAAAACTGCCGGTAGATGCCGCCCGTCGAGCCAGGAAAAAACGCCATCGGAATGAACACCGCGACGAGCACCAGCGTACTCGCGATCGCCGCTCCCGATATCTGCCCGATCGCTTTGACGGTTGCGCGCGGCGCGCCGAGCCCTTCCTCGCGCATGATGCGCGCGACGTTTTCGACGACGACGATCGCGTCGTCGTTGAGGATACCGATCGCGACCACCATGCCGAACAGCGACAGAATGTTGATCGACAGCCCGAACAGATAGAGCCCCGCGCAGGTGCCGATCAGCGCGATCGGCACGACGATCGTCGGGATCACGGTCGCGCGCCAGTCCTGCAGGAACAGGAACACCACGACCGTCACGAGCAGCAGCGCTTCGACCATCGTGCGGATCACGCCCTGCACCGAGGTCGTGATGAACGGCGTGGTGTCGAACGGCACGGTCCACGTGACGCCGCGCGGGAAGATCGGCTGTAATTCGCGCATGCGCTGGCGCACCGCGTTCGCTACCGCGAGCGCATTCGCGCCGCTCGCGAGCTGGATCGCGATGCCGGCCGACGCCTTGCCGTTGACGGTGAGCCGGTTGCCATAGCTGTCGTTGCCGAGTTCGACGCGCGCGACGTCGCCTACCCGCACGGTCGAGCCATCCGGATTCGCGCGCACGATGATCTCGCGGAACTGCTCGGGCGTGGTGAAGCGGCTTTGCGTGACGATCTGCGCGGTGAATTCGGAGCCCGGCGCGATCGGCTGATCGCCGAGGCCGCCGCCGGCGGTCTGGCTGTTCTGTTCCTGGATCGCCTGCAGCACCTCGCTTGCCGACAGACCAAAGCCCGCGAGCTTGCGCGGATCGATCCAGATTCGCATCGCGTACGACGAGCCGAACAGCTGCACGTCGCCGACGCCGTCGATCCGGCGCAACTCGTTGACGATGTTGTTCGTCGCGAAGTTGCCCATCGCGACGGCGCTGGTGGAGCTGTCGGTCGCCTGCAGCGCAAGCAGCATCAGAAAGCCCGACGACGCCTTCGTCACGCGCACACCGACCTGCCGGACTTCGAGCGGCAGGCGCGGCTCGACGCGGCTCAGACGGTCCTGCACCTGGCTGCGCGCGACGTCGAGATCGGTGCCGGGCTTCAGCACCACGGTGATCTGCATCGTGCCGTTCGAGCGGCTCACCGACGACATGTACAGGAAATTGTCGATGCCGTTCATCTCGTCCTCGACGATCGACGTGACGGTACGCTCGAGCGTGTTCGCGTCGGCGCCGCTGTACACCGCGGCGATGCTGAGCGACGGCGGGGCGACGTCGGGGTACTGCTCGACCGGCAACAGCGCGAGCGCGATCGCGCCGAACAGCACGATGAACAGGGCGATGACCCACGCGAAAACCGGCCGGGCGACAAAGAATCGATTCATCGGCCCGCCCGTCAGTGCGCGGCAGAAGCGGGGGCGGGGGGCGCGGCCGGCTGCGCCGCTGGCGAAGCATCGGGCGCGGGCCGCGCGTCGACGTGCTGACCCGGTTGCACCTTCTGCCAGCCGTCGACGATCAGGCGCTCGCCGGGCTTCAGGCCACCGCGCACGGTCCAGCGTCCTTCGCCCTGTTCGCCTAGATCGATGTTGCGGCGAACCACGGTGCCGTCGTCGGCGACCAGCGCGACGCTCGCAACGCCGTTGTCGAGTTGCACCGCCCGCTCGGGAATACGGATGCCCTGCAGCGTGCCCGCCGCGATGATGCGCCCGCGCACGAACTGCCCCGGCAACAGCGTGCGGTCCGGATTTGCGAAGCGCGCGCGCACCGTCTGCGTGCCGGTCGACGGATCGATGACGAGATCGGCGAAGTCGAGAAAACCGCGCTCGTTGTAGACCTGGCCGTTGGCGAGGATCAGTTGCACCTCGACGTGCTTCATGCTGGTCGGCTTGCGCGCGCCCGACTGGATCTGCTGCTCGACATCGAGCATCACGGTATTCGACTGCGTGAACACCGCGTTGATCGGCGTCAGCTGATTGACTTGCGTGAGCAGCGTTGCCGCGCCCGCGCTGACGAGCGCGCCTTCGGTGACGAGCGCGCGGCCCGCGCGCCCGGCGATCGGCGTGCGTATGATGCAGCGATCCAGCCGCAGTTGCGCAAGCGCAACCGCCGCTTGCGCATCGGAGACATTGGCCTGTGCCTGCTGCATCGTCGCGAGCGCGGCGTCGTATTCCTGCGCGCTGACCGCATGACGGCCGACGAGCGGCTTGAACCGTTCCACGACCGACGCCGCGTTGTCTCGCACGGCGGTCGCGCGCGTGAGTGCGGCCTGCGCCTGCTGCAACTGCGCGCGATAGTCGCTCGCGTCGATCTGGAAGAGCGGGGCGTTGGCCGGCAGGTCCGTGCCTTCCTGATAGAGCGTGCGCTCGACGATGCCATCGACGCGCGCGCGAATCTCGGCGGTGCGCACGGCCTCGATGCGGCCCGGCAACTCGACCACATCGGCGACAGGGGTGGTGGAAACCGTTTCGACCAGCACGGGAACCGGCGGCGGCATCGACGCGGCGGTGGGAGTCTGCGACCGGTCGTTGCAGGCGGCAAGCAGGAGCGGCAAACCGGTAACAAGCAGCGATACGGCACGACTACGCAGGCGAAATGCGGAGCAAAGCAAGCGAAACTCCTTTGATCAAGGCAGTCTTTTTTGCGCGTGAGATCGGTGACGGTTTTACCGGTTTGCGGTCGAATTAACTATTGGGAACGAGTGTGGGCGCGTTAATGCGCGGAAAAATATTTCCGTTGATCCTACCGTGTCTGGGTGGCTTGTCAATTTATTCTTGGTGTCGCGAGCAGGACCAGGCTTCGCGCTCGCAAACGCGGCACCACGTGGATCGCCGGATAGAGACGCAGCGCGCATGTCCAAAGAGACCGGCAGGTTGAATGGCAATCGTCAATTACATGTCAATTGCCCATCCGGTAATCGCGGCTATTTAAAGGCATGCAATTGTCACTGAATAACAGTCACGTACGCTTGCGCTCCGGATGGCGCAACACCGAATGATTGCGGCCGTATGACAGATAAATCGTCATGCCGATCACGAGCCACACGACGAGACGCAGCCACGTGACGAGCGGCAGGCCGACCATCAGCAGCAGGCAGAACAGGATGCCGAGCACTGGCACGACCGGTACGCCGGGTGCCCGGAATGGACGCGCCGCCTCGGAGTCGCTGCGCCGCAGATAGATCACCGCGCCGCACACGAGCACGAACGCGAACAGCGTGCCGATGCTGACCATCTCGCCGAGTACGCCGATCGGCGTCAGCGCCGAGACGATCGCGACGACCGTGCCGATCAGGATCTGGCTCAGATAAGGTGTGTGCAGACGCAGATGCACCTTCGCGAAAAAGTGCGGCAACAGACCGTCCTGCGACATCGTGAAGAAGATGCGGCTTTGTCCATAGAGCAGCACGAGTATGACGGTGGTCAGCCCCGTCAACGCGCCGATTTTGATCAGTATCGCGAACCACGTGAGCCCGATCGTGTCGACGCCCTTGGCGATCGGATCGGGAACGTTCAGCTCGGTGTACGGAACGAGGCCGGTCAGCACGGCGGCAACGAGGATGTACAGCACCGTGCAAATCACCAGCGAGCCGAGAATGCCGATCGGCATGTCGCGCTGCGGCTGTCGCGCCTCCTGCGCGGCGGTCGACACCGCATCGAAGCCGATGAACGCGAAGAACACCACGGCCGAGCCGCGCAGAATGCCGCTCATGCCGAAACTGCCGAACTGGCCGGTGTTGGCAGGAATGAACGGATGCCAGTGTTCCGGCTTGATAAAAAACACGCCGATCGCGATGAACGCGACCACCACGGTCAGCTTGACCGCGACCATCACGTTGTTCAGGCGCGCCGATTCCTTGGTCCCCAACACGAGCAACGTGGTCAGGATTGCGATGATCACCACCGCCGGCAGGTTGATCACGCCGGTGACCGTCGAGCCATCGGCCAGTTTGACGACGGTGCCGGGGGCGGCGGCGAGGGTAGCTGGGATGTCGATACCGACGTTGCGCAACAGGCTCACGATATAGCCGGACCAGCCGACCGCGACGGTCGCGGCGCCCATCGCGTACTCGAGGATCAGATCCCAGCCGATGATCCACGCGAAGATTTCGCCGAGCGTCGCATACGTGTACGTGTAGCTGCTGCCGCACACGGGCAGCATCGCCGCGAGCTCCGAATAGCACAGGCCGACGAACGCGCACGCGATGCCGCCCAGGATGAACGACAGCGTGATGGCCGGCCCCGCGAACTGCGCGGCGGCGGTCCCCGTCAGCACGAAGATGCCGGCGCCGATGATCGCGCCGATGCCCATCGCGGTGATACTCGTCGCGCCCAGCGTTTTGGACAGATGACGGCCTTCTTCGACGTCGGCGCTGGCGACGATCTCAGCGATGGTTTTGCGTGCCATGTAACCGGTATCGGCCATGATGAGTCGTCCCTTTTCAGTGTTGATTAGGCACGAACCGGTCGGACCGCCATCGGCTCGCGGAGCACGACAAAAACATCCGTCGCCGCGCACGGCAACGGTCACGGCAAGTGCGAAGAAAGCGTCTTACGGAAAAAGTCTGGATTCAGTCTATGCCGGATTAAAAGCAAAGTGAAATCGGCTTGCTTCGACGGGGCGATAGGGCAGTGACGTGGCCGGCGCGCGCAGCAGCGGCGTGCTGTGCGCCGGTGTGCATTTGTGCATTGCGATCCCGCATGCAGACGCCTGCTGTCCGATGCAGTAGAACTTACGATGTGCGCTTGCGATACCGGCAAGGAAAGGTGGCGATTTCAGCCTTGCGAGGCGGACCTCAGCCGATACGCCCGCGCCGCAGCACGCCGCTCAGGCCGAGCGAGTGACCGGGGTCGTAGTAGTGAATCAGGAGCGTGCGCCGCTGCCCGTTCTGTACGTCGAGGTTCGCATGCTGAAGCGCAAAGCCGTTGAATTCGTAGACGCTGCCCGGTTTGACCGGAATGCGCTTGCAGTTGCCCACACGCAGATCATGCAGGGTATGCCAGCTGCGCCAACTGAGCGGCAGGCTATGCAGGAAACCATGCCGCATCTTGCAGATCACGTTGGTCAGCGTCGTGACCGACAGGCGCGGCTTGCAATACATCACGAGATCGCCGTTGTGAACGCCGTCGGGTGCGAGCTGAAGCGGAATCAGCAGCGTCAGCAGGTGCGAGTCGTAGTGGCGGCAGTGGCTCTCCGCCAGCGAAGCCTTGCTCGCGCAACGCAGTACGTGGAACGGCTCGGCCGGTAAGTTTGTCTGCCCGATCCTGGCGGCCATCGCGCGCGCATTCGCGCAGATCGACTGCTCGAGTTCGCGAAAGGCCTGAACGCCACGCAGCATCCCGGCAATCTTCGCGCCGGATTGCGAGCGCGGAGCGGTCGTGTCAAACAAATGGTCGATGAACTGGTTGATTTCGGCGATCGTCTCCTGGGGAATTACGTCGTCAAAAGATTTCAGGGCGACGCTTTGGTCGATTCGGATCCGGTTAATCTCAGTGTGCCCACGCACGTCTGTCAGGGTGTCCATAGCCCAAATTCCATTCGTTTTTTTGCGCTACAACCGTAATGAAAAATATTCCCTACTAGCCGCGCACAATGTGCGGCAGCGTACGTAAAGTCCTCAGGTCATTGATTCCGATCATTAAATCTAAAGTCGGACTTCTCTGGCTGCTTTTCTAATCTCGTTACGAGAATTTGGAAATGGCTCGACTGCGGCGATGCGCGCCGGCGTTCGACGAAATGCGGAAATAATGACTCGATCTCCAAATTCGAATTGTCAAAGCCATTTTGAAATGTCCGCTTACTGGCCAAGTTCAAATGTCCGCTTTTAGGGGGTGGGAATCGGTCTCTCACCCGGTTTTTATTCACGCAGTGTCGAAGGATAGCGTTTGAACTGGCAG
>NZ_JBKGUA010000007.1:0-254248 GCF_046543485.1 Paraburkholderia sp. EG304 | reverse complement strand
CCAACGTCCTGGAGCCGGAACTCGACCAGAACTGACAAGGAAATCTACAATCGACACCGCGCAACGCCCAACCCCGCCGAATCGGTCACGTTCCCGAAATCGGCGGTCACGTTCGCCGAAATCCGCATTTATCAAGGACATCGCAGCGGCGTACCTCGAGCCGTATGAGTTCGGCGGCAACCACAAGCTGATAGGCCGCGGTAAGACGTGGCTGAACCCGAAAGATCGCAGCCTCCTCAACCAGTACGGGAACTTCAGCAAGTCAGCGATGCAGCGCCTAAGCAGCTCATCGCGCGCGAGGGCGGGCGGTGCTTCATCTGCAATTCGACGGCTGAGCAATCAGGTCATCCGCTCGAGGCCCATCACCATCCGATCGAGCGCTCGCTCGCGGAAATGATCGACTGGAACCGCTTCAAGCAAGACGCGCTCGCCGGGTTCTGGGGCGCACGAATCCAGACGTTCGACTGGGGCAATTTCACCGATTGGACGCAGTTCGTCGATGACATGACGGTCAACGGCATGTTGCTCTGCAAGGCGCATCACATCGGCAAAGACGAAGGGCTGCACGCGATGCCGTTTCCGCTTTGGGTGGCCCAGAAGTACGCGAAGGAGGGCTACCAGTTCACCCCCACTGAAGTCATTCACCACGCGACATAGGAGCATTCATGAATCGAGCGATCATCAGCGGCGGCCTCACGGTTTCGGCCGCCGACATCATCCCGACGGTCGATTGGGCAATGACCGGCTTTCACGGCGGGCCGCCGGCGAACCTGTCCGGACTCATCGCTGGCGCGATCGTGATGGCGATTCACGCTGCGTACAACTGGTTTGCGGACCGCCGCGCCGCAAGCCAGGCCGCTCAACCAGCCGTTCAGCAGTAATCCTCTTGCCGCATTCGCGACACATCTGAAGGAAATCCCATGAAGAAGATTCTCGCCGCTTTTGCGGCAGGCCTCGTCGCGCTCGCGCTCGGCGCATGCACGACCGCTCAGCAGACCAAGGTCGCGGCCGTCGCCACGACGATCAACGGGCAGGTGAAGAAGGCCTGCTCGGTGTTTCAGCCGGTTTCGTCTGACGTCGCAGCTCTCTATGCACTGAACCCGAAGATAGATGCTGCGATCGACGGCATCAACGCGCTTTGCGTCGCCAATGCGGCGATCGATCCGTCGACGGTTGAGACGCTGTCCGGGACGACGTTGCCGGCGGCGATCAAAGCGCTCGCGTCGATTCCTGGTCTGACGGTGGCGCAAATCAACCAGGTGGGCGGCGTCCTGACCGTTATCAACACGACGCTCGCGATCGGTCTGCAGGTGTACGCCCCAGCGGTCTCGACGCCGGCCGCGTCGGCTGCGGCCGCCGCCTCGATGCCGCTTGCCGGTACGCCGCTGCAATGACGCCGCGCGACTTCGCGCTGCTGGCGCAAGAGGCCTATACCGCGAAGCCCGAAATCGGGATCGCGGATAGCGCTTCGCGTGCCATCGTGCGGCAGACTGCGGCCGGCCTTGTCGTCGCCTTTCCTGGTACCGACAACGTGCCGTGCTGGCTCGCGGACCTAGACATTCGGCAGGTGTCGGTCGAGGGCGTCGGCGAAGTGCATCGCGGATTCTGGCAGGCGTGGCAGGCGATCGCGCCGGCGGTGACGAATGCCGTCGGTGCGCAGCCGGTTACGCTGGTAGGCCACAGCCTCGGCGCTGCCATCGCGATCATGGCAGCGGTGTCGATGACGCTTGCCGGCAAGCCGCCGGCCGCAGTGTACGGATTCGAGCCGCCGCGCGTGAGTTCGGGAATCGGCGTGCGCACGCTGCTGTCAAACGTGCACGTGCGTCTATACAAGAACGGCAACGACATCGTGCCGGACGTCCCGCTGGGTTTGAGCCATGCCGCGCTGCTGACGCAGATCGGCAGGCCCGCGCTGCCGATCGCCAATGTGCAGGACCATATGATTGACCGAGTGATCGCTGCTTTGGGCGCCCGACCAGCGGTTCTACGTCTGGATTGCGGATGACGACGTCGAATCGGCCGCACACGTCAACGTGGCCTATGATCGTCGCACGTAAAACTAGACTGCTATCCCTTGATGCGCATTCGACGCATCTGCTCGCCGGATCAACCAACGTCCGACGATTCGTGTCATTGGCCGCTCGAGCAGGTGGTAACAAGCGAAGGCGACAAGAATCGAACTCACCACTACCGCGATACAGACGAGATCGCCGGGCAGTTGATGTTGCTGATCGGCCGTTTGGATCAGCTTCAGCACAAGCGGAAATGTGAGGATGTGCGTCAGATATAAAGAGTAAGATGCATCCCCCAATCTACCAAGCAACCTGCCCCAGCGAATTCGAGCCTCCATCGCGAGAGCAACAACCACAATCGCGAATGCCGGTAGCCCGAATACAAAGAACCTGTTGTCGTCGGTAAGCGTTGGCGCGTACGTCTTTCTGAGCGCAACGACACCAAGCAACACGACCAGCACGACTACGAGCGGGATGCGCTTTCCTTTCGCATAGTACGTACCCACGAAGCAGCCCGCGACAAACTCAAGCACGATCGGGTTCGTATAGAAGAGAAACGGCAGGCTTGCGCCGTGCACGAGCCGCATGAGTGAAGTGATGCCGAGAACTGTCGCGACCACGACCAGCGGTCGACCCGTGACGCACATCGCAACAGCAAACACAATATAGAACCATACCTCGTAATTCAGCGTCCAACCGACATTGAGTGCTGGGGCAATCAATCCGGACCAGTTCAGCGAAGGCACGAATAGGAATGAAGTTACCACGTGCCAAAGACTGAAACGCGGATCTCCAAATGTCCACGGAACAAAGACCGAGGGCTTGATGGCGAGAACCACGACGAGCAGCGCGGTGAGCGCCCAATACAGCGGAACTACGCGCGCGATTCGAGCTAGCATGAATTTCCTCGCTCCCCCGAACCCCGGCGGCTCGCCGTAGCTTACGAGCGCAATGACGAAACCCGAGATGACGAAGAAGATGTCAACGCCGAGTTCGCCATATCGGGAGACGTGCGGGAATATATGAGACGCCCATCCGTACAGGCTAACGTTCCCGTCTGCGTGGAACGCCACGACCCCAAGTGCCGCGATGGCGCGGAGCACCTGTATCGATTCATACCGCTTCGTTGTCATTTCTGGCCGATGTAATTTTTGGAAAGCCAGATTTTACCTGCCAAGCTTAGAGCTGGAACTGGTGCACCACTGAAGGGTCACTTTCCCCCAACCACGGCCGTACATGCGTCCATACTGCCGTAGTTCGAGGGCGGGGCGCACGGTGAGCCGCGCACTGGCACGTTTTGTTTGATAACTGCGATCGCGGCGTCGCGCAGCACGTTGACGACCATGGCGCAGTTGGGGTCGCGCAATGGTCGGTTCGAGGAGGGCCATACCGTGCGGCCAGGCGTCAGTCGTGCGGCGCGCGGTTCAAATACCTGCGCATCGATTTTGGCGATCGAGTTACGAGGGCTTGCCAGCTCTCGCTGCGCGTCAATCACACAACCGCGATCTCAAGATGCTTGCCTAGCGCCTCCAGCGCCTCGGCAATCGTATCGATCTTGGTTGCATGTCCAATATCCACTATCCGGTTGACGGCCTGCGGGCTCGTATTGAGTCTCCTAGCGAGCTCTGCGGGCGTCACCTTCTGGCCAATCATCTCATTCAGCAGCAGGACCTTCGCCGATGCGCTTGCGGGCAGCGCCACCAACTCCTCGCCCTTTTTGACCTTCGAAGGCGTCGGGACGGTTCGCCTATCCTCGAAATAGAAGTCCATTGCGGTCAGTAGGGCGTCGGCGGCCATCTCGCGGGCTTCTTCGATGGTCGATCCGCCAGTTAGAGCCTCGGGAATGTCCCGAAACGAAACGGCGAATCCGTCGCCGTCCGGCTCAAACAGTGCTGGGTATCTCAGCATAGGGTCAATCCAGTTCAATCTCCGCCCCAATCTCCCGCATCTTTGCGAGCACCCTCTCGAGCTCGTCCGGCGTAAGCGCAAGCCTCGCCGCACCGAAGAACATGATCTGGGGACTCATTTCACGCGGCTCTGCGCCGCCTGTGTATTTGCGCCATTGCTGGCCACCCGCGACGCCGAACAGGTCGGCCATTTGTTCGCCGGTGCGGCCAAGAGAATCTTTGAGGCGCTGAAACGCTTCCGGTCCGGGAGATGTATATTTCATGTGAAAAAGCCGCCTTGCGGCGGCCCTCGGACTTAGCTGAACAGGAACTTGCTGACCGTCATTACCGCGATGATCAGACCACTTGCCCATACGAAGGGCATCCAGCGCGATTCGAGATTCAGCTTCTGGGTCTCAGCCATCAGCTTCGCGATTTCCGCTTCTGTCTTGACGATGTCCAAGGTCTTTTCCATGTTGACTTCCTTTCGGGGTGTCGGGCCGCGCGGTGTGCGCTACCTCTGAGATGTATATTAGCACCAACGGTGCTAATGTCAAAGCCTTTTTTTCTCAGTCGTCGATAGAATGGTTAAAAGCCCGGATGGAAGCGTTTGGGGCCTCGCCACGGGAACGCGTCTAGTATCGACTGCAGGATTTCCTGCGCTCTTGTCATCGACGCAGCGGAGACTTCGATCTCGGCCAAAGCGCCGTCTGGCCCCGTAATGGTGTACCGGCGCCCCTTAAGAGCCCCAATCACAAATCCTCCCACCGGAGCGCTGATTTCGTCGTTCACGATTGGGTGCGGAATGATCTGCCGCTCCCGTCCTCGCTCCGAGGCCTTTCCTCGCTCGCGCTCATCTCTGTGTTGTTCTGAGTCGCGGCCGTGTTTCAGCCTCGGAAATGCCAATTCAAACCTGTCAAACTCGGCACGTACTGTGGCCGGTGCATCCGCTTGCCCGGCAAGCGTCTTTAGTCGCTTGCGGATACCCTCCATTGCGTGCACGAAGGACCGCGCGTGAATGTGCGGTCGCCGACTTGCTAATGACGCAGGCATTTGTCGTGCCGCCTCGTGTTCCTGAATGATGCGACGGTGGGCTTCGAAAGAGATTTCATCGAAATCAGCGTGCGGACACTCTTTGCGTATGCGCGCCTTCATGTCCCGTAATCGCGCAGAGCGACTAAGGCGCTGCTCCACGATTCCCGTCGGGCCCGGAATTATGGGCGACGCATGCACTTCGTCAAACTCGATGAGAGCGACGTTTGCATCGGCGAACTGTTCTACGATGAAGTCGAGGGCGGAGCCTAGCTGAAAGGCAACGTCGGGGTCAGGAAAATCAAGCCTTGTCCCGGGATAGGTAAGTCCGAAGATTTGCACAGCGGCCTCCAGCGAAGCGATGAAGAGGGAATGCCTAAGCAACGGATGCATTGACGGGACCGCCAAGGCGATCCTTGCGTACGACCGCTGACGCGGCGAAGTAGTGCGGCTGGAAGCCGACTGGCAAGTGATGCACGGAGGAGGTCATGGACTCGCCGGCTTTCCGCCCATCGCGCCAAGTCTGATCTTCTCGGCAAGCATAGCGTCTACCAGCTTCTGAATCGACGCCTTCAGGTTCCCGTCTTCGCGGTTCCACATTGCCAGTTGCGCAGCTAGGGCGCCTGCGTGTGCCTCGCGCATGATCTGCCGCGCGCGATGCACTTCGAGGATGAGTCTCCGCACGTTGTCGTCGCGATATTCGTGCCAGAGGGAACGCAACTCGGCGTCCATCACCACAGGAAATTCTTCAGGGGTAAGTCGCATGGCGCTGCGCGTACTGTATGGATGTACAGTATATATCGGTTGGCGTATGAGGCCGCCGCGCAGCCCGATTGCCAAAATGGGAATTTTGGCGGGAACGCAAACAGAAAAGGCACTGTGTTTTTGCACAGTGCCTTTTTGTAAGCGCTTGAAACGCTTGAGAATTCTTTGGGGTGGCTGATGGGACTCGAACCCACGACGACAGGAATCACAATCCTGGACTCTACCAACTGAGCTACAGCCACCACTAACATCCGCTTGACTTGCTTTAAAAACCTGTCTCGCCGACGAAGAAACGAGATTATAGGGACTAGATTTTGGTTTGCCTAGTCCTTTATTCAAAAACTTCGAGAGGCTCGCGCAGATGCTGTCTCGCTTCGTCGAAGATGGTCAGATCGCGGGCCGCAAGCCGCTTGCTGTCGGACAAAACGCGACGCCAACCGCGTGCGCCCGCTTCGCCGCGATACAGCCCGAGCGCATGGCGCGTGATCGCGCCGAGATAGGTGCCGCGCGCCATTTCGGTCGCGCAATACTCGATCAGTTTCGCTTCGACCTGGTCGCGCGTCAGCGGCGGTTGCGTCGACCCATAGAAGCGCGCGTCGACATCGGCGAGCACGTACGGGTTGTGATACGCCTCGCGACCGAGCATCACGCCGTCGACGTGCTGAAGATGCATGTCGACTTCGTCGAGCGTCTTGATGCCGCCATTGATGATGATCTCCAACTGCGGAAAATCGCGCTTCAGCTGATACGCGTAGTCGTACTTGAGCGGCGGGATCTCGCGGTTTTCCTTCGGGCTCAAGCCCTTTAGGATCGCGTTGCGCGCATGAACGATAAACACCTCGCAGCCCGCTTGCGCGATCATGCCGACGAAATCGCGGACGAAGCCGTATTCCTCGACCGTATCCACACCGATGCGGTGCTTGACCGTGACCGGCACCGATACGACGTCGCGCATCGCCTTCACGCAATCGGCGACGAGTTGCGGCTCGTTCATCAGGCATGCGCCGAACGCGCCGCGTTGCACGCGCTCGGACGGGCAGCCGCAATTCAGGTTGATTTCGTCATAGCCCCATTGCTCGCCGAGTTTTGCCGAACGCGCGAGATCGTCAGGCTCGCTGCCGCCGAGTTGCAGCGCGACCGGCGCTTCTTCGGGCGTGAAAGCGAGATGACGCGCCACATCGCCGTGCAGCAGCGCACCGGTCGTCACCATTTCCGTGTAAAGCCACGTATGGCGCGAAATCATTCGATGCAGCGAGCGGCAGTGACGATCCGTCCAGTCCATCATCGGGGCAACGGACACGCGGCGGGGGCTGGGAGTGCGGGGTAAAGACATGGAACGGCCGAGCGGGCTTGAATCAAAACGGTAATTTTACCGCAAGGCCAGAAACCGCCGGGCGCGCTGAAGCCGTGTCATTGTCGCGACAGGGGCGGACACCGGTTCGTCGATGCATCAAGACCTCAATGCCTGAATGCCTCAGTGTCCATGTCCCCCCATTCCGCCACCACCGGTCCACGCGCTGCCGCCGCCGTGCATGCCGCCGAAGCCGCCACCGTGCCATCCGCCGGTCCCGCCATGCCATCCGCCGTGGCCGCCGTGCCAACCACCGCCATGCCATCCGCCATGCCCGCCGTGCCAATAGCCATGTCCGTAATAGCAGCATGGGCCGCCAAAACCGCCGTAGAAACCAACCGAGCCGTACACCGGCCCGTAGTAAGGCGGTCCGTACGCGTAGGGATAATAGGGTTGCGCATAGCCGTAGTCCGCTGGCGGCGCGACGGCGCATCCAGTGACGCTCGCTGCTACGGCCGCCGCTAGCAGCGTCATCGATGCAATGAGCCTGGTCACGATTTTCTCCTCCAAGTAAACCTGAGAAAGACCGCGCGCAACGGAGTTCAGCCGCGTTTGTGTCCGAGCGTTACCGGCGTTGGCGCGGCGCTCCGCGCTCAGGGCCGCGACCATGCGAGCCGTTGCCGCGACGCTCGACCTTTCCGCCAATCTTCCCGCGTCTAATCGTACGGCGCTGCGGTAACACTTCGTTAATCATTCGAAACGCTACTCAAGGGCAGCGCTGCTAACTTCCGCCGGACGATTCGTCTCTTGAGTCGCAAGCGATGCGACGTCGAGGCATTGAACAAAGCGGACGCGGCGCAGTAGGGCGCGCTCGGCGCGGACTAACTGTCATCGCACCTACGGTCAGTCGACGGCGCACTGACGGCGCGTTCTTCCCCGGGCGCGATGCTCGAGATCGCGTACGAGGAACTGGTCGACGATTTCGAAGCGAACGCACTCGCATTTCCTGAGACGACGCGGCCTGTGAGCACCGCGAGTTCGGCGCAGGTGCGCCGACCGTTGTACCGCACGTCGATGCGGCGCTGGCAGCCGCGACGCGAATTGCTCGAACCGCTATGGGAAGTTTTCGGCGCCGAGCTGACGGCGGTCGACGCTCAGTGCGCGATCACCGACACGTGATGCAGCCACGGGTACACCCCGGCAATGAACGCCGCGTAGATCGCCGCCATCGTCACGCCGGCGGCCGTGCCCCAAACGTCGCGCGACGCCGCGCCCTGGCGGAAATGCACGGGCAGTCCGACCACGACGTAGCCGATCACGAAGAACAGGATGACCGCGCGCACCGGCGACAGATCGTGACCGATGAAGTCGAGCAATGCGGACAGGTTGAATTGCGACATGGATACAGGCAGTCACGAAGGCGGGGGATCGCACAGCGCCGGAACACAAGGAAACAGTGGAGCGAACGATGACTGAACCGCTTCACTATCGACGTTCCACAGCGCGACGACCTATGCCGATTAAAGGCCATGCAAACGCGATCCGCAAGGAAAAAACCTGTATGAATTCGGACTGCCCGACATTGCTTGCAGCTTGCCTGCGCCGCGACTTTCAGCGCGCTTGGCAACGCTTTCACGCAGACGGATTCAGCCCTCGTTGGGCTTCGGTTTGCGCAACGGATCGAGCAGCGGTTTCAAACCGTTGTGATCGATCTCGTGCATCAACGCGAGTAGCCGGCCGATCTCGCCGGGCGGAAAGCCCTGGCTCGCGAACCAGTTCAAATAGTGGCCGGGCAGGTCGGCGATCACGCGGCCTTTATATTTCCCGTAGGGCATCACGCGCGTGACCAGCAATTCGAGGTGTTCGTGATTCATGGCAACGAAGTCATGATGAAGCGAGCGTCTTGAGCGCAAAGCATGTACTGCGCAACTCGCCAGGCGGCGCGCAGCAACGCATGGCCCCGCATTCTAGCCTTGCTGCAGGTAATGCGCCGGCGTGGTAACGTCTGCGCTTTCCGTTCACCTCTTCAACAGGACAAGTTAGATGGAATACCGTAGACTCGGCGACTCCGACGTGCAGGTCAGCCTGATTGGTCTCGGCACGATGACGTGGGGCGAGCAGAACACCGAGCAGGAAGCGCACGCGCAGATCGACTACGCGCTCGATCACGGCGTGAACCTGATCGACACCGCCGAAATGTATCCGGTGCCGCCGCGCGCCGAAACGCAAGGTTCGACGGAGCGCTACATCGGCACGTGGCTCGCGCAGCACAAGAGCGCGCGCGAGAAGATCGTGCTCGCCACCAAGATCGCGGGTCCCGCGCGTCAGCCGCACAATCCGCGTCATATTCGCGGCGAAGGGAACCAGTTCGACCGCAAGAATCTGACCGAGGCGCTCAACGACAGCCTCAAACGTCTGCAGACGGATTACGTCGATCTGTATCAGCTGCACTGGCCCGATCGCAGCACGATGACCTTCGGCCGTGCGTCGTATCCGTGGGTCGACGACGCGTACACGGTGCCGATCGAGGAAACGCTGACGGTGCTTGCCGAATTCGTGAAGGCTGGCAAGGTGCGCCATGTCGGCGTGTCGAACGAAACGCCGTGGGGTGTCGCGCAGTTTCTGCGCGCGGCCGAAAAACTCGGCTTGCCGCGCATCGTCAGCATCCAGAATCCGTACAGCCTGTTGAACCGCACCTACGAGGCAGGTCTGTCCGAGTACGCGCATCGCGACAATATCGGTTTGCTCGCGTATTCGCCGCTCGCGTTCGGCTGGCTGTCGGGCAAGTACGAAGGCGGCGCGCGTCCGGCCGGCGCACGCATCACGCTGTTCGAGCGCTTCGCGCGCTACAGCAAGCCGCAAGCCGTGCAGGCGACCACGCGTTATGTCGAGCTCGCGAAGCGCCACGGCATGTCGCCCGCGCAATTCGCGCTCGCGTTCGTCAATAGCCGGCCGTTCGTGACCAGCAATCTGATCGGCGCGACGTCGCTCGAGCAGTTGAAGGAAAACGTCGCCAGCGCGGACGTGAAGCTGTCGCCCGAAGTGCTTGCGGAAATCGACAAGCTGCACGAGCTGCAGCCGAATCCGGCGCCTTGATGTCGATGTAAGCGCGACCCGCTTGCCGCGGTGGCCCCGGTCGAATGTCGGGGCCGGCCGCGGCGGGCACAGCGAATCAATCGGCGCTAGCCGAACTCAACTCGCGGCCTTTGCCGCATCCACGACCTCGCGCTTCGCCGCAAGCGGCGCATTCTCGCCGAGATCCCAGAACAGTCCCGCCATCATCTGCAGACCCTCGCGCACCACCGGGCCGAGAAGATGCTCGTTCGGCGCATGCTGCGAGCAGGCCGGATAGGAATGCGGCACCCAGATCGTCGGCAGACCGAGCGTGTCGGCGAATACCTCGTTCGGCAGCGTGCCGCCGAGATTCGGCAGCAGCGCGGTCTTCTTGCCGGTGGTCGCTTCTAGCGACGCGAGCGCCCATCTGACCCACGGATCGTCCGGATCGAGCCGCGTGGCCGGTGCGCCGCGTTCGACGTCGATTTCGACCAGCTGAAAGCCGTGCGCATCGAGATGCGCGCGCAGATGCTTGGCGAGGTTTTCCCAATCGGTGCCGACCACGAAACGCAACTGGCAGACCGCGAACGCCGACGGCGGAATCGCGTTGACCGGGTTCTCCGGATTGCCCGCCTTGAAGGCCAGCACTTCGAAGCTGTTCCAGCCGAACACGCGCTCGGGCGCGGAAAGACCCGGTTCGCCCCAGTTGTCGTCGACGGTCGGGTCGCCGGGACCGTCGCCCACCGTGATGTCGGCAAGCGCGCGGCGCACGGCCTCGGGGATCGGCGGCGGACGCAGGCCGTCGACTGCGATCACGCCGCGCGCATCGACCAGACTCGCGAGCGCGTTGGCGAGCACCGTCGCCGGATTGCGCAGCAGGCCGCCCCAGTTGCCCGAGTGATGCGCGCCGTCGCGCAGGTTCAGCGACAGCTTGAAATTGACCGCGCCGCGCGAGCCGAGAAACACGGTCGGACGACGCGCGGCGAGACGCGGGCCGTCGGAGGCGATCAGCACGTCGGCGGCGAGCTCGTCGCGGTGCGCGCGGCAGATCGCATCGAGCCCCGGCGAGCCCGTTTCCTCGCCCATTTCGATCAGCAGCTTCGTGTTGAAGCCGAGCTTGCCGTCGCGCGCGGCGAGCGTGCACGCGAGCGCGGCGAGGTTGATCGAGTGCTGGCCTTTGTTGTCGGCGGTGCCGCGACCGAACCAGCGCTCGCCTTCGACGGTCACCGCCCACGGCGTCAGCGGCGCGCGCCACTGGGTGTCGTAACCGCGCACGACGTCGCCGTGGCCATAGATCAGCGCGGTCGGCAGATGATCGCCTTCGTGACGGTTCGCGATCAGGAACGGACCGAAGCCATCGACCGGGTTATCGACGATGCGCGCGCCGAAGCCGAGGCGCTCCGCTGCGGGTTGGATTTCGTCGGTCAGATAAGACAGCAGCAGCGCGCCGCGATCGCTTTCCTGGCTTTCGGTGCGAATGCCGACGCGGCGGTTCAGGTCGGCGAGAAAAGCGCCGGATTCGAAGTGCCGGGTGGCAAGCTCGATCGCCTGGTTGCGGCTCATGTCGATGTCTCCAATGCGGGGGGATGGGTGAGGCCGGCAGAGAGCCGCGGCCCGATGGCATGGTCTTCGGGCGAATTGCCCGCGATGCCATTGCGACCGATTCTAGAAGCGCGTCATTTTTGTCACAATGATCATGTTTCGAAGCTTGCATTGCCGCAAAGGCAAAGCGTCGCTACACCATTGCAACCGATTCGATCGAGGCGTCCCGGATGGCACGTTCACTGCATGGCATCGCGTTGCGTTATTTCGTCGAAGTCGCGCGCAGCGGTTCGCTGAGCGACGCATCCGAACGGCTGCATGTCGCGGTATCGGCGCTCAGCCGGCAGATCGCGCGGCTCGAGAGCGAACTCGGCGTCACGCTGTTCGAGCGGCGTCCGCGCGGCATGGCGCTGTCAGAGGCCGGCGAGCGGCTGCTCGCGTACGCACAACGCAGCCTGCTCGAAGCCGAGCACGTGATGAAGGAGCTAAGCGGCCTCGCGAGTCTGCACGGCAGCCGGATCAAGATCGCAACGGCCGAGGGCTTCGCGGTCGACTTCCTGCCCGCCGCGATCGCGGATTTCCGCGCCGAGCATCCCGGCATCGATTTCACGCTGACCGTGATGTCGCCGGCCGACGCGACCCGCCATGTGCGCGACGGTGACGTCGACATCGCGTTGTCGTTCAGCCTCGCGCCGGAGAAGGGCGTCAAGGTGGAGCACACCGAACGCGCGCCGGTGTTCGTGCTGGTGCGCGCCGATCATCCGCTCGCGGCGCGCGCGAAGCTGTCGCTCGCCGAGGTGAGCGGTTATCCGCTGGTGTTGTCGGAGACTGGCACAACCCTTCGCCAGTTGATCGACATCACCTGCGCGCTCGAAGGCATCCTGCTCGAGCCGGACCTGATCTGCAACAACAGCGGCGCGAGCTATCGCTATGCGCAGAAGTCCGGCGCGATCATGTTCACGGGGCTGCTATCGGTGCGCGACCGCTATGCCGACGACGGCTTCGTCGTGATTCCGCTGACCGACCCGCAGATGCGCCAGCGCAGCATCCAGGTGCAGACGATGGCGGGGCGCGAGTTGCCGCCGTCGGTGCGGGCGTTTCGCGACCATCTGATCGCGCGGATCGCGGATCCGAAGCCGGCCGGGGCGCAGGCGTCGAAGGCGGACCGAGGGCGCGGCAAGCGCACGCCGCGGCGCCCGCGAGCCGATGCATGAAATGCGACACATGCCACGCAATAAGCGGCAAATGTTCTCCCTGAATCCGAATCACGACCTAAACTGTGGTGGACGGCAAGGACGGCCCTGAAAAAACGGCCCTGATGGTGCGCGCCACGATCGGGGGAAACGGCAGAACGATGGCAGTCGAAGCGCGGACCGGCCGCGCAGCCCGCGATGCTGCAATGCACATAAGCGGCAACAGATGGACCCAAAAAGAAACGCGGCGCGTCGTCCCAATGGCGCGTTGCCCACAACAGAGCGATAGGACCAACACATCCATGGCGCAACAGAAAACCAATCCGAAACTCGAGCAGGCGCTCACGCGCGGCGATCTCGCGATCCGCCAGGCCAACTCGGCGAGAGCGACCGCGCTGTTGCGTGCGCTCGCCAAGATGATCGTCGATGCGTCGGCGACCATCGGCGTGGAAGCCTTCACATTGATTCACGACGGCGACAAGATCTACGATCCCGCCGATGGTTTATGGCCGCAGGCGTTGCTGATCTCGCTCGACGGTCCGGTCGAGGACGCCGATCCCGACGAATTGCGCACGGTGCGGCTGATCGCGGATGATCCGGCCACCGTGTTCCGGGTCGAATGGCAGCGCGCCGATGGCAAGATCGGGCGTCACGAGGGCGGCCCGTTCGCGACGGTCGCGTTCATCTCCGACGTCGACATTCCGTGGACCGATGACGAGGACTGAGCGCGCGACGATAGCAAACGCGCAGAGCGACGACCGGCGCGTTCGGCTTACTTCATCATGCGGCGCCGAAACAGGATCGCCGACACGATAAAGCCGCCGACTGCATACGCGGCGAGCACGCTCACATGCAGCGCCGCGTGCTCCATCGGCCGGCCGAGCATCGCTGGGCGCATCAGATCGACCGCATTGGCGAGCGGCAGCGCGGCGGTCACCGCTTGCGCGGCGCCGGGCAACTGCGAGATCGGAAAGAACACGCCGGAGAGGAGCAGCATCGGCGTGAGTACGAGGGTCTGATAGAACATGAAAAAGTCGTACGACGGCGCGAGCGCCGTCACGATCATCGCGAGGCTCGCGAACGCGAGACCGGCCAGCACGATGACCGGCAGCGCGAGCAGCATCGACGGAAAACTCGCATAGCCGAGCGCGCCCGCCACCAGCATGATCGCGACACCCGACAACACCGATTTGCTGGCGGCCCACACCACCTCGCCGAGCACGATATCGCCGAGGGTAAGCGGCGTATGCATGATCGCTTCCCACGTCCGCTGCACGTGCATGCGCGAAAAGCCCGAATACATCGACTCGAAGCTCGCTGACATCATCACACTCGACGCCACCGTGCCCGCCGCGAGGAACGAGATATACGACACGCCGTCGACGTGCCCGACCATCAGCCCGAGCCCCAAGCCGAGACCGAACAGATAGATCATCGGATCGGCGAGGTTGCCGAACATCGACGCGATCGCGAGCTTCTTCCACACCAGATAGTTGCGGCGCCACACCGCGATCCAGTGCGTGGCGTTGGCGGGGAAGGCGCCGAACGGCTCTTGTGCCGATGGCGTGCCGTCGTGGGTTTCGTAGGTGCGTGCGTCCATCAAGTGTCTCGCTGCGGGTTCAGTCCTGCATTTCGCGGCCGGTGAGCCGCAGAAACACATCTTCGAGATTCGCCGGCCGATGCAGATAGCGCAAATCCGCGCGCTGCTTCAGGCGCATATGCACGGGCTGTGCGTCGTTCACGTAACAGAACAGGGTCTCGCCGCTGATCTCTATGCGCTCGGCGAGCGGTGCGAGTTCGTCGCGCAATGCAAACGGATCGGGACCGTAGATCTCGATCACGTCGCAGCCGATCTCCGACTCGATCAGCTCGCGCGGCGCGCCTTCGGCGATCTTGCGTCCTTCCTCGATTACGCACAGTCGATGACAAAGCCGTTCGGCTTCTTCCATGAAGTGCGTGGTCAGCAGGATGGTCTTGCCGCGCGCTAGCAGCGATCTCAATCGCTCCCAGATCAGATGGCGCGCTTGCGGGTCGAGACCGGTGGTCGGCTCGTCCATGATCAGCACGTCGGGATCGTTGATCAGCGCGCGTGCGAGCGTGAGGCGCCGCTTCATGCCCCCGGACAGCTCGCTCACGCGCGCGTCCGCCTTGTTCTCGAGGCGGGCGAATTCGAGCAGACCCGGCACCGCCGCGCGACACTGCGCGGCGCTCAGCCCGAAATAGCGGCCGAACACGAGCAGATTTTCACGCACGGTGAAATCGGGATCGAGGTTGTCGAACTGCGGCACCACGCCCACGCGCGAGCGCGCGAGGCGCGCACGGCCCGGGATCGGTTCGCCGCACAGGCGGATCGCGCCGGCGTCGGGCGCCGCGATGCCGAGCAGCATGCGCAGCGTCGTGGTCTTGCCGGCGCCGTTGGGGCCGAGCAGCCCGAAGCATTCGCCGGTATTAACATGAAACGACAAGCCGTCGACGACCGTTTTTTCGCCGTAGCTTTTCCTGACCTGATGGAACTCGATGGGGGCGGCGGGCATGACTCGAGTGAGGCTCCGGGAACAAGACATAACGTACGCACAAGAACAAACAACATACCTGCGACGCACGCATTGCGCACAGGCCGCTTATTCTAGGGTATCGGCCACTGATGCGAGCGGGTGTCCGGGAACGCGTAATGCGTGGGATGCGATGCGTTCGCATACCAAGTTTTGCGGTGCCGCAAACGTGCGCGAACACTGCCTCAGCTGGCCCAACGCTTGTGCAGACGGCGTCAGCACGCACCGACTATGCACTTAGCGTTTTCCATCCCTTGCAAGCCGAATTGCGGCGCACCATGATTGATTCAGACCGCGCTTTCCGCGCGAATGGGAGAAGACAGATGGCGAGCTACCAGAAAATCCTGTTGTGCTACGACGGCTCGCGCGAAGGCCGCAAAGCCCTGCGTTGCGGCGCCGATCTGGCGTTGGACCTGAAGGCGGAAACGCATCTGCTGTCGGTCGTCGACATGCGTTCCAGCATCGCGCAAAGCGCGGGCTTATTGACCGATGTGGCCTGCGGAAGCTTCGAAAAAACGGCCCGCGAAATTCTGCAGGAGGGCGTGAACTGGCTGACCGAGCGGGGCGTGAACGCGCAGGGGCATTTCGCATTTGGTCATCCGATCGACGAGATCGCCAATCTTGCCAACGAGTTGCACGTTGACCTCGTGGTGGTGGGTCATCGCTGCCGGACCGGTTTGTCGCGGTGGTGGATGGGGGCGGGCAACACGCCGCTGCTCGACCGCGTGTCGTGCAGCATTCTGGTGGCGTGCTCTTCCGCGCAGGAGCAGCAGCAGGCGGCCGCGGCGTAATTCGAACAAACCTGACACGCGGCTGGCCGCAATGACCAGCCCGCGCATCCCTTCAGTTCACGGCTTGAACCTCACTCGTTCAGATTGATCGCCGCGAGCTTCCACGTGACCAGACCTTCGCGACGGAAGATGGCCGAATAGTTCGCGTTGCCTTCGCCGCGCCGGTAGGTGACCACAAACTCGTTGAGACTCCGGTAGCCGGCCGTGCTTTGACGCCCGGGCGGCGGCGCGCTTGCCTGCGTGGGGGTGTCGCCCGCGGACGGTGCGGCCGGCGCTTCACCGCCCGCGGCTGGTGGGGCGGACGGTTGCTCGCCCGGTGTGCCGCGCGGCGGCATGCCGTTCAGCAGTGCCGCGACGCCGTCGGGTGTCGCATAGGCATCGACGAGCGGGCCGATCAGTGTCACGCCGATCACCGCGCCGATCGTGGCCATCTTGTTGCCGGCATCCGCCTCGAGTCGGCGCGTCAGCATCGCGCCCACCTGCTGCTTCAGGCTATCGCGTAGCGCGGGGAAGTCGACGTACTGATTGACGGTTTGCACGTCACGCGCGTCTGCCGCGCGTTTCAGATTGTTCACCGCGAGATACGGCGACGCGTAAATAAACCCCAGCGCGGCAATCACGATCACCACGATCAGCGTGATCAGCAGCGGCCGGGTGGCGCTGCCCTGTGTGCGTTTCGGAATGGTCATCGAATGGGACTCCACGTCAGTGATGATCTAACGTCGACCACGGCGAGGTCGAAACGATCCCATCCCACGCGAATCTCTGAACATCCGAAGTGCTTATTGCATGCGTGCTCAGAATTCGCTCAGGCTTCGAACACCGCGCCGTGCACGTTGGCTTCGTCGGCTATGCAACGATCGATCATACGGCATACGGCGTCGACCGTGCCGACCATGATCAGTCGCGACGGTCCATGATAGACCCGCACCGGTGCGCGGCGCGCGGGCTCCGCGATATTCAGCGCCGAATTCAGCGATACGCGCGCAAACGCCGGCAACGACGACGGCAGACCGCAAGCTTCGGCAGTCACGTCGAACAGCGACGGCGTGCGCGCCGCGGGCGCCTCGATCGGCGCGCAAGGCGTGAGCTTGCGCAGATGGCGCAGACGGCCGAACTGGCGAAAAGGCAGCAGACGGGCAAGGCGTTCCATGAGTCTCTCCAGACGATGCAGCTTAAATGCGCGGCGTAATGCGGGCGTTAATGCGGCTTGGGTCGGACAAACCGGCGCGAGCGTTCCGGCAACAGCGAAGGATCAGAACTCGCTGGGGCGAATCAGCCCGACCGCGATCCCTTCGAGCGCGAAATCCGCGCTGCCGGTTTCCACGAAGATGTTGTCGTAGTCGGGGTTTTCGGCGATCAGCTCGATGCCGTTCGGCCGGCGCTTCAGACGCTTGACCGTCACGTCGTCGCCAAGGCGCGCAATGATGATCTGGCCGTCTTTCGCTTCGCTGCGCTTTTGCACCGCGAGCAGGTCGCCGTCGAGAATGCCCGCGTCGCGCATCGACAGGCCGCGCACCTTCAGCAGGTAGTCGGGCTTGCTCGAGAACAGCGCCGGGTCGCACGCGTAGTGCTGCGAGATATGTTCCTGCGCGAGGATCGGGCTACCCGCCGCGACCCGGCCGATCAGCGGCAGTGACAACTGCATCAGGCCCGCATGTGGCAGCGTGAACTGGTGCGGCGCATCCTCCTGCCCGGACAGCAGGCGGATGCCGCGCGACGCGCCGGCCGCCAGTTCGATCACGCCCTTGCGCGCCAGCGCGCGCAGATGCTCTTCCGCGGAATTGGCCGAACTGAAACCGAGTTCGGCGGCAATTTCCGCGCGAGTGGGCGGAAAGCCGGTGCGTTCGATCGCGCGGCGGATCAGATCGAAAACCTGCTGCTGTCGTGCGGTGAGTTTTGTCATGGCCACTGTATGTATGAACAGGTGACTGTATTTTTATACAGTATTCGGCGCATTTCAAGCTTTACTTTAAGTTCGGCGCAAGGGGCGCGCTGGGGCGTCGTTTATCGGCGAGATGGCGGCGTTTTCGGCGTCGGAACAGCCGGCGCGTCTGCCGTTACCACTTTTGGGCATTAAAAAATGAGGAAACATTATTTTTAATGATGAAAGCCCTTCGATAGACTGGCTTCCGGGTTGGCGCTCATGTGCACGTGACCGCGACGCAAAACGACACCAGACGCTTATCAGCGGACCATCACGCGGAGAAAAACTGAAATGAACCATCGGCATACGGGGCTTGCGGCTCGAACCAGAAAACTGATCACGGCGCTTGCCGTCGGCGCGGCGGGTACGCTCGGCATGTTGGGCGCAAGCGGTGTCGCGCACGCCGACACCACGCTGCTGAACGTGTCCTACGATCCGACCCGCGAGCTGTATCAGGACATCAATCAGGCATTCAGCAAGGAATGGAAGGCCAAGACCGGCGAAGCCGTCACCTTCAAGCAGTCGCACGGCGGCTCGGGCGCGCAGGCCCGCTCGGTGGTCGACGGTCTGCAGGCCGACGTCGTGACGCTTGCGCTCGCTTACGACATCGACGCGATCGCGAACAAGGGGCTCGTCGACAAGAACTGGCAGAAGCGTCTGCCGGACAACGCATCGCCGTACACGTCGACGATCGTGTTTCTGGTGCGCAAGGGCAACCCGAAGCACATCAAGGATTGGGACGATCTGGTGAAGCCGGGCGTGTCGATCGTGACGCCGAATCCGAAGACCTCGGGCGGCGCGCGCTGGAACTACCTGGCCGCTTGGGCGTACGCCGAGCATCAGCCGGGCGGCAACGCCCAGAAGGCCAAGGAGTTCGTCGGCAAGCTGTACAAGAACGCCGGCGTGCTCGATTCGGGCGCGCGCGGCGCGACCACCAGCTTCGTGCAGCGCGATATCGGCGACGTGCTGATCGCGTGGGAAAACGAGGCGTTCCTGTCGGTGAAGGAGTTCGGCCCGGACAAGTTCGAAATCGTGGTGCCGTCGGCGAGCATTCTGGCCGAGCCGCCGGTCGCGGTGGTCGACAAGGTCGTCGACAAACACGGCACGCGCAAGCTGGCGGACGCGTATCTGAACTTCCTGTATAGCGAGGAAGGCCAGGAGATCGCCGCACGCAATTTCTATCGTCCGCGATCGAACAAGGTGCCGGCCGATCTGACCGCGAAGTTTCCGAAGCTGAAGCTGTACACGATCGACGATTCGTTCGGCGGCTGGACCAACGCGCAAAAGACCCATTTCGCGGACGGCGGCGTGTTCGATTCGATTTATCAGCCGCAGTAACAACCACGGCCTGAAGCACAGGCACAGGCAAAAGAGCGCGCCCAGTGGGCGCGCTTTCGGCTAACCGGGGTCCGGTGGCCAGCAGGGTGGCAACACCGCAGTACGGCAACACAGCAAAACGAACAACCGCGAGCATCAACCATGAACGAGTATCCAGCATGACCACGTTGACTTTCCGCAAGCCGAGCGCATTGCCCGGCTTTGGCCTGACACTCGGCATCACGGTGGCTTATTTGAGCCTCGTGGTGCTGATTCCATTGGCGGCGACCTTTCTGAAGACCGCGACGCTCGACTGGGACCAGTTCGTGCGCGCGGTCACGTCGCCGCGCGTGCTCGCGTCGTATCGGCTGACGTTCTTCTCGGCGCTCGGCGGCGCGCTGATCAACGCGGTGTTCGGCTTTCTCGTCGCGTGGGTGCTGGTGCGCTATAGGTTTCCGTTCAAGCGCATCGTCGATGCGGTCGTCGATCTGCCGTTCGCTCTGCCCACCTCGGTCGCCGGTATTTCGCTCGCGGCCGTGTATGCGGGTAACGGCTGGATCGGCCAGTTCCTCGCGCCGCTCGGCATCAAGATCGCGTTCACGCCGGTCGGCGTGCTGGTCGCGCTGACGTTCATCGGCCTGCCGTTTGTCGTGCGCACGGTGCAGCCGGTGCTCGAGGAGTTCGAGCGCGAGCAGGAGGAGGCGGCCGCGTGCCTCGGCGCGTCGCGCTGGCTCACGTTTCGCCGCGTCGTGCTGCCGGCCGTGTTCCCGGCGCTGCTGACCGGCTTCGCGCTCGCCTTCGCGCGCGCGCTCGGCGAATACGGCTCGGTGATCTTCATCGCCGGTAATGTGCCGATGAAGTCGGAGATCACGTCGCTCCTGATCATCACGAAGCTCGAGCAATACGACTATGCGGGTGCGACGGCGCTCGCGGTCGTGATGCTGGTCGTGTCGTTTCTGATGCTGCTGCTGATCAACACGCTGCAGTGGTGGCTGCAGCGCCGCACGAGCCGCGGCAATGCGGGGCCCGCGCCAGCTGCCACGAGCGTCGCCGCAATCGGTGGAGGTGCGCAATGAGCCGCCGTCCGACCAACCCGGCAAGCGGTGCGCGCCGCCCCGATCCGGTCAGCGAACCGCCCGTTGTGCGCTGGCTGCTGATCGGCGTCGCACTGTTGTTTCTCGCGCTGTTCCTGGTCGTGCCGCTCGCCGCGGTGTTCTACCAGGCGCTGAACAAGGGGCTGCGTTTTTACTTCGAAGCGCTCGCCGACCCGGATGCGCTGTCGGCGATCAAGCTGACGCTGCTCACCGCGTCGATCGCGGTGCCGCTGAACCTCGTGTTCGGCCTCGCGGCGTCGTGGTGCATCGCGAAGTTCGAATTCCGCGGCAAGGCGCTGCTGACCACGCTGATCGACCTGCCGTTTTCGGTGTCGCCGGTGATCTCCGGTCTGATCTACGTGCTGATGTTCGGCGCGCAGGGCTGGTTCGGCCCGTGGCTCGCAGATCACAACGTGCAGATCATCTTCGCGGTGCCGGGCATCGTGCTCGCGACGATCTTCGTCACGTTCCCGTTCGTCGCGCGCGAGCTGATCCCGCTGATGCAGGCGCAGGGCAACGACGAGGAAGAGGCCGCGCACGTGCTCGGCGCATCGGGCTGGCAGACGTTCCGTCGTGTGACGCTGCCGAACGTGAAGTGGGGCCTGCTGTACGGCGTGATTCTGTGCAATGCGCGCGCGATGGGCGAGTTCGGCGCGGTGTCGGTGGTGTCCGGCCATATTCGCGGGCAGACCGACACGATGCCGCTGCACGTCGAAATCCTCTACAACGAGTACAACTTCTCGGCCGCGTTCGCCGTGGCCTCGCTGCTCGCGCTGCTGGCGCTGGTCACGCTGGGGCTCAAGCTGCTGGCCGAGCGTCATATGTCGGCGGAACTGTCGGCGGCGCGTGAGGTGCCCGCGTATGCGGGACCGGCGCCGGGCGGTGCATCACAGGCCAATAGCGCGCAGTCCGCTTCTCATTCGTTTTTCGTCGACGCCACGCCTGCGTCGCAGCGACATCCGCTCAAGCAAGGAGAGCTGTAAATGGGTATCACCGTTCGTAACCTGGAAAAGCGCTTCGGCGATTTCGTCGCGCTCGACAACGTGTCGCTCGACTTCCCGCCAGGCGAACTCGTCGCGCTGCTCGGGCCGTCGGGTTGCGGCAAGACGACCTTGCTGCGTGTGATCGCGGGCCTCGAATACGCGGACGGCGGCCAGGTCGAGCTGCAAGGCCAGGACGTCGCGGCGGTCGGCGCGCGCGAGCGTGAGGTCGGCTTCGTGTTTCAGCATTACGCGCTGTTCCGTCATATGACGGTGTTCGAGAACGTCGCGTTCGGCCTGCGCGTAAAGCCGCGCAAGGAACGTCCGTCGGAGAAGGTGATTCGCGAGAAGGTGCATGAACTGCTGAAGCTCGTGCAACTCGATTGGCTTGCGCAACGGTATCCGTCCGAGCTGTCCGGTGGTCAGCGGCAACGCATTGCGCTTGCGCGCGCGTTGGCCGTGGAGCCGAAGGTGCTGCTGCTCGACGAGCCGTTCGGCGCGCTCGACGCGAAGGTGCGCAAGGAACTGCGCAGCTGGCTGCGCCGTTTGCATGACGATCTGCATATCTCGACGATCTTCGTCACGCACGATCAGGAAGAAGCGCTCGAAGTGGCCGATCGCATCGTCGTGCTCAATCGAGGGCATGTCGAGCAGGTGGGAAGCCCGCAGGACGTGTACGACCATCCGCAGACGCCGTTCGTCTATGAGTTTCTCGGCGCGGCAAACCGTCTGCACGGCAACGTCGATGCGCAAGGCTTCGTCGTCGATGGCGCCGCGCTGCCGGTCGCGATCACGGCGGGTTTCAGCGGTCCCGCGTTCGCCTATGTGCGGCCGCATGATCTGCAGCTGTATCCGCAGGCAGCCGGGCATCGAAACGGCATCGTCGTCGACGTGCGGCGCGTGGTGACGCTCGGCGGCTCGGTGCGCGTCGAACTCGCCGGTCGCGAGGGCAATCTGCTCGAAGCCGAACTCGATCGCGAAACGTGGCGTGATCTGCAACTCGCGGTCGGCGACGGTGTGACCGCAGTGCCGCGCGCGCTGCGGGTGTTTCCGGCGCAGTGAGACGGCAGCGCCGCCGTGCGGCGCACGAAGCAGGCGAGAAACGTATCGGCCGTACCGAGTGGTTCCCTTTGGCATTTGACAGCTCTAATAACTCAACTCTGGCAGAACCGGAGACACAACGATGAATTTCCAGCAATTGCGCTTCGTGCGCGAGGCCGTGCGGCAGAACATGAACCTGACGGAAGTGGCGAACGTGCTGTACACGTCGCAGTCGGGCGTGTCGAAACAGATCAAGGACCTCGAGGACGAGCTCGGCGTCGACATTTTCATTCGCCGCGGCAAGCGGCTCACGGGCCTCACTGAACCGGGCAAGGCCGTGCATCAGTTGATCGAGCGGATGCTGCTCGATGCGGAGAATCTGCGCCGCGTCGCGCGTCAGTACGCGGATCAGGACAGCGGCCATCTCGTCGTCGCGACCACCCACACGCAGGCGCGCTATGCGCTGCCGAAGGTGGTCCGGCAGTTCACGTCGGTGTTCCCGAAGGTGCATCTGGCGCTGCGCCAGGGCAGCCCGCAACAGATCGCGCAGATGATCATCAACGGCGAGGCCGATATCGGCATCTCGACCGAGGCGCTCGACCGCTTCCCCGACATCGTCACGTTCCCGTGCTATTCGTGGCATCACGTGGTGGTGGTGCCGAAAGATCATCCGCTGGTCGGCCGCGAAAACCTGACGCTCGACGAGATCGCCGAATTCCCGATCGTCACGTACGACCAGGACTTCACGGGCCGCTCGCATATCGACCAGGCATTCGCGAAAGCAGGCGCGTTGCCCGACGTCGTGCTGACCGCGATCGACGCCGACGTGATCAAGACCTACGTCGAGCTCGGCATGGGCATTGGCGTGGTCGCGGCGATGGCCTACGATCCGAAGCGCGACACCGAACTCGTCGCGCTCGATACGCAGCATCTGTTCGAGGCGAGCACGACGCGCGTCGGTTTGCGCAAGGGCGCGTTCCTGCGCGCGTACGCGTATCGGCTGATCGAAATGTTCGCGCCGCAACTGAGCGAGACCGATATCGCGGCGCAGTTGCGCGAGGCCGCTTAAGCCTCGCGATTTCACGCATGGCGGCGCGCGGCGCATCGCTTACAATCGCCGCCATGACTACCTCGACTTCCTCTCTCCCGACTCCTCCGAGCACGCCGGGCTCCGCTTCCTCGTTGCCGCGCATCGGCGTGCTCGCGACCGGCGGCACGATCGCCGGCGCGGCACCGGATGCCGCCAACACGTCCGGCTATCAGGCGGGCGTCGTCGGCGTCGATCAGTTGCTCGCGGCGGTGCCGGCGCTGTCGATGGTCGCGCGCGTCGCGCCGGAGCAGCTCGCCAGCGTCGATAGCAAGGACATGGCGCTGCCGCTGTGGACGACGCTCGCGCAACGTATCAACGCGCTGCTCGCGAGCGACGACGTCGACGGCGTGGTCGTCACGCACGGCACCGACACGCTCGAAGAGACCGCCTACCTGTTGCACCTGACCGTCAAGTCGGACAAGCCCGTCGTGCTGACCGCGGCGATGCGGCCGGCGTCGGCGCTATCGGCCGATGGTCCGTTGAATCTGCTGAACGCAGTGACGGTCGCGGCGCATGCGGCTTCGTGCGGGCAGGGCGTGCTGGTCGCGTTCAACAATCGCATCCATTGCGCGCGCGACGTCGTGAAGACGAGCACCTATGCGGTCGACGCATTCCAGTCGCCGGAAATCGGTGCGCTTGGCTGGGTGCAGGATGGGCGCGTCGAGTTTCAACGCAGTGTGGTGCGCGCGCATACGCTTGCGAGCGAGTTCGCGATCGATACGGCGTGGCCGCACGTAGAGATCGTCGCGAGCTATGCGGGCGTGTCGCGCATTGCCGTCGATGCGCTCATCGCCGCGGGCGTGCGCGGCCTCGTCATCGCGGGCACGGGCAATGGCTCGATCCATCAGGCGTTGCAGCAGGCGCTCGCCGACGCGGTGTCGCGCGGTATCGCGGTGGTGCGCTCGTCGCGTGTGGGCTCGGGACATGTGATGCGCAACGGCGCGGCAGCCGACGACGCGCTCGGCTTCGTCAGCGCGGGTACGCTGAATCCGTACAAGGCGCGCGTGCTGTTGATGCTGGCGCTCGCAGCGGGCCATACGGCGCCGGCTGCGTTGCAAAAGCTGTTCGATACATACTGATCGACGAATCCGACAGCCGGACACCCGACGACGACGTCTGACCGACCAAGGCTTCCTCGGCGTCGCCGGGTGCCGCTGCGGACCCCACTTGCCGCTCTCAGCCCAGAGCGGCGCGATTTGCCCGTTTCGCTGCGCCTGCGGCCGAAGCCGCCGGGCGACGAACGGGCGCCCCACCTGTGCTCATCATCACCGCGCGGATGCCGAAGCGGTCATTAGCGCAATCAACGACGAGCTCAATCACACAGGAACACGAAGGGACCTCAAGCCGCCTTCGCTTCCTTGCTCTCGGGCGTTTGCGCGACCTCATGATTCGCCATGATTTCGAGCGCGCGCACCATCGCCGAGTGATCCCACGCCTTGCCGCCGTTTGCCGCGCACACGCTGAACAACTGCTGCGCGCTCGCAGTATGCGGCAGCGCGATGCCAAGCTTGCGCGCGCCATCGAGCGCGAGATTCAGGTCCTTCTGATGCAGCTCGATGTGAAAGCCCGGATTGAACGTGCGCTTCGTCATGCGCTCGCCATGCACTTCGAGAATTCGCGACGACGCGAAGCCGCCCATCAACGCGCGGCGCACGCGCTCCGGGTCGGCGCCCGAGCGCGACGCGAACAGCAGCGCTTCCGCGACCGCTTCGATGTTCAGCGCGACGATGATCTGGTTGGCGACCTTGCAGGTCTGACCCGCGCCGTTCTCGCCGATCAGCGAGATGTTCTTGCCCATCAGTTCGAACAGCGGCTTGGCTAAAGCAAAGGCTTTCTCGGGACCGCCGACCATGATCGTCAGCGTCGCGTCGCGCGCGCCAATTTCGCCGCCGGACACCGGCGCATCGAGATAGTCGACGCCGAGCGCGTTGATCTTCTTCGCGAACGCCTGGGTGTCGAGCGGCGAGATCGAGCTCATGTCGATCACGAGTTTGCCTTTGGTGAGGCCAGCGGCGACGCCGTCATCAGCGAACAACACGTTGGCGACGTCCGGTGTGTCCGGAACCATGATGATGACGATGTCGGCGGCCTGTGCGACGGCGGTCGAACTGGCGACCACACTCGCGCTTTTCGCGATGTCGTCCGGTACCGGATAGGCGCCGTTCACGAACAGCGTGTGACCGCCTTTGATGAGGTTGCGCGCCATGTGCGCGCCCATGATGCCGAGCCCGATGAAGCCGATCTTTGCCATGTGTGTGAATCTCCAGGGTTATAGGGGGCGTGCATTGAGCCTGACGCGTCTCAAGCCGCCGCATGTGCCGCGCCGCGTGCCTGACCAGCGACGCTTTGCACCCAGCCGAGGCCGGCTTCGGTCGTCGTGCGCGGCTTGTATTCGCAACCGACGTAGCCGTCGTAGCCGAGCGAGTCGAGCAGCGCGAACAGATACGGATAGTTGATCTCGCCGGTGCCCGGTTCATGCCGTCCGGGGTTGTCCGCAAGCTGGATATGCGCGATCTGCGCGAGGTTCTTTTCGATCGTCGCCGCGAGTTCGCCTTCCATCCGTTGCATGTGATAGATGTCGTATTGCAGGAACAGATTGTCCGAGCCGACTTCGCGAATCACGTCGAGTCCGTCGCGCGAACGGTTCAGCGCGAAGCCCGGAATGTCGTACGAGTTGCACGGCTCGACGAGCAGCCGGATGCCGGCCTTCTTCAACTCGCGCGCGGCAAAGCGCAGGTTCTCGACGATCGTCGCGCGGGCGGTGTCGGCAGACACGTTCACACCCGGAATGCCGACGAGGCAGTTCAGTTGCGGCACCTTCAACGCGCTTGCGTATTCGATCGCGCGGCCGACGCCTTCCTGGAACTCGGCGACCCGATCCGGCAGACACGCGATGCCGCGTTCACCGGCTTCCCAGTTGCCCGCCGGCAGGTTGTGCAGCACCAGCTTCAGGCGGTTCTGCTGCAGACGTTCGCTCAATTCGGCGATCGAATACGGATACGGGAACAGGAATTCGACGGCATGGAAGCCGGCATTGGCTGCTGCCGCGAAACGGTCGAGGAACGGCACTTCGTTGAACAGCATCGTCAGGTTCGCTGCGAATTTCGGCATGGTGCTTTTGTCTCTCAGGTCGGTCAGGGAATGGCGCGCTGGGCATGATGAGGCGAGGGCGCGGAGCATGAGCTCGGCCCTCGCGCATCGTGCGCGCTGAATGCTGCGGGTACTGCGAACGCGCGACGCTCAGTCGAGCAGGCTGATCGCCGTCGGCGCGTCCTCGCGCTTCTCGGCGAGTTCCTCGAACTCGTTGATCGCGTCGATCTCGGTGCCCATCGAGATGTTGGTCACACGTTCGAGAATCACTTCGACGATCACCGGCACGTTGAACTCGGCGAGCATCGACTGCGCTTTTTGCAGCGCCGGCTTCAGCTCTTCGGGCTTGAACACGCGAATCGCCTTGCAACCGAGACCTTCGGCGACCGCGACGTGATCGACGCCATAGCCGTTGGTCTCCGGCGAGTTGATGTTCTCGAAGCCGAGCTGCACGCAGTAGTCCATTTCGAACGCGCGCTGCGCCTGGCGGATCAGCCCGAGGTACGAGTTGTTCACGACGACATGCACGTACGGCAGCTTGAATTGCGCGCCGGCCGCAAGCTCTTCGATCATGAACTGGAAGTCGTAGTCGCCCGACAACGCGACGATCGGCCGTTGCGGGTCGGCCGCGCGCACGCCGAGCGCCGCTGGAATTGTCCAGCCGAGCGGGCCGGCCTGGCCGCAGTTGATCCAGTTGCGCGCCTTGTACACGTGCAGGAATTGCGCGGCGGCGATCTGCGACAAGCCGATCGTGCTCACGTAGCAGGTGTCGCGGCCGAACACCTGGTTCATCTCTTCATACACGCGCTGCGGCTTCATCGGCACGTTGTCGAAGTGCGTCTTGCGCAGCATCGTGCGCTTGCGTTGCTGGCAATCGGCGACCCATGCGCTGCGATCCTTCAACTTGCCCGCGGCCTTCCATTCGCCGGCGACTTCGACGAACAGTTCGAGCGCGGCCTTCGCGTCCGACACGATGCCGAGATCCGGACCGAACACGCGGCCGATCTGCGTCGGTTCGATATCGACGTGCACGAACTTGCGGCCCTTCGTGTACACATCGACGCTGCCGGTGTGACGGTTGGCCCAGCGGTTGCCGATGCCGAGCACGAAGTCGGATGCGAGCATCGTCGCGTTGCCGTAGCGGTGCGAGGTCTGCAGACCGACCATGCCGGCCATCAGCGGATGGTCGTCGGGAATCGCGCCCCACGACATCAGTGTCGGGATCACCGGCACGCCGACCGTTTCGGCGAACTTCACGAGCAGGTTTTCGGCGACCGCGTTCAATACGCCGCCGCCCGAGACGATCAGCGGCTTGTCGGCATCGTTGAGCAGCGCGAGCGCCGCTTCGATCTGCTTGCGGGTTGCCTTCGGCTTGTAGACCGGCAGCGGTTCGTACGTGTCGATATCGAATTCGATTTCGGCCAGCTGCACGTCGATCGGCAAGTCGACCAGCACCGGACCCGGACGGCCCGAGCGCATCAGATGGAACGCCTGCTGGAACACGCGCGGCACCAGCGCCGGCTCGCGCACGGTCACGGCCCACTTGGTGACGGGCTTCGCGATCGCTTCGATATCGACGGCCTGGAAGTCTTCCTTGTACAAACGCGCGCGCGGCGCTTGACCCGTGATAGCCATAATAGGGATCGAGTCAGCCTGGGCGGAGTACAAACCGGTGATCATGTCGGTACCGGCAGGGCCCGACGTGCCAATGCATACGCCGATGTTGCCCGGCTGTGCACGCGTATAGCCCTCGGCCATGTGCGATGCGCCCTCGACGTGACGCGCGAGCACGTGGCTGATGCCGCCGGCTTTGCGCATCGCCGAGTAGAACGGGTTGATCGCGGCGCCCGGCACGCCGAACGCGGTATCGATGCCTTCTTTTTCGAGCACCAGAACGGCGGCGTCGACGGCTCTCATCTTGGCCATGGATGTCTCCTCAATGTCGGTAATTACGTCGGTTGAGGGACACTGTAGGCCTGCGCCAAAGGTTTGATAAGATCAGTCCGGGTCGCTTATTCCGAAACAAAAAGTATCGAATGGCATGGCGCCCGGCGCACGGCCGGCATCATCAGCCCGGCAAGAGACAGGTGGGAGACGAGCATGGACCGCTTCAAACAGATCGAAACCTTCGTGCGGGTTGCCGATGCGGGCAGTCTCGCGGCGGCGGCGCTGGAGGAGGGCGTTTCGCCGGTGATTCTCGGGCGGCGCATCGACGCGCTCGAGAAGCGCCTCGGCGTGAAGCTGATGTATCGCACGACGCGGCGGCTGGTGGTCAGCGAGGACGGCGCGGCCTTTCTCGAACGCTGCCGCGGGCTCCTCAGCGAGTGGGATCAGGCGGAAAACGAACTGAGCGCGGGGCGCCGCGCGGTGAATGGCCATCTGATCGTGTCGGCGCCGGCCGCGTTCGGCCGCAAGCACGTCGCGCCGCTCGCGCCCGCATTTCTGCGCGACAAGCCCGGGTTGCAGATGTCGTTCAATCTGACCGACCGGGTCGTCGATCTGGTGCGCGAGGGCTACGACCTGTCGATTCGCATCGGCGGCACGGTCGATCCGAACTTCGTCGCGGTGAAGCTCGCGTCGAACCGGCGCGTGGTGTGCGGTACGCCCGAGTATTTCCGCCTTCACGGCAAGCCGAAGACGCTCGAGGATCTGCCGGCCCACAACTGCCTCGCGTTCAATCTGCAAGGCGGGCAGAACCGCGGCTGGTACTTCCGCCGCAACGGCAAGCTCGCGACGGTGCGGGTGGGCGGCTCGCTCGACTGCAACGATGGCGAACTGCTGCATCGCTGGGTTTCGGAAGGGCTCGGACTCGGCTGGCGCTCGACATGGGAAATCCAGCAGCAGCTCGCGCGCGGCGAGCTCGAAACCGTGCTCGATGAGTATGCGCTGCCCGATTACGACATCCTCGCGGTCTATCCGCAGCAGCGCTACGTGCCGGCGCGGGTGCGCTATTTCATCGACTATCTGAAAGACGTGTACGCCAGCGACGACTACTGGAACCGGCCGTCGTACTAGCGGGCGTATTGGTTGGCGAGAGAGGTGGCGAGAGAGTTGGCGAGAGGCGCGCGGGCGAGCCCGAACTTTTTGGGATTGCTGGCGGAACTCGGGAATAAACTGGGTCTATGGCCAGTTCTGCTGTGAAAGACAGCAACGACACCACGCGGGGCGCTCGACAGCAGCGACCCGCACGACGCAGCCGCCATGCCCTTGGAGGGACCCACGTGGTCCAGACCGACTCAGACGCCGCCCACGCGCGCGGCGAGCCAGATGCCGGCGCCGACGCCGATGCAGCGAAAAGCCGCCGCTTCCAGCAGCTGGCGTTGCCGCATCTCGACGCCGCGTACAACCTTGCGCGCTGGCTGTGCGGCAATCCGAACGATGCCGAGGACGTCGTGCAGGAAGCGTTCATGCGCGCGTTCCGCTTCTTCGATACGTTTCGCGGCGACTCCGCGCGGCCGTGGCTGCTCGCGATCGTGCGCCGCACCTGGTACACGGAATGGCGGCGGCGCGCGCCGTCGCACGACATGCTCGAATTCGACGAAACGATGGACGACGCGACCCTCGACGGCTGGAGCGCAGGCGGTGACGATCCGCAGACGCTGCTGATCCGCGACGAGGATGTGCGACTGGTGCACGATGCGCTGGCGCTTTTGCCGGTCGAGTATCGTGAGGTGCTGATCTTGCGTGAGCTCGAAGAGATGGGATATCGGGAGATCGCGGTGGTGGCCGATGTGCCGATCGGTACGGTGATGTCGCGGCTCGCGCGTGGGCGGCGCAAGCTGGCGGAGGTGTTGATGGCGCAGCAGCGAGGCGGAGGGGAGCCAGTCGGCAAGGCGCGTAAAGGCGGGCAGGGCAGCCGGCAGGAGGGGCCGCCGGATCGGGACGCGCAGTCCGGGCGACTCGCACGGTCTGCGGCCACCGCGGCCCCTGCACCTTGCGTCCAGCCGGCCAGAAGTTCAGGCGACGGTCGCCCGGCCTCGTCGGCGGGTATGCCCGCCACCGCAACAGTGACACAGCTCCGGGCGTTTGCCGACGGCCGGCCCCTCAACATTCCCGGCGCTGCCGCCGACCCCGCTCAGGAGACGCCGGATGGACTGTAACGAAGCTCGGCCGCTCCTCGATGCGAATGCCGATCACGAATTGCCGGCGCCCGATGCGCGCCGCGTCCAGCAGCATATCGAGAGCTGCGACGATTGCCGGCGCGCGAGCGACAACGTGCGTGCGCTGAGTGGCGCGCTGCGCGCGGCGCCGTATCATCGGGCGCCGCAGTTGTTGCGGGCGCGGATCGTGGCGGGTTTGCCCGGCGTCGTCGACGAAGGGGGCGTGGTCTCGGCCGCGACGGGTGCGCCTGACGATGTGCCGAAGCAGTCCGCCTCCGGGATGACGCAGCCGGCGACGCAGCAACCTCGGCGTCAGCGTCGCGCGGCGAGGTGGTCCGTGTGGCTCGACGGCTGGCTCGGGGGCTTCGGCGGCCCGCTCGGCGCGGGCGGGGCAAACCGCGCGGCCGCGCGCGGCGGTCTTGTGGCACTGGTGATCGCGTTGTGCGCAGCCGCCGCGGTCCTGACGCTGACACTGCACCGTCCGGCCGAATCCTCGCCGTTCACCGACGAACTCGTCGAAAGCCACGTGCGCGCGCAGGTCTCCGGCCGCGACATCGACGTGATTTCGACAGACCGTCACACGGTGAAGCCATGGTTCAACGGCCGACTCGACTATTCGCCGCCGGTCGAGGACCTCGCGGCGGCCGGCTTCGCGCTTCAGGGTGGCCGGCTCGACTACCTCGCGCATCAGCGGGTCGCGGTGCTCGTGTACCGCTACGGCAAGCACGTGATCGACGTGTACGTGTTTCCGCAGTCCACGGCGGGGGGCGCGGCGCCGGCGGCGCTTGGTCACGACGGCTATTCGATCGCACACTGGGACGCGGCGGGCATGACCTGGTGGGCGATCACGGACGCCGCGCCCGATGCGCTCACGGGCTTCGAAGCGGCGCTCAGAGCGCGGTTGCAGAGCGGCAGCCAACGCAGGGAAGCGGGTTGAGCGGCTGCCGCGGCCGGATTTCCCCGGTTCTGTAATCCCTAAGCTCTTGAAAACACATTCGATTCCATGGCCGAATCGGCGGAATGCCTTGCAACCCCTCACCATTCGGGTTACACTTTTGGGCTTCTCACTTGCCGCACCGGTTCCGACGCCCGGGCGGCTTCTATCCAAAAGTCAGCACAAGGAGTGTGTAATGCGTCATTACGAAATCGTCTTTATCGTGCATCCCGATCAAAGCGAGCAAGTGCCCGCCATGATCGAGCGTTACAAGAGCACGATCACGTCGCACGGTGGTCAGATTCACCGCGTCGAAGACTGGGGCCGTCGCCAACTGGCCTACATGATCGAGAAACTCGCGAAGGCTCACTACGTCTGCATGAACATCGAATGCGACCAGACCACGCTCGACGAGCTGGAACACGCGTTCAAGTTCAACGACGCCGTTCTGCGTCACCTGATCGTCAAGATGAAGAAGGCCGAAACCGGCCCGTCGCCGATGATGAAGGAAGTGCAGCGCGAAGAAGCCAAGAAGTCGGCAGCCGCTCAGCCGACCGAAGCGCAGGCTTAAGACACACTATTTAAGCTACCAGACACGCAGCGTCGCTCCGCTCACGTACACGAAGGCATCTCAAGTACATGAACCGGCTGCAACTTACGGCGAGCGTCGTCGAACGCGAAGCGGTGCGGTACACCCCCGCCGGCGTTCCGATTGCGAGCTGCACGTTGCACCACCGCACGGAAGTCGTCGAGGCGGGCATTGCCCGTCAGGTCGAACTAACCATGCAGGCGGTCGCCGCGGGCGAAGCGAGCGGTAAGCTCGAAAACTGTCAGATGGGCGTCGAAACGCTCTTCACAGGTTTTCTGGCTAAAAAGCACCGTAACGCGCGAACTCTGGTATTTCACATCACAGCATTGCAGGACATTGGAAAGGACTAATCATGCCCCGCCCGACTGGTAAGAAATTCGACAAGCGTCGTCAGCAACAGAACCCGCTCTTCAAGCGCAAGAAGTTCTGCCGTTTCACGGCCGCTGGCGTCGAGTACATCGACTACAAAGACATCGAAACGCTGAAGGACTTCATTGGCGAGAACGGCAAGATCACGCCGGCACGTCTCACGGGTACCAAGGCGCACTATCAACGCCAGCTGGACACGGCTATCAAGCGCGCGCGTTTCCTCGCGCTGATGCCGTACACCGACCAGCACAAGGCCTAACCCGACGACGCGATAAGGAGCATCCGAATGCAAATCATTCTTCTGGAAAAAGTCGTCAATCTGGGTAACCTGGGCGACATCGTGAAGGTCAAGGACGGTTACGCACGTAACTTCCTGATCCCGAACAAGCAAGCTCGCCGTGCAACGAAGGAAGCCCTGGCTGAATTCGAAGTGCGCCGCGCAGAACTCGAAAAGGTCGCCGCTGAAAAGCTGGCAGCCGCTCAGGCTCAAGGCGAAAAGCTGGCAGGCCAAACCGTTCAGATCAATCAAAAGGCTGGCGTCGACGGCCGTCTGTTCGGTTCGGTGACGAACGCCGACATCGCCGAAGCACTGGGCAAGCAAGGCTTCGCAGTGGAAAAGGCGCAAGTGCGTCTGCCGGAAGGCCCGCTGAAGATGGTTGGCGAGCACCCGGTTCAGGTTTCGCTGCACACCGACGTTCTCGTCGATCTGACGGTGGCTGTGATCGGCGAGCACGTCTAAGTCGAGCGCTGAGCATCACGCAGGATCAGCCAGCACTTCGCTGGTGAAGGGCAGGGGCCGGGTAACCGGCCCCTGCTTTTTTTGTGCCCGACTATCGTCGTGTATCCCCCGAGTTGGCGTTTTTTCCGCTCGCAGCCGTCGTCGGATTGCCCGATAATTCCTCCCCATGAACGCACCGTCCAAAGATCCCCAACTCGAGTCGCTGAAAGTCCCCCCGCATTCGATCGAAGCCGAGCAATCGGTGCTGGGCGGCCTGCTGCTCGACAACGCGGCGTGGGACCGCATCGCCGACTTCCTCGCGCAGAGCGACTTCTACCGTTACGACCACCGCATCATCTTCGAGCACATCGGCAAGCTGATCGCGGCCACGCGTCCGGCCGACGTGGTCACCGTCTATGAAGCGCTCGGCACCTCGGGCAAGGCGGAAGAGGTCGGCGGCCTTGCTTACCTGAACGCGCTCGCGCAGAACACGCCGAGCGCCGCCAATATCCGCCGCTACGCGGAAATCGTGCGCGACCGCGCGGTGCTGCGCCGGCTCGTGTCGGTCGCCGATGAAATCTCCGCCGACGCGTTCAACCCGCAAGGCAAGGAAGTCCGGCAATTGCTGGACGAAGCGGAATCGAAGGTGTTCTCGATCGCCGAAGACGGCGCGCGCGGCACGCAGGGCTTCCTCGAGATCGGGCCGCTGCTGACCGAAGTGGTCGAACGGATCGACACGCTCTATCACACCGCCAATCCGAGCGACGTGACCGGTACGCCAACCGGCTTCGTCGATCTGGACCGCATGACCTCGGGCATGCACGGCGGCGAGTTGATCATCGTCGCGGGCCGTCCGTCGATGGGTAAGACGGCGTTTTCGATGAACATCGGCGAGTACGTCGCGGTCGAGTACGGACTGCCGGTCGCGGTGTTCTCGATGGAAATGCCGGGCACGCAGCTCACGATGCGTATGCTGGGTTCGGTTGGCCGGCTCGATCAGCATCGCATGCGGACCGGGCGTCTGACCGACGAGGATTGGCCGAAGCTCACGCACGCGGTGCAGAAAATGAGCGAGGCGCAGATCTTCATCGACGAAACCGGCGGTCTGAACCCAATGGAACTGCGCTCGCGCGCGCGCCGGCTGTCGCGCCAGTGCGGCAAGCTCGGGCTGATCATCATCGACTATCTGCAGCTGATGAGCGGCTCGTCGGCGGGCGAAAACCGCGCGACCGAAATCTCGGAAATCTCGCGTTCGCTGAAGAGCCTCGCGAAGGAGCTCGACGTGCCGGTGATCGCATTGTCGCAGCTGAATCGCGGCCTCGAGCAGCGGCCAAACAAGCGGCCGATCATGTCGGACCTGCGCGAATCGGGCGCTATCGAACAGGACGCCGACGTGATCCTGTTCATCTACCGCGACGAAGTGTACAACCCGGACAGCCCCGACAAGGGCACTGCGGAGATCATCATCGGCAAGCAGCGGAATGGTCCGATCGGCCCCGTTCGGCTCACGTTCCATGGTCAATACACGAAGTTCGACAATTTTGCGGGTGCGCAGAACTTCTACGGCGGCGAGTGAGGCGAGGCGCCGTGGGCTGTTGTAACGGCGCTGTTGCGAGTGCGGCAATGATGGCGGAACGGTACAATATGGCGGTTTTATGTCAGCCATTACGTGACCCATTTCCAGGATCCCAATGTTCGGTCGATTCATGCCCACCGAGGGCAAGTTCTTTGAAATCTTCAATTCGCACGCAACGTGCATCATCTCGGCGAGCCGCGAACTCGAGCTCCTGATCGACAATCTGCAGGACGCCGAAATCCACAAGCAAAACGTGCAAAAGGCCGAGAAAGCGGCCGACAAGCTCACGCACGAAGCCATCGACCTGCTGCACAAGACTTTCATCACGCCGCTCGACCGTGACGAGATCCACAAGCTGATCACGACGATGGACGACATCCTCGACCTGATGGAGGACGTCGCCACCGCGATCTCGCTGTACGACGTGCAAGCGGTCACCTCGGAGGCGAGCCAGCTCGCGCATATCTGCACGGCGACCTGCGAGCGCGTGCAGTTCGCGGTCAGCCTGCTGTCGGACATGAAGGAGGCGCGCCAGATCCTGAAGGCCTGCGAGGAAATCGACCGGCTCGAATCGGAAGCCGACCGCGTGCTGCGCGCGGCGATGTCGAAGCTGTTCCGCGAGGAAGACGACGTCAAGGTCCTGATCAAGCTGAAGGCGATCTACGAGCTGCTCGAAACGATCACGGACAAGTGTGAGGATGTGGCGAACATCATCGAAGGCATCGTGCTGGAAAACGCATAATGCAATCGATACAACTCGCTATCTGGGTCGTAACCGGCCTGGTTGCCATTGCGCTGGTGTTCGACTTCATGAACGGCTTTCACGACGCGGCGAATTCGATCGCCACGGTCGTATCGACCGGCGTGCTGAAGCCGCAGCAGGCGGTGGCGTTCGCGGCGGCGTTCAACGTCATCGCGTATTTCGTGTTTCACCTGAAGGTGGCCGCAACCGTCGGCAGGGGCACGATCGATCCGGACATCGTCGATCATTACGTGATCTTCGGCGCGCTGGTCGGCGCGATCGCGTGGAACGTGATTACCTGGGTCTACGGCATTCCGTCCAGCTCATCGCACGCGCTGATCGGCGGCCTCGTCGGCGCGGCGCTCGCCAAGTCGGGCTGGGGATCGCTGAACTGGGACGGCCTGATGAAGACCGTCGCGTTCATCTTCATTTCGCCGCTGCTCGGCTTCGTGCTCGGTTCGTTTTTCATGCTGCTGGTGTCGTGGCTGTACTTCCGCACGCCGCCGAGCAAGGTCGACAGGCGCTTCCGCCGCCTGCAACTGCTCTCCGCCGGCCTGTACAGCCTCGGTCATGGCGGCAACGACGCGCAGAAGACAATCGGCGTCATCTGGATGCTGCTGATCGCAACCGGGTTTGCGTCGATGAAGGCGGATGCGCCGCCGCTGTGGGTGATCGGCGGCTGCTATCTGTCGATGGGTCTCGGCACGCTGTTCGGCGGCTGGCGCATCGTCCGCACGATGGGACAGAAAATCACGAAGCTGAAGCCGGTCGGCGGCTTCTGTGCGGAGGCGGGCGGAGCGCTTACCCTGTTCACCGCGTCGGCGCTCGGCATTCCCGTCTCCACCACCCATACGATCACCGGCGCGATCGTCGGGGTCGGCGCGACGCAGAAGTTGAGCGCGGTGCGCTGGGGCGTGGCCGGTAACATCGTGTGGGCGTGGATTCTGACGATTCCGGCATCCGCGCTGCTGTCCGGCGGAGCCTGGTGGCTGGGTCACCACTTCCTGTAATCGCCGTGCGATGCAGGCCTGCGCTGCTGGATTTGGCTGACTCTGGCTGAACCGCACGCGCGGGCTTCGGCTTCATGCCGCCCGTTGCATCGCACCGGTTTCCCTGCATAGTTCGATTGAACGCGCGACTGCGCCGTCCTGAAGGCCGTCGCGTCGCTCTTTCCGTTCAGATCAGCGGTGCGTTTGCGCCGTCCATCGGGATGATCGCGCCCGTCACATAGCTTGCACGGCGACTCGCGAGGAACAGCGCCACGTCGGCGATTTCCTCCGGCTTTGCGTAGCGGCCGAGCGGCGTCCTGGCCTGGCCGCGCGCGAGCGCTTCGTCGTTGCCGATGCCTTGTTGCGCCGCCTCCAGCCGAACCGCTTCCTCGACGCGCTCGGTCAGCGTCGCACCCGGATTGATCGCGTTGATGCGGATGCCATAGCGCGCGTAGTAGTGCGCGAGGCCGACGGTCGCGAGCATCAGCGCCGCGTTGGCCGCGCCGCCTGCGATATGGATGTCGCTCGCGATCTTGCCGCCCATGCCGATGATATTGACGATCGTGCCCGGCTCGGCACCGCCGTTGGCCTTCGCGCGCTCGGCCATACGGCGCAGCACCTCCTGCTGCGGATAGATATACGGGAAATACTTCGCCTCCATCGTCGCCCGAAATGCGTCGGCATCGAGCGTCTCGGGGTCGTACCGGCGCGCGGCGCCGGCGCTATTGATCAGCACGTCGATCGGGCCTACCGCGGCGCTGACTTCCTCGACGATATCGGCGGCACTGTGCGGCTCGTGCAGGTCGGCACGCGTGCGATGCACGTGGAATCCTTCCTGTTTCAGCTGTTCGTAAGCGCGCGCGAGGTTGGCGGGGTCGCGCGACACGATCGCGACCTTCGCGCCTTCCTGTGCGAAGGCCCGCGCGCAGGCGAAACCGATGCCTTTGCTGCCGCCGGTGATGAGCACCACCTTATTTTTGAGCCCGAGTTCCATGGTCGTTACCCGCCGTCGAAAGAATATCGATGACGATAGCAGATCACGACGTCAGAAGTTGCCGTTCGCGAAACGGGCGATCGGGTCGTCGCTGCTTTGCGCGGGGGCGGGCACGCCGTGGGAAACCGTCGACGCGCGCATCAGCTGCACGGCGCCAGCGCCGTCGGTCTGCTGTGCCTGGCGGGCCTGGCGTTCCGCGATGGATGCGGGCGGCGGCGGCTCGAATGCATCGGCGGCGGCGTCGATTGCGTCGGGTGCGGTTGGCGGGAGGACGCGGGCAGTCGTGGCTGGCTGGATCGGTTGAGCGGATGAAGGAGCGCCGCTTTCATACGTGCGTGTCTGAGCCACCGGGACCAGCGGCGGTGCCACCGCGCCCGCCGAGCGCGCCTGCAGTTGCGCGGCGCTGAGGCCCGACGGCGGCGGCTCGAATTGATCGGATTGCGCGACGGGCGTGCCGCTGCCTGCACCGGTCGGCGGGATCGTGCCGACATAGGTCGACGCTGGTCGAACCGCCACCGTCGCCGCCGCGCCCGCGGCAGCGCGCTCCGTTTGCGGCGCGGCCGCCTGATAGCTCGGCGTATCGAACGGCGCGGGCGTCGCCGCCGGTCCCGCCATCCGGCGGATGCCGTCGAAACGCTTCGCCCAGTAGGGATTGGTCAGATAGTCGAGCCGCACTGTGCCGCCGGTCGATGGCGCGTTGACGAAGCGCAGCTTGCCCACGTAGATGCCGACGTGCGAATGCGCGCGCCCGGTAGTATTGAAAAAGATCAGATCGCCGGGCGCGATTTCGTCCGGCTCGACGGATTCGCCGCGCCCGCTCATCTCGGCCGTCGTGCGCGGCAGGTTCACCGACGCCGCGCGCAGCACCACATAGCGCACCAGACCGCTGCAGTCGAAGCCGCTGTCGGGCGTATTGCCGCCCCAGCGGTAGGGCACGCCGACGAGGCTCATCGCCTGAATCGAGATTTCCTCGCGGCCGATGCTGTGATCGACGAAATGGGGGAAGCCGGGCGGCGGCTCGTGGTAGGCGCCGTTCGCGACGACGGTGCCGCCGGACCCGCGCGACGTCTTTTGCGGCGCGCCGGCGCAAGCGGCGAGCAGCAGGACGGGCAGCAGCGATAGGGCGAGTCGGCGCATGAAGACAGCACGGGCGGTAAGCGCCCATTTACTCACTGACGATGTCGGGATGGTAGCCGCCCAACAAGGCTGCCGCAAGGATTGTTGATAAATTACTTGAAGTTTGTGCGCTAAGTGTTGCCTGCGGAGAACGTCGGCGCAATAAAAAAGCCGCGTCCGGATCGAACCGGACGCGGCTTGCGATGAAAGCCGGAAAAAACCTGCGAACGCCTAGAGAATCTCCGACGCGTAGTCAGCGAGGCGCGAGCGCTCGCCGCGCGCGAGCGTCACGTGTCCGCTGTGCGCCCAGCCCTTGAAGCGGTCGACCACATAGGTCAGGCCCGAACTACCCTCGGTCAGGTAAGGCGTGTCGATCTGCGCGATGTTGCCGAGGCAGATGATCTTCGTGCCCGGACCCGCGCGCGTGACGAGCGTCTTCATCTGCTTCGGCGTCAGGTTCTGCGCCTCGTCGATGATCAGATACTTGTCGACGAACGTGCGGCCGCGCATGAAGTTCATGCTCTTGATCTTCAGGCGCGAGCGGATCAGCTCCTGGGTCGCGGCGCGGCCCCATTCGCCGGCGGCGTCGTCGGTTTTCTGCAGCACTTCCAGGTTGTCGTCGAACGCACCCATCCACGGCTGCATCTTTTCCTCTTCGGTGCCCGGCAGGAAGCCGATGTCTTCGCCGACCGGCACGGTCGCGCGGGTCACGATGATCTCGTTGTAGCGCTTGTCGTCGAGCACCTGCGCGAGGCCCGCCGCGAGCGCGACCAGCGTCTTGCCGGTGCCGGCCTGGCCGAGCAGCGTGACGAAGTCGATTTCCGGATTCATCAGCAGGTTCAGCGCGAAGTTCTGCTCACGATTGCGCGCCGTGATTCCCCACACGTTGTTCTTGTGGTGGCCATAGTCACGCAGCGTTTGCAGCAGCGCGGTCTTGCCGTTCAGCTCGCGCACCAGTGCATGAAACGCGGGCTCGCCGTTCTGCGGCTCCAGATAAACGAACTCGTTGACCAGCATCGATGCGCACAGCGGACCCGTCACACGGTAGTACGTGGTGCCGGTTTTGGTGTCCTGCCAGCTTTCCATGCCCTTCGCGTGCCTGGTCCAGAAGTCTTGCGGCAGCGCGCGGATGCCCGTGTACAGCAGGTCGCTGTCCTCGAGCACCTGGTCGTTGAAGTAGTCTTCGGCGGGCAGGCCGAGCGCATGCGCCTTGATGCGCATGTTGATGTCTTTCGACACCAGCACGACCTGGCGATCCGCGCGATCGCGCTGCAGCGCGCGCACGACGCCGAGGATCTGGTTGTCGGCCTTGCCTTCGGGCAGCCCTTCGACGGGCTCGATCGCGGTCAGCCGGGTCTGGAAGAACAGCCGTCCGGAGGCCTCGCGGCTGCCCAGCCGCGCGAGCGAAATGCCGTCGGTGATGTCGCCCGCGTTCGCGACCAGCGCGTCGAGCGTGCGGCTCACCTGACGCGCGTTACGCGCGACTTCCGACATCCCCTTCTTGTGGTTGTCGAGCTCTTCCAACGTCATCATCGGCAGATAGACGTCGTGTTCCTCGAAGCGGAACAGGCAGCTCGGATCGTGCATCAGCACGTTGGTGTCGAGCACGAAAAGCTTCTGCACCTCGACTGGCGCGGCGCCGGTGCCGCGTTTCTTGCGCGTGGCGGCCGGGGTCGCCGCGGCGGGTGCGGCGGCTGTTTCGGCCGTGGGGTGCTTCGCGCGTGCCACGACCGGTTGAGCTTCGGCCGCGTCGGCGTCGAGCTGCGCATGCGCGGACGGAACCGGCTGCAACAGCGCGGCGGTCTGCCTGGTCTTGCGGCCGCGCGCCGGCGCGGGTTGCGCGGCGGGCGGCGATTCGACGGCGGGCACGGGCCACAACGTGGTGGCGGCGTTGGCGGCGTGCGCCATCGGGGTGGCAACATTGGCGCGGCCGTAATCGGCCGACTCTGCGGATTCCCCTTCACGCGCCTGTTTATTCGCAGTGGAGCGCGCGGGCGTGACGGCTTTGGCCTTGTATTCGTCAGGCGACAAAAGATTGCCGAGCTTGCTGGGGGGAGTAGGCAAAGGCATGGTTTCCCTCGAAATGATCGGGTCACATATCGTGCGCCGCCCGTCGCATTCTGACGATGTCCTCATGGGACACCCAGTCTGCGCGAGGAGGCGCGCATTCGGTCTAGAGATGCCGGTTCGCCTGGTCTTCGATAGGCTCCTTGACGGAAGCGCGCGAACCAGTGAACGAGCGGCTGCGCGCAATTAAAAAAGCCGCCGCCCCGGCATTCGGGGCTAGCGGCTCGACGATGATGCTCGCATTGCGCCTCACGCTCCGAACGGCACCGGTGGATCCGGTCAAGCGGCCGTCAGAGCTGGCGCAGCGGAGAAAAATATGGGGTGGACAGGCACTCATTGCGGCCCAATATAACGCGCATCAAAGCGCTTGTACAGCCTCCAGAATTTCGTCGACGTGGCCCGGCACCTTGACGCCGCGCCACTCCTCGCGCAGCACGCCAGCGGCGTCGATGAGGAACGTGGAGCGCTCGATTCCCCGTACCTCTTTGCCATACATTTTCTTCATTTTGATGACGGAAAACAGCGCGCACAGCGTTTCTTCCGGATCGGAAATCAGCGGGAAGGGTAGTTCGAGCTTGGCCTTGAAGTTGTCATGCGAACGCAAGCTGTCGCGCGATACGCCGATCACTTCCGCGCCGGCCTTCTTGAACTTCGGATACAGATCGCGGAACTGCAGACCTTCGGTCGTGCAGCCCGGCGTGTTGTCCTTCGGATAGAAATACAGCACCACCTTTTTGCCCCGCAGCTTCGACAGCGTGATTTCGCCGCCCGTCGCGGCGGCGGTGAAGTCGGGGATGGGTTGGTCGACTGCGATGGACACGAGGTTCTCCGGTGGTTGGGGCCGGCGTCGCTAGGTGCCGCGGCGTCGGCCGGTCTGTCGTCGAGGTTGTTGTTGTTCGGGGATTCGGTCAGCGTGCGGCTTGCGGTTGCCTTGAGGTTGCCTTGCGGCTGCCCGATCGGCAGGCCACGCGGCGAACGGGCAGGCAGCAAGCGGCGTGCTTACCGACGACTTTCGCGCCGCGCCGCAGCCCTTCAGGGCTGGACGATCAGTTCGCCGGAGCGCCCCGGAATCTCGCCCCACGTAACAGGGTACGATGGCAGCGTGGCGCGGTCTAGCGTGGCGTAGTAATCGCCCATCGTGGCGAACGTGTGGCCCTGCGCGCGCCAGCCTTCGAGCAACTGTTCGAATACCGGCGCGAGCTTCTGTCCTTCGAGCTCCGCGTGCAGCGTGAACACCTGGTCGTGCGGATTTTTTTCGGTTTGTTTCAGCATCCACGCGGCGACGTTGTGCGTGTCGACACCATCGACACCGAGCACTTCGTCGAGCGTCGGCAGCGTGGTCGGCATCTGCACGTGCTTGAGCGTCCTGCCGTCGACCACCGGCAGATACGGCGAGTGGCCGCGACCATCAGACGCGTAGTGCATGCCCCACGCGTCGATCTGCTCGAACGCGTGGCCGTTCATCTGCCAGCCCGCCGCACCGTGCGTGACAGGCGGCGCGCCGAATACCTCGATGAAGCGCGCGTGGCTCTGCTGCATCTGCGCGACGGTCCACGCGCGATCTTTGGCGCGCACGTTGTCCTGCCAGTACACGTGATCCCACGTATGGATGCCGCACTCGAAGCCGGCTTCGTGGATCGCGCGCATTTCGGCCGCGGCTTTCGCGCCGATGTCCGGACCGGGCAGCAGCACGCCGTACATCAGCTGTTTGACGCCGTAATGCTCGACCACCGACGTGCGCGACACCTTCTTCAGAAAACCCGGCCGCAGCACACGGCGCATCGCCCAACCAGTGTGGTCGGGTCCGAGGCTGAACAGGAAGGTGGCGCGCGCCTTGAAACGGTCGAAGATGCGCGCGAGATTCGGCACGCCTTCGCGGGTGCCGCGCAGCGTGTCGACGTCGATCTTCAGGACGATGCGAGCCAAGGACGCGCCCTTTTATTGCTGTTCGACGAGTGCGCGGGCGTCCGCGACATGGCCGCGATACGCTTCGAAAATCTTGCGCAGCGCTTCGTCGAAAGTCGACGTGGGTGCCCAGCCGAGTTCCTGCTTCGTGTTGTCGATCTTCGGCACGCGGTTCTGCACGTCCTGATAGCCGTTGCCGTAGTACGCGCCCGACGACGTTTCGACCAGTTGTACTTTCTTGGCCGAGTCCGCGTATTCGGGGAATTCGGCCGCGAGTGCCAGCATCTTGTGCGCGAGCTCGCGCACCGAGAAGTTGTTGGTCGGATTGCCGATGTTGTAGATCTTGCCGGTGGCGACGCCGTTCTTGTTCTCGATGATCTTCATCAGCGCGCTGATGCCGTCGTCGATATCCGTGAATGCGCGCTTTTGCGCACCGCCGTCGACGAGGCTGATGTTCTCGCCGCGCACGATGTGGCCGAGGAACTGCGTGACCACGCGCGAGCTACCTTCCTTCGGCGTGTAGATCGAGTCGAGGCCCGGGCCGATCCAGTTGAACGGACGGAACAGCGTGAAGTTCAGGCCTTCCATGCCGTAACCCCAGATCACGCGGTCCATCAGCTGCTTCGAGCACGCGTAGATCCAGCGCGGCTTGTTGATCGGGCCGTACGACAGCTGCGATTCTTCCGGATCGAACTGCTCGTCCGTGCACATGCCGTAGACCTCGGAGGTCGACGGAAACACGAGGTGCTTGCCGTACTTGACGGCCGAACGCACGATCGGCAGGTTCGCTTCGAAGTCGAGTTCGAACACGCGCAGCGGCTGCTTCACATAGGTTGCGGGCGTGGCGATCGCGACGAGCGGCAGGATCACATCGCACTTCTTGATGTGATATTCGACCCACTCCTTGTTGATCGTGATGTCGCCTTCGAAGAAGTGCATCCGCTCATGATTGACGAGGTCGCCGAGACGTTCGGTCTGCATGTCCATCCCGAACACTTCCCAGTCGGTCGTTTCGAGAATGCGTTTGGACAGGTGATGGCCGATAAAGCCATTCACACCCAGAATCAGGACTTTTTTCATGAATGAGATTGGATGAGCTGGGCGAATTTCGCCGGACTGACGGCAGTCTCGCCGCCATCGTGCTGGTGCCGCAATTCGTGGATGTTGATCGCGCGGCCGTCGCCGCAAATTGCGAAAACGGCATTATCGCTTACGTGCAGGCCCGGGGGCAAATCCGAGCGGAGCGCGCCGGGCACGGCCAGACGCGCGCGTGCGACGATGAACCGATGGCCGTTCAGATCGGTGAAAGCGCCCGGATACGGCGGCGCGACCGCGCGGATCAGGTTGTAGATCTGCTGCGCGGACTGGCTCCAGTCGATGCGGCCGTCTTCCGGTTTGCGCCCGCCGTAGTAGCTGCCGTGTGCGAGATCGTTCGGCAGATGCGGCGCCTCGCCTGCGAGCAGCGCCGGCAGCACCCGCCACAGCGTTTGCTCCGCCGCGACCGTTACCTTGTCGAAGACCTGTGCGGCGGTGTCGTCGGGCAGGATCGGCACCGGGGTTTGCGCAATGATCGCGCCGGCGTCGGGCTTCGCGGCCATTTCGTGCAGCGTCGCGCCGGTTTCGCTCTCGCCGTTGAGCACCGCCCAGTTGGTCGGCACGCGGCCGCGATACTTCGGCAGCAGCGAGCCGTGCATGTTGTAAGCGCCCCGTGCGGCGATCGCGAGCAGATCGAGCGGCAGCATGTGGCGGTAGTAGAACGAGAAGATGAAGTCCGGCCGCGCGGCGCTCACCGCGGCGCGCAGTTCCGGACTCTTCGGATCGGCCGGCGTGACGACGGCGATGCCGTGCTCGGCCGCGACCGATGCCACGCTGCCGAACCAGATGTTCTCGCTCGGGTTGTCTTCGTGCGTGACGACGAGCGCGACGTCGACGCCGCGCGCGAGCAGCACCTGCAGGCAGCGCACGCCGACATTGTGATACGCGAATACGACGGCGCGCGGCTTCATGGCTGACGTCCCTGATCGGCGACCGGCACCGGCTGCACGCCTTGCGCGACGGTCTGGCGCGGTGCTTCGGCGACGGCGCCGCCGTCGCGTTCTTCGAGAATGGTCTGCACCAGATAACGCGGCCGCGCACGCACCTGCTGATAGATCCGGCCGATGTACTCACCGAGCAGGCCGAGCGCGAAGATGATCACGCCGAGCAGGAAGAAGGTGATAGCGAACAGCGTAAACACACCTTGCACTTCCGCGCCGATGATGAAGCGCCGAATCAGCAGCAGGACGAACAGCGCCGCGGAGCCTAGCGACAGGATCACGCCGATGAACGACAGCCATTGCAACGGCACCACCGAGAAACCGGTGACGAGGTCGAAATTCAGGCGGATCAGCGAGTACAGCGAGTACTTCGACTCACCGGCGAAGCGTTCTTCGTGCGCGACCTCGATTTCCACCGGATTCTGCGCGAACGTGTACGCGAGCGCGGGGATGAACGTGTTGATCTCGCCGCAGCGGTTGATCGTATCGATGATGTGACGGCTGTACGCGCGAAGCATGCAGCCCTGGTCGGTCATCTTGATGCGCGTGATGCGCTCGCGCAGATGATTCATCGCGCGCGACGCCTTGCGGCGCCACAGGCTGTCCTGGCGCTGCCGACGGATCGTGCCGACGTAGTCGAAGCCCTCGCGCATTTTCGCGACGAGCTTGCCGATTTCCTCGGGCGGATTCTGCAGGTCGGCGTCGAGCGTGATCACGATGTCACCCCGCGACTGCTCGAAGCCCGCGAGAATCGCCATGTGCTGGCCGTAGTTGCCGTTCAGCAGGATCACGCGCGTCGTGTCGGGCCGCGCGCGGAACTGCCCGGCAAGCAGCGCCGCGGATTTGTCGCGGCTGCCGTCGTTGATGAAGATCACTTCATAACCGGTGCCGAGCGCGTCGAGCGCCGGATAGAGGCGCGCGAACAGCGCGGCCAGTCCGGCTTCCTCGTTGTACACCGGAATGATGATCGACACTTCCGGTGCGACGGCGCGATGTTCCGAATAAGTCATGTCCGCTTACTTTCCGTAGTGTTCGCAAATTTCGTTGACCGCGCGGCACACGCGCTCGACGTCGCCTTCGTTCATCAGCGTGAAGAGCGGCAGCGTGACGGTGGTGGCGCCGAAGCGTTCGGCATGCGGGAACATGCCTTCCTTGAAGCCGCGCGCACGGTACAGGGAAAACAGGTGCAGCGCCGGGTAGTGCACGCCCGAGCCGATGCCGCGCTCCTTCAGCTCGCCCATGAAGCCGGCGCGGTCGATCGACAGCTTTTCGAGCGGCAGCGTGATCTGGAACATGTGCCAGTTGCTGTTTTCGAAGTCTGCGACAGGCAGGCCGACGCCGAGCTTCACGGCCGCGCCGCCTTCGAGCTGCGCGAAGTACGCGCGCGCGAGCTTCTTGCGCTGCGCGATGAAGCGCTCCAGATGCGGCAGCTGGCCGAGCCCGACGCGCGCGGCGACGTCGGTCAGGTTGTACTTGCCGCCGAGCACGTCGCAGTCCATGCCGTCGAAGCCGGTGCGCGTGATGCCCTGCAGCCGGTACTTCTGCGCGAGCACCGCTTCTTCCTCGTTGTTGAGCACGAGCGCGCCGCCTTCGACCGAGGTCAGGTTCTTGTTCGCGTGGAAGCTGAACGACACGATGTCGCCGAGCTTGCCGATGCGCTCGCCGCGCCAGGTCGAGCCGAATGCCTGCGCGGCGTCTTCGATCACGCGCAGCTTGTGCTCGCGGGCGATCGCGTACAGACGGTCCATGTCGACCGGCAAGCCGGACAGGAACACCGGCAGCAGCGCCTTGGTGCGCGGCGTGATGGCTTTTTCGAGCAGATCGAGATCGATGTTGCGCGTGACCGGGTCGATGTCGGCGAACACCGGCGTCGCGCCGGTTTCGAGGATCACGTTGCAGGTCGACACCCAGGTGGCCGGCGTCGTGATGACTTCGTCGCCGGGACCGACGCCGGCGATGCGCAGGCCGATTTCGAGCGTCGCCGTGCCGGAATTGAACGTGCGCACCGGGCGGCCGCCGCAGAATTCGGACAGCGCGGCCTCGAACTTCTGGTTCTGCGGGCCGGTGGTGATCCAGCCGGAACGCAGCACGTCGGCGACGCCCTGGATCGTTTCCTCGTCGATCTCGGGTTTGACAAACGGCAAAAACGGGACTTGTGACTGGCTCATGAATGCATCGCTCGATTGAAAGGGGCGCGGCCCGACGGGCGCGAAGTAAACCACAAACTACGCGCAAACCCAAGGCCGCGGCGGAAAAAACGCAACCGTGCAGCTTACCGCGCCCTACCTTACGTCAGGCTTAGGCGGCTCGTGCGCCGCGCGGGTTCCTGCGCGAGGCGCCGCGCCTAGCTGCGCGCGAGCACGACCACGCCGACCAGAATGATGCCGATGCCGACCAGCTTCTGCACGGACATCACTTCGCCGAACAGGTACCACGCGGCGATCGCGTTGACGACGTAGCCAAGCGACAGCATCGGATAGGCGATCGACACGTCCACCCGCGAGAGCCCGATGATCCACACCGCCACGCTGATCACGTAGCAGGCGAGCCCGCCGATGATCGGCGGCTGGGTTGCCAGCTTGAAGCCGATGGGCAGGATGTTCGCACGGGTGAATTCGAAGTGTCCAACGGCATTCGTGCCGGCCTTGAGCAGCAGCTGCGCGCCGGCGTTCAGCGTGACGCCGGCGAGGATGCAGAAGAGGGAAATCGGGTTCATCGAACGGTCTGGTTCTCTATAGGGTTAGGGCTTTGCCGCGGGCGTGGAGGCGGGGGCAGCGGCGGCGGGAGTCGCGTCGGCGAGCGGCTTCATCACCACCACGCGACGCGAATCGCGCGCGATCACCTGCATCGGCACGCCTTGCTTGACGAAGCGCTCGTAGGTCGGCGGCGGGATCAGCGCGAGCGCGTAGCGATCGGCCTTCCAGCGCTCGATCCACTCGTCGACCGTCGGCACCCATTTTTGCGGCTCGACGGACACGCCGAAGGCGAGCTCGTCCGGGTGCGCGACCATGATCATCGTGTGGCCGATGTAGAACGGCAGCGTATGGTCGAGCACGCCGACCGAGTAGAACGGCGTGTCGGGCGGCAGCTGCGCGAGTTTTGCCTTGATCGCGGGCGCGAGCGGCGCGCCGGAGCTCAGGCGTCCGAACACGTCGTGGCCGGTGCCCGCGATCGTGGCGAGCAGCAGCCAGCCCGCGCCGAACGCGGCGAGACTGCCGAGGCCGGCCCGTGCGTTGGCGCCTGCGCCATTCTCACCGCGACGGTTCAGCCACAACGCGACCAGCGTGAGCACGAAGGCCACGGCCAGCCCGGCGAGCACCCACACGCGGAACTCGGCGTACAGCGCGGCCGGATTGCGCTCCGAGCCGAGGCGCGACAGGAACAGCGCCGCAAACGCGGCGACTACGAAAAACAGCGCGTAGCCCGCCAGATGCCGGCGCAGCTGCTCGCGCGTGACGAGCGGCAGGTACATGCCGATCAGCATTGCGATCGGCGGCGCGATCGGCAGCGTGTAGGACAGCAGCTTCGAGTGCGACGCGCTGAAGAACAGGAAGATGAAGACGATCCACGTGAGCATCAGCGTTACCGGCGCGAAGCCGTTCGGCTGACGCGGCTGACGCCACGCATGGCGCACGCTTTGCACGGTTACCGACAGCCACGGCAGGAAGCCCACCAGCAGCACCGGCACGAAGTAGTAGAACGCGCCCGGGCGATTCTGCTCGGGCGTCAGATAGCGCTTGAACTGCTGGACGATGAAAAAGAAGTTCAGGAATTCAGGATTGCGCTGCTGCACGAGGACGAACCACGGCGTGACGATCGCGAAGAAGACGATCAGGCCGCTCACCAGGTGCAGTCGCTTCCACAGCGCCCAGTCGCGGGCAATCAGCGTGTAGAGCACCAGCACCGCGCCCGGCAGGATCAGCCCGACGAGACCCTTGGAGAGCACCGCCAGCGCCATCGACGCCCAGCACACCCACATCCAGCCGCGCACGCACGGGGGGCGCAGGTTCGGCCGCTGCGCGAGCAGCAGCGCGCAAAGCGTGAGCGTCATCCAGAACGACAGGCCCATGTCGAGCGTGTTGAAGTGGCCCATCAGGTTCCAGTACGGCGCGCAGGCGAGCACGAGCGCCGCGAACACGCCAGTCGCCGCGTTGAACACGCGCGCACCGGTGAAGCCGATCAGCAGCACGCCGGCGAAGCCCGTCAGCGCGGTATAGAGGCGCGCCTGCCATTCGCCGATGCCGAACCACGCGAACGTCAGCGCGTTCGCCCAGGTTTGCAGCGGCGGCTTCTCGAAGTACTTGTAGGCGTTGTAGCGCGGCGTGATCCAGTCGCCGGTCAGGAACATTTCGCGCGCCATTTCGGCGTAGCGGCCTTCGTCGCTCGGCAGCAGATGGCGCCAGCCGAGCGGCACGAACCAGATCACGGCGAGAACCAGCACCAGCAACAGGATGGCGGTGCGGTTGAGCGGTAGCCTCGACGGCGTATCGTTCATGAAATATCAACCCTTCTTGTTATCGACGACGCGCGCACAGGCGCGGCGCGGGGGCCAGAACGGGGCCGGCCGGGCGCCGGCTCGCGCGGGATGCGCCGGCGCCGGGCCCGCTCAGGCTTCGATCAGCAACGCGGCCGCGACCTTGCGGCCCTCGGCCATCAGAATGTTGTAGGTGCGGCAGGCGGCCTTGAAGTCCATCGTTTCGACGCCGATGCGTTTCGCGGTGAGTGCGGCGGTCAGCCGCGGGTGCGGAAAGCGCAGCCGCTCGCCGCTGCCGAACACGACCACTTCGGGCGCGGCGTCGACCAGCATCGCGAAATGCTCGGCGCTCAGCTGCTCGAACGACGAGACGGGCCAGGGAATGACCGGCGCGTCCGGCAGCACGAGCAGACTGCCCGCGTGACGCACCAGATTGATTTCGACGTAGTCGGCGCCGTAGCCGGTAACGGTATTCAGCGCGCCGCTGGAATCCTGATGTAATTTCAAATTGGTTTTCCGAAGTCGTCGTGAGACGTCATGCGTATGGCCGGCCTGGATGCACGTCGCACAGGGCGCGCGGTTCGACGCGTGTGACACACGAGAAGGCCGAAAAGGCTTGCCGTTGCGGGTGGTGCATTGCGGAAGTCGGCCAAAATCCGCTAAATTATAACTTTTTAGCCGCCTTGCGGCGCCCCTCGCTCAAGTGCCGCCACAAGCTGCGCTGGGCACATCGGCGTGGCCCACCGGCTACCTGTGCTGGCATCGCCCGCTTTCGCTGCGTTTTTTCCCCGCGCCGGAACCCGGAAAGCCGCGGCCGCTCGACAGTTCGACCCCATTTCGCAGTTGGCCGCCTTCGCTGGCGCCGCCGCGTCCGAATTCCCGTATCGGTGAATCCGAGCGGCCCGGCGCCGTCAGCCGGGCCCCGTTTGCCCAAGGTTTGCCCCCAGCCATCAACCAGGATGAAGTGCCCGCCGTGAAACCGATTCTCAAGTCCAATAAATTGTTGAATGTCTGCTACGACATTCGCGGGCCCGTCCTCGAACACGCGAAGCGGCTCGAAGAAGAGGGCCACCGCATCATCAAGCTGAACATCGGCAATCTGGCGCCGTTCGGATTCGAGGCACCCGATGAAATCATTCAGGACATGATCCTGAATCTGCCCAGCTCGTCGGGCTACTCCGATTCGAAGGGCGTGTTCGCCGCGCGCAAGGCGATCATGCACTACACGCAGCAAAAGGGCGTGCACGGCGTCGAGCTCGACGACATCTACATCGGCAACGGCGCGTCCGAGCTGATCGTGATGGCGCTGCAGGGCCTCGTCAACGACGGCGACGAAGTGCTGCTGCCCGCGCCCGACTACCCGCTGTGGACCGCCGGCGTGAGCCTCGCGGGCGGCACGCCGGTGCACTACATCTGCGACGAGTCGAATAGCTGGATGCCGGACCTCGACGACATCCGCGCGAAAATCACGCCGAACACGCGCGCGCTCGTCGTGATCAACCCGAACAACCCGACCGGCGCGCTGTATTCGGACGAACTGCTGCTCGGCCTGATCGAGATCGCGCGCCAGCACGGCCTCGTGATCTTCGCCGACGAGGTGTACGACAAGATCATCTACGACGGCAAGAAGCACACGTCGATGGCGTCGCTGTCCGAAGACGTGCTGACTGTCACGTTCAACAGCCTCTCGAAGAGCTACCGCTCGTGCGGCTACCGTGCCGGCTGGATGGCCATTTCGGGCCTGACCGGCGAGAACCGCCGGCTCGCGAAAGACTATCTGGAAGGCCTCGGCATCCTCGCGTCGATGCGGCTGTGTCCGAACGTGCCCGGCCAGTATGCGATCCAGACCGCGCTCGGCGGCTATCAGAGCATCAACGACCTGATCGTGCCGAGCGGGCGCCTGTACAAGCAGCGCGAACTCGCCTATGACATGCTGACCGCGATCCCCGGTGTAAGCTGCGTGAAACCGGAAGCGGCGCTCTACATGTTCCCGCGCCTCGACCCGAAGGTGTATCCGATCCAGAACGACCAGCAGTTCATCCTCGACCTGCTGCTCGAAGAGCGCGTGCTGCTCGTGCAGGGCACCGGCTTCAACTGGAAGACGCCGGATCACTTCCGCGTCGTGTTCCTGCCGAACGTCGACGACCTCGCGGATTCGATCAACCGGATCGCGCGCTTCCTCGATGGCTACCGCAAGCGTCACACAGCCTGAACCGCCCTCGCGTACGATGTGGCGCGTGACGTGGCGCATCAGGCGCGCCGCTCGTGCCACCCTTGACACCCTTTTCAAACCTCTATTAGAAACACACGCTGCATGGAACCGATCAAAGTTGGACTGCTGGGCTTCGGCACGGTAGGCAGCGGCACCTTCACGGTACTGCGCCGCAATCAGGAAGAAATCAAACGTCGCGCGGGTCGCGGCATCGAGATTGCGCGCATCGCCGTGCGCAACCCGGCCAAGGCGACCGCGGCGCTCGGCGGCGAAGCCGGCAGCGTAGCGCTGACCGATGACTTCAACGCGGTCGTCGACGATCCGTCGATCGCGATCGTGGCGGAAATGATCGGCGGCACCGGCATTGCGCGCGACCTCGTACTGCGCGCGATCAACAACGGCAAGCACGTGGTCACCGCCAACAAGGCGCTGCTCGCCGTACATGGCACGGAGATCTTCCAGGCGGCGCGCGCGAACGGCGTGATGGTCGCGTTCGAAGCGGCGGTGGCGGGCGGCATTCCGATCATCAAGGCGTTGCGTGAAGGGCTGACGGCGAACCGTATCCAGTACATCGCCGGCATCATCAACGGTACGACGAACTACATCCTGTCGGAGATGCGCGACCGCGGGCTCGATTTCGCCACCGCGCTGAAGGCCGCACAGGAGCTCGGCTACGCGGAAGCGGACCCGACCTTCGACATCGAAGGCGTCGACGCCGCGCACAAGGCGACGATCATGAGCGCGATCGCGTTCGGCGTGCCGGTGCAGTTCGACCGCGCGTACGTCGAAGGCATCAGCAAGCTCGCCGCGATCGACATCAAATACGCCGAGGAACTCGGCTATCGCATCAAGCTGCTCGGCATCACGCGGCGCACCGATAAAGGCATCGAACTGCGCGTGCATCCCACGCTGATTCCGGAAAAGCGCCTGCTCGCGAATGTGGAAGGCGCGATGAACGCGGTCGTCGTGCACGGCGACGCGGTCGGCACGACGCTGTACTACGGCAAGGGCGCGGGCGCGGAGCCGACGGCTTCCGCGGTGGTCGCCGATCTGGTCGACGTGACTCGTCTGCACACGGCCGACCCCGAGCATCGCGTGCCGCATCTGGCGTTCCAGCCGGACAGCCTGTCGAACACGCCGATCCTGCCGATCGAAGAAGTCACGAGCGGCTACTACCTGCGCCTGCGCGTCGCCGACGTGACCGGCGTGCTCGCCGACATCACGCGCATTCTGGCGGACACCGGCATTTCGATCGACGCGCTGCTGCAAAAGGAATCGGAACTCGTCGACGCGAACGGCAAGGGCGAAACCGACATCCTGCTGATTACGCACGAGACGGTCGAAAAGCAGGTCAACGCCGCGATCAAGTCGATCGAAGGGCTCGAGACCGTCGTCTCGCAAGTCACGAAGCTGCGCATGGAAGCGCTGAACTAGGCCGAACTATGAACTACCTCTCCACGCGCGGCGCCGGAGCCGGCGAGCGCCATACCTTCTCCGACATCCTGCTCGGCGGTCTCGCGAAAGACGGCGGACTGTATCTGCCGGCCGAATATCCGCGCATCACCGCGGACGAACTCACGCGCTGGCGCACGCTGCCGTACGCGGATCTCGCGTTCGAAATCCTGTCGAAGTTCTGCGACGACATCCCCGCCGACGATCTGCGCGCGCTGACCCGCAAGACCTACACGGCCGCGACCTACTGCAACGTGCGCGACGACGAAAGCGCCGCGCAGATCACGCCGCTGAAGACGCTCGGCGTCGAAGACGGCGCGCCGCTGTCGCTGCTCGAACTGTCGAACGGGCCGACGCTCGCGTTCAAGGACATGGCGATGCAGCTGATCGGCAACCTGTTCGAGTACGCGCTCGCGAAGCACGGCGAAACGCTGAACATTCTCGGCGCGACCTCGGGCGATACCGGCAGCGCCGCTGAATACGCGATGCGCGGCAAGAAGGGCATCCGCGTGTTCATGCTGTCGCCGCACAAAAAGATGAGCGCGTTCCAGACCGCGCAGATGTACAGCCTGCAAGACCCGAACATCTTCAATCTCGCGGTGGAAGGCGTGTTCGACGACGCGCAGGACATCGTGAAGGCGGTGTCGAACGACCACGCGTTCAAGGCGAAGTACAAGATCGGCACGGTGAATTCGATCAACTGGGCGCGCGTCGTCGCGCAGGTCGTCTACTACTTCAAGGGCTACTTTGCCGCGACGAAGTCGAACGACGAGCGTGTGTCGTTCACGGTGCCGTCGGGCAACTTCGGTAACGTGTGCGCGGGTCATATCGCGCGCATGATGGGTCTGCCGATCGAGAAGCTCGTCGTCGCGACCAATGAGAACGATGTGCTCGACGAGTTCTTCCGCACCGGCATCTACCGGGTGCGCAAGGCAGCAGAGACGTATCACACGAGCAGCCCGAGCATGGACATCTCGAAGGCGTCGAACTTCGAGCGTTTCGTGTACGACCTGCTCGGCCGCGATCCGGCGCGCGTGCTGCAACTGTTCCGCGACGTCGAGGAGAAGGGCGGTTTCGACCTCGCGGCGAGCGGCGACTTCGCGCGCGTGAGGGAGTTCGGTTTCATGTCCGGCAGCAGCAGCCACGACACCCGCGTCGAAACGATCCGCGACGTGTTCCAGCGCTACGACACGATGATCGACACGCACACGGCCGACGGCGTGAAGGTCGCGCGCGAGCATTTGCAACCGGGCATTCCGATGATCGTGCTCGAGACCGCGCAGCCGATCAAGTTCGGCGAGACGATCCGCGAAGCGCTGCTGCGCGAACCGGAGCGGCCGGCGGCGTTCTCGGGACTCGAAGCGCTGCCGCAGCGCTTCGAGGTCGTGCCCGCGGATGCGCAGAAGGTGAAGGACTTCATCGTCGCGAATACCGGCGCATAAGGGCGACCGGCGACGTCAAACGGGCCGCGCGGGCCGTTTTCGGCTCACGCGGCATCCCGCTGCCGTGTCGATTCGCGTTAATCGACTCCCACGCCCGCACTACGAAAAAACGCTGGCCGCACCCTCGGCGGCCACGCAGCGAAAATCACAAAAAGCTCTCCATGACGCCCGGCCGCCCAGGCTAACGGCATCGGCCGCTACAATGTTCTTTTAACCTGCGGCTTCGACACATCCCGATGTCCACACCCACGCCCCGCGCCCCGATGCTCGCCACTGCCGATGCGTTGGCCATCCTGCTCGACGCCGCCCGCGCAATCGACGGTATCGAAACGCTGCCGACGCTCGACGCGCTGAATCGCGTGCTCGCCACCGACGTCACGTCGCCGCTCGACGTGCCGCCGATGCACACGAGCGCGATGGACGGCTACGCGGTTCGTATCGCCGATCTCGCGCACGGCAGCCGCCTGCCGGTCTCGCAACGGATTCCGGCCGGCCATGCGCCGGCGCCGCTCGCGCCCAATAGCGCGGCACGCATCTTCACCGGTGCGACGGTGCCCGCTGGTGCGGACGCGGTCGTGATGCAGGAGCAGACCGAGGCGGCCGGCGACGAAGTGACGATCGTGCATCGTCCGCAGGCGGGCGAGTGGATCACCGCGCAGGGCGCCGATATTCGCGCGGGCTCGGTGATCCTGCCGGCCGGCACGCGGCTCACGCCGCAGGCGTTGGGGCTTGCCGCGTCGGTCGGATGCGCGCGGCTCGAGGTGCGCCGGCGCGTGAAGGTCGCCGTGTTTTTCACCGGCGACGAACTGACGATGCCCGGCGAGCCGCTGAAGCCCGGCGCGATCTACAACTCGAATCGCTTTACGCTGCGTGGCCTGCTCGAGAAGCTCGGCTGCGACGTGACCGACTACGGCATCGTCGCCGATCAGCTCGACGCGACCCGCGCAACCCTGCGCGAGGCCGCTGAGGCGCACGATCTGATTCTCACCTGCGGCGGCGTGTCGGTCGGCGAGGAGGATCATGTGAAGCCGGCGGTCGAGGCCGAAGGGCGTCTGTCGATGTGGCAGATCGCCATGAAGCCGGGCAAGCCGCTCGCGTTCGGCGCGGTGCGCCGTGGCGCGGGGGGCACGGCGGAAACGTTTTTCATCGGCCTGCCCGGCAATCCGGTGTCGAGCTTCGTCACGTTCCTGCTGTTCGTGCGTCCGTTCGTTCTGCGGCTGGCCGGGGTGCAGACGGTCGCGCCGCGCGCGTTGTCGCTGCGCGCCGACTTCACGCAGGGCAAGGCCGATCGCCGCAACGAATTCCTGCGCGCGCGCGTCAACGCAGCGGGCGGGCTCGATCTGTTTGCCAATCAGAGCTCGGCCGTGTTGACTTCGACCGTGTGGGGCGACGGCCTGATCGACAATCCGCCGAACCATGCGATCAGCGCCGGCGAAACCGTGCGCTTCATTCCGTTTTCCGAACTGCTGAACTGAGGCCGGCTATCCGCGGCATGCACCGCATGCGCGGCACAAACCGGCGGTATCCCGATGAAGATTGAACTTCGATACTTTGCGAGCGTACGTGAAGCGCTCAATACCTCCGACGAAACCGTCGAGGTGCCCGACGGCATCGCGACCGTCGGCGACGTGCGCGCGTGGCTGCGCGTGCGTGGCGGCATCTGGGCCGAGACGCTTGCCGAAGGCCGCGCGCTGCGCATGGCCTGCAACCACGTGATGACCGACGCGAGCACGCGTATCACCGAGGGCTGCGAGGTCGCGTTCTTTCCGCCCGTCACCGGCGGCTGAGCCGGGCTCAAGCCCATCATCACGTCCACGCCAGCGTCACAAGCCCTCAGGAGTCGTCCATGCCCGTTCGCGTCCAGACCGAAGACTTCGACCTCAGCGCCGAGGTGGCCGCGCTGCGCGCGCGCAATCCGAGGATCGGCGCGATCGCGTGCTTCGTCGGCACCGTGCGCGACCTGAACGAGGGCAGCGCGGTCGAGACGATGGAGCTCGAACACTATCCGGGCATGACGGAGAAGTCGCTCCAGGCTATCGTCGAGCGTGCGCGCGAACGCTGGCCGGGCATCGAGGTGCTGATCGTGCATCGTGTCGGCAAGCTTTATCCGCTCGATCAGATCGTGCTTGTTGCGACGACGGCCGCGCATCGCGGCGATGCGTTTGCGTCGTGCGAATTCGTGATGGACTATCTGAAGACCGAAGCGCCGTTCTGGAAGAAAGAGAAAACCGACGCGGGCGAGCGCTGGGTCGACGCGCGCGTGACCGACGATGCCGCGCTCGCGCGCTGGGGCGTCGAATCGGGGAACCAGACTGCGGAGTAGCCGAACCGCGGGCCGCGGCGCTGCGGTGGCGCACGCGGCGTGTTTGTGTCAGGCGCGTCGGCGCCGACCGACGTTCACTGATCCCTTGAGCGTCCGATGATCGGCACCGGAAACGGCTCCCCAGCCGGCCGCGACGGATGCTCGCCATCGTCGTCAGCATCGCGGGGCCGACGCTTCGGCGCCACCCGCTCGAGCAGCGCCTGCTGCTCCGCCGGAATCTTGTAATCCCAGCCGTAACGGCTCAGCTGCAGACTCTGCGCAATCCGTAGTGCCGGCTCCATGAAACGGATCGCTGCGGCCGGTTGATAGCGCGATTCGACCGTATCCAGGAACAGATACAGCCAGCGGCTGAAGTGCTGCGGCTCGATGCCTTCGAGCGGCTGATGCACCTGCTGCACGTTGCCGCGATATTGCTTCGCACCCAGCACGAGGCTGTTCCAGAACGTGCACATCTTCGGCAGATGGTCGTCCCAGCGGCCCTCGAGCTTCGCGTCGAAAACCGGACCCAGCAGCGGATCGGCGCGCACCCGATCGTAAAAGCCGTAGACGAGCTCGCGGATATTGGCCTCGGTGGGTTCGGCCGCGCGCTCGACCGGTGGCGCGGCGGGGAAAGACGGATTCATGCGGATTCCAGAAAAATACGTTTGCCGGTGGCGGTTGACTGAACTTCGAACCCCCCGTTTTTCTAACAAACGGTTGATGCGGAAAAAGCTACTATTGCTATCCGATACAGTTTTGCAACGCGATTCGAGGAACGACGCCGCCAGCCAGTGATGTTAGGGCGCGGCGCAGGTTCACCGCAACCCTTGCGTCGACGCGGTTTTCGGGCACGTTCAACGCACTTGCTCGCAGCTTTTCAAGCTATACCAGGACCTATGAGACTTACCGACTATACGGATTACGCGCTGCGCGTGCTGCTGTACCTCGCGGTGCGGGGCGACGGATTATCGACGATCCACGACATTTCGGAAGCTTACGGGATCTCGAAGAACCATCTGATGAAGGTCGTGCAGCAACTGGGCGAACTCGGCTGGGTCGAGACCGTGCGCGGCCGCAACGGCGGGTTGCGGCTCGCCGCACAGACGCTGTCGCTGACCGTCGGCGACGTGGTGCGGGTCACGGAAAGCGACTTCGCGCTGGTCGGCTGTCTGCCGGACCGGCAGGGCCAACAGCGGCCTTGCGTCATCACGACGCACTGCCGGCTGCGCGGCGCGTTGCAGGCGGCGAACCTCGCTTTTCTCGCCGAACTCGATCGCTTTACCATCGGCGAAGTCGCGCAACCGAAAAGTCCGCTCGCGGCATTGCTCGGGTTGGGACCCAATATTCAGAGGGTGCCGCTGCCGATTCCGGTGGCATCGGATGGCACGCGTGGCGGCAGTTCGGCGACGTTGGGCCACAAGAGCTAGAACCTCGGGCCGGTTCCAGGGTGCGCAAACCACTCCGGTCGCCCCCGGGGAAGGATCGCGGCAGTTCTTGCGCTCAAATGTTAAATAGTTGCGACCGAGGCCAAAAAAGCGCTTGAAACCCTAATAAATCGCCTCATTTTGGTGGTAATCGAAATTGGAGGTCTCTTGATGAGAATCGACAAACTCACCACTAAATTCCAGGAAGCGCTCGCGGACGCCCAGAGTCTGGCGGTTGGCCACGACAATCAGTACATCGAACCCGTCCACGTGCTCGCGGCACTCGTCGCGCAGCAGGACGGCTCCGCCCGCTCGCTACTATCGCGCGCCGGCGTGCATGTACAACCTCTACAGACCGCACTGAACGACGCGATCACGCGACTGCCCCAAGTGCACGGCACCGACGGCAACGTGCAGATCGGCCGTGAACTGACCGGTCTGTTGAATCAGGCCGACAAGGAAGCGCAGAAGCTCAACGACACGTTCATCGCGAGCGAAATGTTCCTGCTCGCGGTCGCCGACGATAAGGGCGACGTGGGCCGTCTCGCGCGCGAGCACGGCTTGTCGCGCAAGGCGCTCGAAACCGCGATCGCCGCGGTGCGCGGCGGCTCGCAGGTGCATAGCCAGGACGCCGAAAGCCAGCGCGAAGCGCTGAAGAAATACACGATCGACCTGACCGAGCGCGCCCGCGCCGGCAAGCTCGACCCGGTGATCGGCCGCGACGACGAAATCCGCCGTTCCATCCAGATCCTGCAACGCCGCACCAAGAACAACCCGGTGCTGATCGGCGAGCCGGGTGTGGGCAAGACCGCGATCGTCGAAGGGCTCGCGCAACGGATCGTCAACGGCGAAGTGCCGGAAACGCTGAAGAACAAGCGCGTGCTGTCGCTCGACATGGCCGCGCTGCTCGCGGGCGCCAAATATCGCGGCGAGTTCGAGGAGCGCCTGAAGGCCGTGCTCAACGACATCGCGAAAGACGAAGGGCAAACCATCGTCTTCATCGACGAGATTCATACGATGGTCGGCGCAGGCAAGGCCGAAGGCGCGATGGACGCAGGCAACATGCTGAAGCCGGCGCTCTCGCGCGGCGAACTGCATTGCGTCGGCGCGACCACGCTCGACGAATACCGCAAGTACATCGAGAAGGATGCCGCGCTCGAGCGCCGCTTCCAGAAGGTGCTGGTGGACGAACCGTCGGTCGAGGCGACCATCGCGATCCTGCGTGGTTTGCAGGAGCGCTATGAGTTGCACCACGGCGTCGACATCACCGACCCGGCGATCGTCGCGGCGGCGGAGCTGTCGCATCGCTACATCACGGACCGCTTCCTGCCGGACAAGGCGATCGATCTGATCGACGAAGCCGCCTCGAAGATCAAGATGGAAATCGACTCGAAGCCGGAGGAGATGGACCGGCTCGACCGTCGTCTGATCCAGCTGAAGATCGAACGCGAAGCGGTGAAGAAGGAGAAGGACGAAGCGTCGCAGAAGCGTCTGCAGCTGATCGAAGAGGAAATCGAGCGCCTGAACCGCGAATATTCGGACCTCGAAGAAATCTGGACCGCCGAAAAAGCAGCGGTCCAGGGCAGCGCGCAGTTGAAGGAAGAGATCGAGAAGACGCGCGCGGAAATTGTGCGTCTGCAGCGCGAGGGCAAGCTCGAGAAGGTCGCCGAACTGCAGTACGGCAAGCTGCCGGGGCTCGAAGCGCAGTTGAAGGAAGTCACGCGCGCCGAAGCCGAGGAGCAGAACAGTCCGAAGCGTCCGCGTCTGTTGCGCACGCAGGTCGGCGCGGAAGAGATCGCCGAGGTCGTGTCGCGGGCCACCGGTATTCCGGTGTCGCGCATGATGCAAGGCGAGCGCGAAAAGCTGCTGCAGATCGAGTCGAAGCTGCATGAGCGCGTGGTCGGCCAGGACGAGGCGATCAGCGCAGTCGCCGATGCGATCCGCCGCTCACGCGCGGGTCTGTCGGACCCGAACCGTCCGTACGGATCGTTCCTGTTCCTGGGGCCGACCGGCGTCGGCAAGACCGAGCTGTGCAAGGCGTTGGCGTCGTTCCTGTTCGACTCGGAAGAGCACCTGATCCGTATCGACATGAGCGAGTTCATGGAGAAGCACAGCGTCGCGCGACTGATCGGCGCGCCGCCGGGATACGTCGGCTACGAGGAGGGCGGTTATCTAACCGAGGCCGTGCGCCGCAAGCCGTATAGCGTGATCCTGCTCGACGAAATCGAGAAGGCCCATCCGGACGTGTTCAACGTGCTGCTGCAGGTGCTCGACGACGGCCGCATGACAGATGGCCAGGGCCGCACCGTCGACTTCAAGAACACGGTGATCGTGATGACCTCGAACCTCGGTTCGCAGGTGATCCAGGCGATGGTCGGCGAGTCGCAGGAAGCGATCAAGGACGCGGTGTGGGAAGAGGTGAAGCTGCACTTCCGGCCCGAGTTCCTGAACCGGATCGACGACGTCGTCGTGTTCCATGCGCTCGACCGCTCGAACATCCAGTCGATCGCGCGGATCCAGTTGCAGCGTCTGCACGAGCGGCTCGCGAAGCTCGACATGCAGCTGGTGGTATCGGACGCGGCGCTCGAGCACATCGGCAAGGTCGGCTACGACCCGCTGTTCGGTGCGCGGCCGCTGAAGCGCGCGATCCAGCAGGAGATCGAGAACCCGATCGCGAAGCTGATTCTGGCCGGCAAGTTCGGTCCGAAGGATGTGATTCCGGTCGAAGTGGACGACGGCCAGCTGCGGTTCGAACGCGTCGTGCACTGAGCGCGATGGCCTGATGACGTGACGGGGCGGCGGCGGTCGAGCCGTTCCCGCCAATGTTAAGAAACCGGCAACGAAGGCGACTTCGTTGCCGGTTTTCTTTTGCCCGCCGTTCTCAAACCGGGCGTCGACCCGGACCGGCAGCCTGAGCCGCCGTCAGCGCATCGCGCACAGCGTGTTCAAGCGTTGCCCTTGTTGCCGAGCAGCGCCGACAGGCCGCCGAGCGCGCCGAGCACCGTGGTCGCGTTCAGCTTGCCATCGGCCGGCACCTCGCCTTCCGGCGTCGCCGCGTTGACGACGTGCGGCAGGATCTGCGACAGCAGCCCCGTCACCTGATCCGGCTGCACGCCGGCCTTGGCGGCGAGGCCGCTGACGGCCTCGGAGCCGAGCACGTTATGCAGCGCGTCGGGCGCGATCGGCTGGTTTTCGCCGTTGCCGACCCACGACGACACGACGTCGCCGAGGCCTTTTTCCTGGAAGCGCTGGATCAGGCCGTTCAGGCCGCCAGGCTGGTTATTGACGAATTCGAGCGCGGCTGCGATCAGCGCTTGCTGGCCGCCGCCTTCTGGCGATTTGCCAAGCAGGGAACCGATGGTGTCGAGTAGGCTCATGACGGTCTCTCTTGAATGCCGGCGCGTGCATGACGGCCGGGCGGGTGACGACGACGCGCGGTTGCGCGTCGCGGTGAAACGCAAGGGCGGCAGCCCGCCGGCCTCAAGCGCCGGACGCGGCCGCGGCGGATGCCGCGTTGCTCTTCTTCGTTTTCTTCTTCGAAGCCTTGGTGCCGGATGCTTCGGCCGGTGCGCTAGCTGCCGCGGCGGCCGGCGCCGCAGCAGCCGCCGCTTCTGATGCAGCGGCCTTCTTCTTCGATTTCGACGGCTTCGCGGCCGACGCGGGAGCGGCCGCGGCCGGCGCTGCTGTCGTGGCGGCGGGCGCGGCCCCGGTGGTTGCCGCGGGAGCCGCTGGCGTCGTTTTCGTGGTCGACCTGGTCGACGTCTTCGCGCCGGTCGGCGGCGCCGACGAGCCGTTGATCGTCAGTCCGGCCGCTTCGAGGTTCTCGACCGACTTCTGGCCGATGCCCTTCACGCGCGCGGCGAGATCGTCGGCGTTCTTGAACGGGCCGTTTTTGGCGCGTTCGTCGAGGATCGCTTTCGCATGCACGGGGCCGATGCCCTTGACCGATTCGAGCGCGGCCTGATCGGCGGTATTCACTTCCACTGCCGCGGCAAATCCGGCCGACAGCGACAAAGCCACAGCGACGCAAAGCATGAAAAGCTTCTTCAGCATGGCAAGCACTCCATTGAGGGCAAAAAGTTAGCCGGGAACGGTCGACCTATCCTGTCAGCGGGCGCTGCGTTTAAGCATAGGACAAATCACAGGCCCGATTCGAGATAGCGGTCGATTTATACCGATCGATCGATGACAAGTAAATCCGGCCACACAATCTTTAAAACTTTTAGCGGCAGGTTATTTCCGATGATTTATCGGTCGATACCCGTCGCGATAATGCTTTTGCGATAAAGAATCGGTAACGCTGACGGACCACACCGTCCGACGCTTGACTTGGAGTGCACTCGAAGTCCTAAGCTGAGTCCGTCATGTCGAAACACTCGACCGCGCTCACCATCGGTCAGGTTGCCGAAACGTGTTCGCGGCGCGGGAAGAAAGAGCAGGTCGCGGCCGCAGCGTGAGAGGGCCCGGCTGCGCGGGGAGGGGAAAAGGGGATGCGGAGCGGGTTTGTCTCACTCAGGATGGGACGCAACTAACCGTCCGATTGATTCCGTTCGGGGCCTTCTGAGACCCCATGCCTCATACAGCCGAATCGACCCGCACTGCAGCGGTCTCGTGCAAATAGCGCTGGCTCACGATCCGCCAATACACCAGCAAGCCGACCCCGGCAATCGCGAGACTCGCGGTATTCGCGACCCAGAATCCGCGCGCGCCGGTCAGCCAGGGTGGTGTGAGGCCGGTCGTATCGAAGCCGAGCGCATAGCCGCCGCCGAGCCCGACACCCCACAGCGCGACCGCATAGATGACGGTCGGCACGACTGCGACCTTGTAGGCACGCAGCACGAACGCGGTCGTGATCTGCAAAGCATCGAACAGGTGGTAGCAGGCGACGATCAGCACCAGCGGCAACGCCTTCGCCGCGACCTGCGCGTTCGTCGTATAACCATCGACGATATACGGCCGCAGCACCAGCACGAGCGCGCCATAGCAGCACGCGATCGCAACCGCCATCGCGATGCCGTGACGCGACAGCGTGCGCGCCGCTTGCGGCCGATGCGCGCCTAGCGCCTGCGCGACCAGCGTCGACGACGCGATGCCGATCGACAGCGGCGTCATATAAAGCACCGCGCCGATATTGCCGGCGATCTGATGCCCGGCGAGCGTCGTCGTGCCGAAGCGCGCGATGAAGAGCGCCATGAACGTGTACGACGTGACCTCGATCAGATACGACAACCCCATCGGAATACCGAGCCGCAGTTGCGCGGCCTGGCGCTTCCAGACCGGCCAGCAGAACTGCGTGAAGATACCGAGCGCCTTGAAATCGTCGATGCGCGCGAGCAGCAGCATGCCGAGCGCCGCGAGCGCCCAATTGAGAAGCGTGCTCGCGAGCGCGCAGCCCGGACCGCCCAGCGCCGGCACGCCGAGGCCGCCGAAAATGAACCAGGTATTGAGCGGAATTTTCAGCAGCAGCGCGGCGATCTGCAGGAACATCACGAGCCGCGGTTTGCCGAGCGCATTGGCAACGGAACTGTAGACCCGGAACGCGAGGCCGGCGGGCAGCCCGAACGCGAGAATCCGCAGATACGCGAGCGTGCGCTCGTGCAGCGCGTCGGGCACGTGCGACAACGACAACAGCGGCCCGGGGAAGAACAGGATCAGAAAGCCGATCACCGTCAGCGCGGCGGCGAGCCACCATGACTGGCGCACCTCTTCGCCGATCTCGCCGTAGCGGCGCGCGCCGTACAGTTGCGCGGTAATCGGCTGCAGCGCGGTCAGGATGCCGGTCAGGCCGATATAGACCGAGACGTAGATCGACGAGCCGAGCCCGAGAGCGGCCAGATCGACGGCCGAATAGCGTCCGACCATCGCCGTGTCGATCACGCCGAACGCGATGATGGCCAGTTGGCCGATCAATACGGGCCACGCGAGCGCGGCGATTTTCCGTACGTCGGCGAACATGGTCAGTTGGGCTTCTTGTGCCAGTTGCGGTGCTTGCCGGGCGGCGGCTTCGGACGGTCGATGCGCACGTACAGGCGGAAGCGCTCGTCGCGGTCGGCCGCGCGGCGGCCTTCCCACACGAGCTTCCAGATGTAGTCGGGCAGCGCGCTGGGGTCGCCGTAGTCCTGCGAGTCCTGGCGCAGGATCACATCGCAGTCCTGGTCGAACGAGAAGTGCATGTCGCCGAAATACGCGAACGTCGCGATCTGCGCATTGCCGAGGCGCACCGGCGAGATGCAGGTGTAGTCATCAGGCAAGTGGTTGGCGATCTGCTGCGCGACGTCGCGATAGGTACGGCTGTAGTTGACCACCGGCAGCCATAGCGTCATCAGCAGCACCCACATCAGCGTCGTGCCGGCGCTCGACAGCACCACGCTACGCCACAACACCTTCGGATGACGCGCGAGGCGCCAGCGCACCAGCAGGAACCAGCAGACGGTTACCGCGATCGCGCAGATGAACGACAGAATCTTGAATTGCGGCACGAAGCCGGGCGCGAGCCGCGCGAGATTGCGCGCGAGCGGGTGCGGAAAACCGGTCAGACTCGCCGCATACACGGCCCACACGAAGCTGCCGAGGATCGTGAAGCTCAGCAGCGCGAACCAGTCGATCGCGTTGATCGCGCCGCGCTTGAGCGTCGGCAGCGCGAAAGTGGCGAGCACCGCCAGCGGCGGCAGCAGCAGCATATAGAGTCGATTCGATTGATGGCTTTGCAGCACCACGAGTACAAACAGCGGTCCGATCACCGACAGCGGAATCGCCACGTGCGGCGCGCGCCGCAGACCCTTCCAGCTGAACCACGACCACAGCGCGAGCGGCCAGGCGGGCCACGTGAAGAGCGGCAGGTTTTTCAGTGCATACGCGGCGACGGAGCCGGGTGGGCCCGCGAACGAGCTCAGGCTCACGTGCAGCCATTGGTTCAGGTACCAGACGGCGTCGTCGGGGAAAGCGGCAAGCGCGATGATCGGCCACGATACCGCGAGCACCAGCGCGACGGGTAGACCCGCGAGCAGCAGCGAGCGCGAACGCGTTTCGCGCACGATCAGCGTCATCGCGAGCGTGCCGAGCAGCAGCGCGCCGACCAGCACCGGGCTGCTCGCGAGTGTGACGAGGCCGATCGCGAGGCCCCAGATCAGCGCTCCCTGGATCGGCTTGTCGATCATGCGCACGAGGCCGTACACGAGCATCGCGATGCAGACGAACTGGACGAGCTGCGGCGTGGTTTCGTGGCCGCGCTCGGCGAGGCCGAAGCACGCGAGCAGGATCAGCAGTGCGCCATCGGCGAGCGTGCGGCCATAGTCGCGTGGTTCGGGCTCGCCGCCAAACGCGTATTTGAACGGCTGCACTTCGGCACGCCGGCCGAGCAGATACGCCGCGTACCAGACGAACGCACAGCCCGCGCAGAACAGCAGACCCGTGAACACGCGCGACGCGTTGCTCGCGTCGACCCATGGCGCAAGGACCCGGATCGCGCTCGCGCCGAGCCAGTAGCCGAGCGGGCCGTCCTCGGTCAGATATTTGCCGACGAGATTCGGCAGGAGCCAGTCGTGCGCGCCGCCATTCGCCATCGTCCACATGACACCGAAGCCGGCCGCGTCCTCGTTCTTCCACGGATCGCGGCCGAACAGGCCGAACGAGGCGTAGACGATACAGATGGCCAGCAGCAGCCAGCGCGGCAACGCACTGGTCGCAGAGGCGGTGAGGCGGACGACAGGTCTCATGCGGTGTGTGGAGTCTGGATAAACGATGCGGCCGGAGCGACTTGGCAAGTCAGGGCGGGAGGGCCCGTTTCGAGCATCCGGCATTGTAGTCGTGCGGTGCGATGCACGTCACGGCCGGTAACGCCCGGCAACGTCGATGGACAACCTGTAACAGGTGTCGTGAAAGCGCGGTGTGCTGGTTCCGGGTTATGCCATCGCAAGTGTGCGACGCAGCGGCCGCCCGCGCGTGGGCGACAAAAAAGGGCAGCTCGCGCTGCCCTTTCTGTTTGCTCCGTTGCCGGCCGGAAGCCGGCACCGTTGCCGTATTACTTTGCTGCCTTGCCCGAAGCGCGGGAGCCGAACTTCTTGTTGAACTTCTCGACACGGCCGGCCGTGTCCATGATCTTTTGCTGGCCGGTGTAGAACGGGTGCGATTCCGACGACACTTCGATCTTCGCGAGCGGGTAGGTCTTGCCGTTGAATTCCGCGGTTTCGCGCGTTTGGATGGTCGAGCGGGTCACGAACTTGAAGTCGTTCGACATATCGATGAACAGGACTTCGCGGTAATCCGGGTGAATGCCTTCTTTCATGGTCTTTCCTTTAATCTGGCGGTAGCCAACCCGCGTGCAGCCTTAAATTAGACTGCCTTCAGGCGCGAGCCACTTGCCTACGGTCGAAAAACCGCGATTATGCCAGAAAATCAGTCCCTTGGCGATTTTTCTGCCACCAGATTCTATTGTGGCGCAAGCGGCGCCGGTTCGCAGCGTCTCAAACCGGCGTGAATGTCAATCCGACGCGCGCTGGGTCTTGCCGGTAGTAGCGCGCGAGCAGCCGGTAGAGTTCCGGATACTCCGCCTCGAACGCTTGCGGCTTCACGAACAACGCCTCGCTGCACACGGCGAAGAATTCCGACGGATGGTCCGCCGCATACGGATCGATCAGCGACTCGCGTTCGAAACGCGTCCAACGTCGCTCGGGCACAGCGTCGACTTTCGCGCAGAAATGATCGTATGCGTGGTCGAACACGTCGGCCCATGCCTGCGTATCGAGCGGCGAGTGCCAGCGGCGCATCAGCGGTGGGTGGCCATCCGCTTCGCCGTTCAACATGTCAATCTTGTGCGCGAACTCGTGGATCACGACGTTGTATGCGTCGCTGCCGTCGGTCATCTGCGCGTCTTCCCACGACAGCACCACCGGGCCGCCTTCCCACGCCTCGCCACTGGCGTCGTGTTCGATCTCGTGCACGACGCCGTCTTCGTCCTCGACGGTCTTGCGGATCACGAACTCGCCCGGATAGACGATTACGCCAACCCAGCCGCGATACAGATCGAGGCTGAGGTTCAGCACCGGCAGGCACGCCTGCGCGGCGATGGCGACCGTCATCGCGTCGGTCAGTTCGAGTTCGTGCGCGGTCGAGAATTCCTTCTGCGCGAGGAAGAGACTCGTCAGTTCGCGTAGCCGCGCGAGATCGGGGGCTTCCAGATGCGTGAGAAAGGGCAGACCAGCGAGTGTTGCCTGCCACAAGGAATCGTCGATCGCGTAATCGCGCAGCGCGCGCTCGCGACGCCGTGTGCCCAGCCAGTTCGTGAGTTTCGACAGCATGCTTGAGCCCACCTTCAGTCGATCTGTTTTTGCCACGCGGCGAACAGGCCGCCGCATATCGCGACGCCGATCAGAAAATCGAAGCCGTCGAGCGACGCGAGGAAATTGGCCTGCTGTGCGACCAACCGGCTGATCGACGCGATTCGCGAGCGTGTTCTGGTAGACCGGATTGTACGGATTCACGGACGCCGCGAGGCGACTTTGATGCAGCGCGAGCCGGTGCTGGTCGATGATGATCACCGAGGCAGTCGCGAAGGAGATGGTCAACTGCCGCACGATGTTCTTCAACCGGTAGCCGTGCATGGACTCTTCGATCGCGAAGATAGCTGGCGAAAAACGAGAACGTCGCGTTGTGCGAAATTGTCGAGACTGGTGACGCCGCATTGTCCAGGTGGGCGGGCGGCGAAAAAAAACCGCTCGCAATCTGCGAGCGGTTTTTCATGCGATGCAGTTGCCGGCGACTACGGCCAGCACGAACGTCGCGCGTTAGCTGCCGCCACCACGACGCATCATGTCGAAGAACTCGGAGTTGCTCTTCGTCTGGCGGATCTTGTCGAGCAGGAATTCCATCGACTCGACTTCGTCCATGTCGTGAATGAACTTGCGCAGCACCCAGATCTTTTGCAGCACTTCGGGCTTGATCAGCAACTCTTCGCGGCGCGTGCCCGACTTGTTCAGGTTGATCGACGGGTAGACGCGCTTCTCGGCGAGACGGCGCTCGAGGTGCACTTCCATGTTGCCGGTGCCCTTGAACTCTTCGTAGATCACGTCGTCCATGCGGCTGCCGGTTTCGATCAGCGCCGTGCCGATGATGGTCAGCGATCCGCCTTCCTCGATGTTGCGCGCCGCGCCGAAGAAGCGCTTCGGACGCTGCAGCGCGTTCGCGTCGACACCACCCGTGAGCACCTTGCCGGAGGCCGGCACCACCGTGTTGTATGCGCGCGCGAGACGTGTGATCGAGTCGAGCAGAATCACGACGTCGTTCTTCATTTCGACGAGGCGCTTGGCCTTCTCGATCACCATTTCGGCGACCTGCACGTGACGCGCAGCGGGTTCGTCGAACGTGGAGGCGATCACTTCGCCTGCCACCGAACGCTGCATTTCTGTCACTTCTTCCGGGCGCTCGTCGATCAGCAGCACGAACAGCACGACGTCGGGATGGTTCTGCTTGATTGCGTGCGCAATGTGCTGAAGCATCACGGTCTTGCCCGACTTCGGCGAGGCGACGAGCAGGCCGCGCTGACCCTTGCCGATCGGCGCGATCATGTCGATGATGCGGCCCGTGACATTCTCTTCGCCACGCATTTCACGTTCGAGCAGCAGCACCTTGTTCGGGTGCAGCGGCGTCAGGTTTTCGAACATGATCTTGTGCTTCGAGGCCTCCGGCGGCTGGCCGTTGACCTTGTCCACCTTCACCAGCGCGAAATAGCGCTCGCCGTCTTTCGGCGTGCGCACTTCGCCTTCGATCGTGTCGCCCGTATGCAGATTGAAGCGGCGGATTTGCGACGGGCTGATGTAGATATCATCCGTGCTGGCGAGGTAGGACGTTTCAGGCGAACGCAAGAAGCCGAAACCGTCCGGCAGCACTTCGAGGGTGCCGTCGCCGAAGATCGTGTCGCCCGCTTTGGCTCGTTTTTTTAGAATGGCGAACATCAATTCCTGCTTGCGCAGGCGGTTCGCGCTTTCGATCTCGAGGCCATTGGCCATCTCGATCAATTGGGACACGTGCAGAGTCTTAAGCTCGGATAAATGCATACGGAGAACCCGCAGGAGAAGGTGCGACGAAATGAAATCTGGGAGGAGGGTGAGCGGAACCGCTCAAAGACTTACACGTCTTTTCGACGTTTTCTGGATTCTAGCATAGCACACGCCAATTTCCGCCAGTGCGGCGGAGTGGCATCTTTGTCGTAAAGCGTGTTGCCGGCTGACAACACGCTCGACCGGCGGGCGCGGTGATATGCATCCACCGATGCGCCCGATTCCTGATGGCTCGCGGCGGGCGATGAACCCGCGAGCGCCGCGAGGTACTTCTGTATGTATTACAGGTTGCCGTCGAGGAACGCTGTGAGTTGCGACTTCGACAGAGCGCCGACCTTCTGAGCGGCGACGGCGCCATTCTTGAACAGGATCAGCGTGGGGATGCCGCGCACGCCGAACTTGACCGGCGTGGACTGATGCTCGTCGACATTGATCTTCGCGACTTGCAGGCGATCGGCGTAGTCCTTCGCGACTTCGTCGAGGATCGGCGCGATCATCTTGCAGGGACCGCACCATTCGGCCCAGAAATCGAGCAGCACGGGTTTATCGGATTTCACGACGTCCTGTTCGAACGATGCGTCGCTAATATGCTTAATTTGTTCGCTCATTTATGAATACCTCTGTCGGTTCGAGGCCCGCCTGAATTGCTCGCCACGATACGTCAAAAACCGGGAAAATTTCCGTTCGCTATGCCGCATCCGGAGACTTGCCGGGCATGCCTGTGAAAATCAGAAAAAACGTCTGAAAAAACGCCGGATTTTCACGGAATGCGCGGAAAGAGTCGCGTATGCGGGTCTTTCAACTGGCAGTGTAGCTTAATTCGCTATGCGTTGCCGATGGCGATAGTACTCATCAGGTCAGTGTGGCTAATAGGTCGCCGCCGCGGCGTCGGCCGGTGTCTGCGGCTCACGGATGCCGCGTTGCAATCTAAATGGTGGCGGGCCCGGCGAACTCAAGTGCCTCGCGTGGCGGGCGGCGTCGCGGCGCTGCGAGCTCGTCGGGCGGCGCGCAGGACGCGGGTGTAAACAGTACGAAGCCGTTCGAGGCCGAGCGTCGTTCGCGTTTTGCGCGTATCAACAGTCGCACAATGCGCGCGGCAATGATAGAATCTTTCGTGACGGGCCTCCTCGCATGGAGGGATGGTCAACCTGGTCAGGTCGGGAACGAAGCAGCCACAGCCGTTTTCCACCAGTGCCGAGGGTCGGGCTCGTCACCTTCCGTTTGCTTTTTTCTCCACTGCCGTTTTCTCGGCTTCTCTGCAGTTTCCCCGCAGTCATTCCCAGCTTCCGTATTGATCGTTCGCCGTATTCGGATGGCGCATCGTCGTGGCCATGTCGCGCGTTCGCGCGTCTTGCCGAATCGGTTTTGCGCGCCATTGTTACTGATACAATTTCCGGATGACCTATCAAGTTCTCGCACGCAAATGGCGGCCGAAGGATTTTGCTTCGCTCGTCGGACAGGAGCACGTGGTGCGCGCGCTCACCCATGCGCTCGACGGCGGCCGTCTGCACCATGCCTATTTGTTTACAGGTACGCGCGGCGTCGGCAAGACCACTCTGTCGCGTATCTTCGCGAAGGCACTCAATTGCGAGACCGGCGTGACGTCGACGCCGTGCGGCGTGTGCCGTGCGTGTCGCGAGATCGACGAAGGGCGCTTCGTCGATTACGTCGAGATGGACGCGGCGAGCAATCGCGGCGTCGATGAAATGGCCGCGCTGCTCGAGCGCGCGGTGTATGCGCCCGTCGATGCGCGCTTCAAGGTCTACATGATCGACGAAGTGCACATGCTGACGAACCACGCGTTCAACGCGATGCTGAAGACGCTCGAAGAGCCGCCGCCACACGTCAAGTTCATCCTCGCGACCACCGACCCGCAGAAGATTCCGGTCACCGTGCTGTCGCGCTGTCTGCAGTTCAATCTGAAGCAGATGCCGGCCGGCCATATCGTGTCGCATCTCGAACGCATTCTCGGTGAAGAGAACGTGCCACACGAGGCGCAGGCGTTGCGGCTGCTCGCGCGCGCGGCCGACGGTTCGATGCGCGACGCGCTGTCGCTGACCGATCAGGCGATCGCCTATTCGGCGAACCAGGTCAGCGAAGACGCGGTGCGCGGCATGCTCGGCGCGCTCGACCAAAGCTATCTGATCCGTCTGCTCGACGCGCTCGCGCAAGGCGACGGCGCGGCAGTGCTCGCGGTCGCCGATGAAATGGCCTTGCGCAGCCTGTCGTTTTCGACGGCGCTGCAGGATCTGGCGAGCCTGCTGCATCGGATCGCGTGGGCGCAGTTCGCACCTTCGTCGGTGCTCGACGAGTGGCCGGAGGCGGCCGACTTGCGCCGCTTCGCCGATACATTGAGCGCCGAGCAGGTGCAACTGTTCTATCAGATCGCGACGATCGGCCGAAGCGAACTGGGCCTCGCGCCCGACGAATACGCGGGCTTCACGATGACGCTGCTGCGCATGCTCGCGTTCGAACCGGCGCCGACGGGTGGCGGTGGCGGGGCGGCGGGAGCCGCTGGCACGCAGACCGGTGCGGCCGGCGCCGGTGCGAAGCGTTCTGGTGCACCGACGGTTGCCGCGCTGCGCGCGCTGTCGCCTTCGTCGGCGACGGCCATGGCAGCCGCTGCGCCGACTCGTGCAGTTCCGGTGGGCGTTGCCGGCGAGGAGCAGGACGATGCGATGAAATTGGCTGTGCCGGTTGCAAAGCCGATCGCTAAGCCCACGGCCGACACCGCGCAAGCTGAAGCAGCGCGCGTGACAGACGCACCGGCTATGCCCGCACGTCCGCTAGCACCGTGGGAAGATGCGCCCGCGAATGACGGTGCCGCGATCGCCAGTTCGACTGCGCCGGTCTCGAACGAATCTTCTGAAATTGCGCCTAGGTCCGAGCCGAGCGCGCTGACCCGCGCGGAAGAGACCGCGCCACCGGAACCGGAAGCGCGCCAGGAATTGACTGCCCCTGCTTCAACGGCGGCACCGGCGGCCTCGGCGGCCTCGGCCGAATCCGCGCCGCGTCGCGCAGGCGGCGCGAGCGCCGCGCTCGACGTGCTGCGCAACGCCGGCATGAAAGTATCGTCCGACCGCGGCCGCGCCAATACGCCCGCGGCCGCGAAGCCGGCCGCGCCGGTCGCCCCAAAACCCGCCGCGCCGCGCGTGGTCGTGCCGGTGCCGACGCCCGGTGCGCCCCGCCGCGCGTCGCAAGACAGCGCCGCTCAGGCTGCGCCCACTCGCGACGCCCGCAGCGACGCCAGCAACAACGCGCAACAGAACAGCCCGTCGAGTGCACCTTGGGACGACATGCCGCCGGACGACTATATGCCACTGTCGGCCGCAGACGACGCGTACTTCATTCCGCCAGACGACAACTTCGTGCCAGTGTTCGACCGCGGCCCCGACGACGTCCGCATGGACGGCCCGGCCGCGCAGGCCGCCGCACCGGCGCCGGTCGTCGATACGCGCCCGCTGCCGCCCGCCGTGCCGCTCGATCCGCTCGGTTTCACCGGCGACTGGCCCGCGCTCGCGGTCGATCTGCCGCTGAAGGGCATCTCGTATCAGCTTGCGTTCAACAGCGAACTGATGGCGCTCGAAGGCAAGACGCTGAAGCTCAACGTGCCGGTGCCGCAATACGCGGAAACGTCGCAGGTCGCTAAACTGAAAGCAGCGCTCGTCGAGCGGCTCGGCCAGAACGTCGACGTGCAGGTCGAAGTCGGCCCGGCGCGCCGTACCGCTGCCGCGCACGACGCGAAGTTGCGCGCGCAGCGCCAGCAGGAGGCCGAGCGCGAAATCAGCGCCGATCCGTTCGTGCAGTCGCTGATTCGCGAGTTCGGCGCGAGGATCGTGCCGGGCTCGATCCGCCCAATTACCCCGGATGCCGCCCCGAACGGCGCGGCGCCGGCCCACTGATCCATCGTTCGCGGCGTCGTCGCAGAGCGGCGCCGGAATGCCAGATTTCACGCTATCTAGAAGGAGCACGTCCATGATGAAAGGCCAACTCGCCGGGCTGATGAAGCAAGCCCAGCAGATGCAGGAAAACATGAAGAAGATGCAGGAGCAACTCGCGCAGATCGAAGTCGAGGGGCAGTCGGGTGCCGGTCTCGTCAAGGTGACGATGACCTGCAAGAACGACGTGCGCCGCGTGTCGATCGACCCGAGCCTGCTCGCGGACGACAAGGACATGCTGGAAGATCTCGTCGCCGCCGCGTTCAACGACGCCGTGCGCAAGGCCGAGGCGACCGCGCAGGAAAAGATGGGCGGCATGACCGCCGGCCTGCCGCTGCCGCCGGGCTTCAAGCTGCCGTTCTGAATCTGCTCTGATTGAGACCCGGCTGAGCGGTTGAGCGCCGCGGCGGTTCATTGCCGCGGTGCGAAAGCGCGCCCCGCTCCGCCACCACTTCGCATCCCGATTCGCCTACCCGAGCACCATCCACGTCGACGCCGATCCGCATGAAACAACCTTCCGCCCTGTCGGCGCTCGTCGAAGCGCTGCGTGCGCTGCCCGGTGTCGGGCCGAAGTCCGCGCAACGCATGGCGTATCACCTGATGCAGCACGATCGCGAAGGCGCCGAAAAGCTCGGCCGCTCGCTGTTGTTCGCGACCGAGCATCTGCGCCACTGCGAAAAGTGCAACACCTTTACCGAAGCGCAGATCTGCGAGGTCTGCCTCGATGAGGAGCGCGATCCGTCGCTGCTGTGCGTCGTCGAAACGCCGGCCGACCAGATCATGCTCGAACAGACGATGACCTATCGCGGCCTCTATTTCGTGCTGATGGGGCGGTTGAGTCCGCTCGACGGCATCGGCCCGAAGGAGATCCATTTCGACCGGCTCGTGAAGCGAGCGTCGGATGGCGTCGTCAAGGAAGTCGTGCTGGCCACCAATTTCACCAACGAAGGCGAAGCTACCGCGCATTACCTCGGACAGACGCTGAAGGCGCGCGGCCTTGCCGTCACGCGTCTCGCGCGGGGCGTGCCGGTGGGCGGCGAGCTCGAATATGTCGACGCGGGCACGATCGCGCGCGCGATGCTCGACCGTCGTTCGATGTAGCCACGCGGTTTGTTGGCCGCCGCGGCACCCGTGAAGCCACGCGTCATCGCCAGCCGTGATGCAGACCGCGCGCACGGCGATACAAAACAATGCAACCCACTTGCAGGGGACCAGAGTAAGCGCCGCTGTGCACCAACTCTGGCCGACAAAGGAGACTCATGAGCGCCAACCCCGATTCAGGCGCGAGCACCGCACCGCATGACGCACGCGGTCCGCTCGCCGGCGTCAAGGTGCTGGAACTCGGTACGCTGATCGCCGGGCCGTTCGCCGCGCGTTTTCTCGGCGAATTCGGCGCCGACGTCATCAAGATCGAAGACCCCAAAGGCGGCGACCCGCTGCGCAAATGGCGCAAGCTGTATCCGGAAGTGGGCGGTACGTCGCTGTGGTGGGCCGTGCAGGCGCGCAACAAGAAGTCCGTCACGGTCAACCTGAAAGCCGAAGAGGGCAGGCAGATCGTGCGGCGGCTCGCGAAAGAGGCCGATATCGTCGTCGAGAATTTCCGGCCCGGGCTGCTCGAAAAGCTCGGGCTCGGCTACGACGTGCTGTCCGCCGAGAACCCCGGCCTCGTGATGGTGCGTCTGTCGGGCTACGGCCAGACCGGGCCGTATCGCGATCGGCCCGGCTTCGGTGCGATCGCCGAATCGATGGGCGGTCTGCGCCATATCACCGGCTATCCGGACCTGCCGCCGCCGCGCATCGGCATTTCGATCGGCGATTCGATCGCTGCGCTGCACGGCGTGATCGGCGCGCTGATGGCGCTGCATCACAAGCAGGTGAACGGCGGCAAGGGGCAGGTCGTCGACGTCGCGCTGTACGAGGCCGTCTTCAACATGATGGAAAGCGTGGTGCCCGAATACGGCGTCTACGGGATGGTGCGCGAGCGTACCGGCGCGTCGCTGCCGGGCATCGTGCCGTCCAATACGTATCCGTGCCGCGACGGCAGCATCGTGATCGGCGGCAATAGCGATCCGATTTTCAAGCGGCTGATGATCGCGATCGAACGCGACGATCTCGCGAACGATCCGGCGCTCGCGCATAACGATGGCCGCGTGCCGCGCACGCAGGAAATCGACGCCGCGATCGCCGCGTGGCTGTCCACGCGCACGATCGACGAAGCGCTCGCGGTGCTGAACGCGGCCGATGTGCCGGTAGGCCGCATCTACAGCGTCGCCGATATGTTCACCGATCCGCAGTTCATCGCGCGACAGATGATCCAGCGGTTCAAGTGGCAGGACGGCAAGGAAATCACGCTGCCCACGGTCACGCCGAAGCTGTCGGCGACGCCCGGCGAGACGCGCTGGCTAGGGCCGGAACTGGGTGAACATACCGATGAAGTCCTTCAATCACTAGGTTATGATGCTGATGGCATCGCGCGGTTGCGGGCGCAACAGATCGTCTGATGCGCACAATGCAACGCATTGAGAAGAGCGCTTAAGGCGCGGCGCTGACGCACGATCCGCGCCGCGCGACCGGCAAGCCACACACCATGTCCAAGCGCGTGCGCAATGCGCACACGGGCGGTGAAAAGCCGGACTAAAAAAATCTGGAGACGACGGACCATGCAACGCAGAACCTTCCTCGCAGGCGGTGCGGCGCTCGCGGGCGCCTCGCTCGCGGCCACACCGTTCGCTTTCGCGCAGGCCAAACCCGAGACCACCAAGGTCGCCATCGCGGTCGGCGGCAAGAACCTGTTCTACTACCTGCCGCTGACGATCGCCGAGCGCCGCAACTACTTCAAGGACGAAGGGCTTGAAGTCGAAATCTCCGACTTCGCGGGCGGCTCGCAGGCGCTGAAGGCGGCCGTCGGCGGTAGCGCCGACGTGGTCTCCGGGGCATTCGAACACACGCTGCTGTTGCAGGCGCAAAAGCAGATGTTTCGCGAATTCGTGCTGCAAGGCCGCGCGCCGCAGATCGTGCTCGCGGTATCGAAGAAGACGATGCCGAACTTCAAATCGATCGCCGATCTGAAGGGCAAGAAGATCGGCGTGACGGCGCCGGGTTCGTCGACGTCGATCATGGCGAGCTTCGTGCTCGCGAAAGCCGGGCTCAGTCCGAAAGACGTCGCGTTCATCGGCGTGGGCGCGGGTGCCGGTGCGATCGCCGCGCTGCAGTCCGGGCAGATCGACGCGATCGCCAATCTCGATCCGGTCGTCACGCGCCTCGAGCGCGCCGGCGAAGTGCGCGTCGTGTCGGATACGCGCACGCTCGCCGATACGCACACCGTGTTCGGCGGCGATATGCCGGCGGGCTGCCTGTACGCGTCGCAGTCGTTCATCACGAAGAACCCGAACACCACGCAGGCGCTGACCAATGCGATGGTGCGCGCGCTCAAGTGGCTGCAGAACGCGAGCGGCAGCGAACTGATCAACACCGTGCCGGAAAGCTATCTGCTCGGCGACCGCGCACTCTATCTCGACGCGTGGCAGCACGTGCGCGAAGCGATGTCGCCCGACGGCCTGATGCCCGCCGACGGTCCCGCGACGTCGCTGAAGACGCTGAAAGCGTTCGATCCGATGATCCAGAACGCGCAGATCGATCTGTCGAAGACTTGGACCAACGACTTCGTGAAGAAGGCACTGACGACCGTCAAGGCGTAAACGACGCGGTGCGCGCGTAGGTGTATCGAAGAGGACGTGGGCCGGGCGATTCGCCTTGTCCACGCCCACCGCCTTCAGCGTCGCCGCCACAACTCCCCGCAAACCCGATCCCTGAAGCGAGCCGTACGATGACCGTTGCTGCCCTGGCGCTCGAAAACATCACCTGCACGTTCGCTGCGCGCGACAACCGCGCGCAGCGCTACACAGCGGTCAAAGACACGACGCTGCGTATCGAGCCGGGCGAGTTCGTGTCGGTGGTCGGGCCGACTGGCTGCGGCAAGTCCACGCTGCTGAACATCGGCGCGGGGCTGCTGCAGCCGTCGACGGGCGCGGTCAGCGTGTTCGGCGAGAAGCTCGATGGCCTGAATCGCCGCGCGGGGTACATGTTCCAAGCCGATGCGCTGATGCCGTGGCGCTCGGCGCTCGACAACGTGATGGCCGGCCTGTCGTTTCGCGGTATGTCGGCCGCAGACGCGCGCGCGAAGGCCGAAGAGTGGTTAAAGCGCGTCGGACTCGGCGGCTTCGGCGACCGCTATCCGCATCAGCTGTCGGGCGGCATGCGCAAGCGCGTCGCGATGGCGCAAACACTGATCCTCGATCCCGACATCATCCTGATGGACGAGCCGTTTTCCGCGCTGGATATTCAAACGCGGCAGCTGATGGAAAACGAACTGCTGGATCTCTGGGTCGCGAAGCGCAAGGCGGTGCTGTTCATCACGCACGATCTCGACGAAGCGATCGCGATGTCCGATCGCGTGGTCGTGCTGTCGGCCGGGCCCGCCACGCATCCGATCGGCGAGTTCCGGATCGATCTGCCGCGGCCGCGCGATGTCGCCGAAATCCGCTCGCATCCGCGCTTCGTCGAATTGCACGCGCAGATCTGGGGCGTGCTGCGCGATGAAGTGCTCAAGGGGTATCAACAGCAGCTCACCGCTGTTTGAGTGTGCCGCGCATCCCTGCATGCGTATTTAAAGAGAAGACGCGTTCAACAATCGTCCAAGGCAATCCAAGTCATGTGGAAGACGTTGCGCCCAAACCGGGCGAATCTGGTGATCTGGCAGTGGCTGCTGCTCGTGCTGTGCTTCGTGCTGTGGTACGTGCTGACGAGTCCGACGCTGATGCCGCCGTTCTATTTCGACGATCCAAACAAGGCGGCCTTCTTCTTCGGCGAGCCGCAGAAAGTGCTGCAGCGGATCTGGGAGTGGTTCACCGGCGGCGAGATCTATCTGCACCTGTGGATCACGCTCGTCGAGACCGTGCTCGCGTTCGTGTTCGGCACCGCGATCGGGCTCGGCGTCGGCCTGTGGCTTGCGCTTGCGCCGACCGCGAGCGCGCTGTTCGATCCATACGTGAAGGCCGCGAACTCGATGCCGCGAGTGATTCTCGCGCCGATCTTCGGCGTGTGGTTCGGCCTCGGCATCTGGTCGAAGGTTGCGCTCGGCGTCACGCTGGTGTTCTTCATCGTGTTCTTCAACGTCTACCAGGGCGTGAAGGAAGTGAGCCCGGTCGTGCTCGCGAACGCGCGCATGCTCGGCGCGAACCGCAAGCAGCTGCTGCGCTTCGTGTATCTGCCGAGCGCGATGAGCTGGGTGTTTTCGAGCCTGCATACGTCGGTGGGGCTTGCGTTCGTCGGCTCGGTGGTGGGCGAGTATCTGGGCTCGGCGCGCGGCGTCGGCTATCTGATCCTGCAGGCCGAAGGCACCTTCGATATCAACACCGTGTTCGCGGGCATTCTGGTGCTCACCGCCTTTGCGCTGATTCTCGACGCGATCGTCGGGATCGCGGAGCGGCGTTTGATGAAGTGGCAGCCGCGCACCGGAGATACCGAGAAGCTGTGAGCGTGGATCGCAAGCGGCGCGGCGCCCGAAATCGCCTTCGGGCGCCGCGCCGTTTTTCACGCTGCCTGATTGGTTGCACTATGGCGTGATCACCACCTTGCCGATCACGCGACGCTCGGCCATATCGCGCAACGCGCGGCCGGTGTCCTCGAGCGAATAGCGGGCCGATACGTAAGGCTTGAGCTTGCGTTCGCGAATCCAGCCGGTCATCTGCTCGAATGCCGCGCGGTTGCGCTGCGGCTCGCGCCTGGCGAAATCGCCCCAGAACACGCCGACCACGCTCGCGCCCTTGAGCAACATCAGGTTCAGCGGCAGCTTCGGGATCTCGCCGTTGGCAAAGCCGACCACCAGATAACGCCCCCGCCAGCCGATGCTGCGAAACGCCGGTTCGGCATACACGCCGCCGACCGGGTCGTAGATCACATCTGGGCCTTTGCCGTCGGTGAGCGTCTTGATGCGCTCGCGCAGATCCTCGCTGCTGTAGTTGATCGTCGCGTCCGCGCCGTGCTTGACGCAGGTCGCGAGCTTCTCGTCGTTCGATGCCGCCGCAATCACGCGCGCGCCGAGCGCCTTGCCGATTTCGACCGCAGCCAGCCCGACGCCGCCAGCCGCGCCGAGCACGAGCATCGTCTCGCCAGCCTGCAGCGCGCCGCGATCGACCACCGCGTGATGCGAGGTGCCATACGCGAGCGTGAACGCGGCCGCGAGTTCGAACGACACATCGTCGTCGAGCGGCACGCAGGCCGCGGCGGGTGCGAGCGCCTGCTCGGCGAAACCGCCGGAGCCGGTGAACGCCGCCACGCGAGAACCCGGCTTGAACTGCGTGACGCCTTCGCCCACCGCGCGCACGATGCCCGCGGCTTCCGAGCCCGGCGTGAACGGCAGCGGCGGCTTGAACTGGTATTTGTTCTCGATGATCAGCACGTCGGGAAAATTGACGGCTGCGGACTTCACGTCGATCACGACGTGGCCTGGCGGCGGTTCGAGATCCGGCAGGTTATCGACGACCAGGCTCTCGGGCGGCCCGTACTGCTTGCAGCGAATCGCACGCATCGTGTCTCCATATCGTTCAGGGTTCGCAACGGTTTCGAGTGTAAAGCAAAGCGCACGACCGTACGATTTATTGCGCTGCGGGTTGCGACGCAAGGCAGCATCTTTGCGCTCGACGCAAGCATCCGCGCACCTGAAAAACACCAGCTCGCACGACGCTCGTGCACGCCACGCCGACACCCCGAGCATGCCGTTCGCGTGCCATCTTTCCTCGGTTACAATCGGCGCATGCGAATCCTACTCAGCAACGACGACGGTTATCTGGCGCCGGGCCTCGCCGCGCTTTACGAAGCGCTGAAGCCGATCGCCGACGTCACCGTGATGGCTCCCGAACAGAACTGCAGCGCCGCGTCGAATTCCTTGACGCTGTGGCGGCCGCTCTCGGTCCTGCGTTCGGCGAATGGCTTCTACTACGTGAACGGCACGCCGACCGACTCGGTGCACATCGCACTGACCGGCATGCTCGACCATACACCGGACCTCGTCGTGTCGGGTATCAACAACGGCCAGAACATGGGCGACGACACGTTGTATTCCGGCACCGTTGCGGCCGCCACCGAAGGCATCATGTTCGGCGTGCCGGCCATCGCGTTTTCACTGGTCGACAAAGACTGGGTGCATCTCGAAGACGCGGCGCGCGTTGCCGCCGAAATCGTCGCGCATTATCTCGAACGGCCGTTGCCGGGGCATCCGCTGCTGAACGTCAATATTCCTAACCTGCCGTATGACCAACTGCGCGGCTGGGAGATCACCCGACTCGGCAAACGTCATCCGTCGCAGCCGGTGATCCGCCAAACCAATCCGCGCGGCGAACCGATCTACTGGATCGGCGCCTCGGGCCAGGCGCGCGACGCGAGCGAAGGCACGGACTTCCACGCGGTCGCGAACGGCGCCGTGTCGATCACGCCGCTGCAGCTCGATCTGACTTACACGCAAATGCTGCCCGCGGCGCGCGACTGGCTACGCGCCGGGAGCGGCAGTTCATGACCGGCGAGCGCGCGAAGCGCTTTCCGCTAGGTCTCGAGGACCTGGTGCGCGAACCGCGCCGGCCCGAGGGACGTCCGGGGGAGATGCGCGCGGCGGCGCTCGCGGCGAGCGCGGCGTTGAATGCGCGGCAGCAGTCGGCGAAACCGACGCAGGGCGGCGCGGCCGCACGAGCGCAAGCGAGGACTTCCGCTGCTGCCCAATCCACGCCGACGACACGACCCCAGGTGATTCCCCAGGCGAAGACGCAAAGCACTACGTTGGGCACGCCAACGGGAACCACCGGTGCGATGCCGCCGAAGCCGCAGGCCGCGCCAGTCGCAAAGACAACGGCGAATTCGTTGTCCGGTGGATTGGCGGGGCAGCCTGTCAAGCAAGCACCGAAGTCGTCGGTCAAGCCAGGCAAAACCTCGACGCATGCGTCTGCACACAGCGCACGTCCGACACCATCACCACTTCAGCCGCAACTGCAGCAAAGCGCGAAACCCGCGTCGAACGCCGCGCTAGCCGGTGCAATGAGCGGCGCATTCGGCGGCGCGAGCAGCGGCGCGATGAACAACGCCCTCGCGCTGACCTCGGAACGGGTTCGCGAACGCATGGTCGAACGCCTGCGAGCCAATGGCGTCAGCGACCAGCGTGTGCTGAACGCGATGGCGGCGGTGCCGCGCCACATGTTCGTCGATCCGGGGCTTGCGGCCCAGGCGTACGAAGATGCCGCGCTGCCGATCGGTCATCACCAGACCATCTCGAAGCCGTCGGTGGTCGCGCGGATGATCGAACTCGCGGCGGCCGGGCGCGCGCTGAACACGGTGCTCGAAATCGGCACCGGTTGCGGCTATCAGGCAGCGGTGCTGAGCCAGGTCGCGCGCGAGGTTTATTCGATTGAACGCATCAAGCCGCTGTCCGAGCGCGCGAAGACCAATCTGCGTCCGCTGCGCATTCCGAATATCCGGCTGCACTACGGCGACGGTCGGCTCGGCTTGCCGTCGGCGGCGCCGTTCGACGCGATCGTGATCGCGGCTGCCGGGCTCGACGTGCCGCAGGCATTGCTCGAGCAGCTTGCGATCGGCGGACGTCTGGTTGCGCCGGTCGGCTCGCAGGAAGGACAGAGCCAGGTGCTGACGCTGGTCGAGCGCCTCGGGCCCGCGCAATGGCGCGAGTCGCGGCTTGATCGCGTTTTCTTTGTACCCTTAAAATCCGGAGTGATTTGACACCGATGAGTATGTTGCGCGCGATGCAGAGAACCACCCCGAATACCCCCCTGACCGTAACCCAGCGCAGCGTGTGCGTGCTCGCCTTGTCCCTGTTGATGACGGCCTGTGCATCCCGGCTCGACCAGGCGCCCGTCGTCGACCGCTCCGGCGGCGGCGTGCTCTCCACCGCGCAGGGCGCGGCGCAACCGGCGGTGCCGCTCGGCCCGCCGCCGCCCGGTTACTATCGCGTGAAGCCGGGCGATACGCTGTACCGCATTGCGCTCGAGAACGGCCAGAATTACCGCGACATCTCGACGTGGAACAACCTGACCAATCCGAATCAGATCGAAGTCGACCAGTTGCTGCGCGTCGTGCCGCCGGGTGCGAATACCGCGGCCATGACGCCGGGCGTGTCGACCGCGCCGATCGGCAGCTCGGGCGCGGTGCAAAGCGCGCCACTGAATAACAACGCACCGGCCGCGGTCGGCGCCGCGATGCCGCCGCTCTACGGCGGCGCGACGAACGGAACGCCCGCGAATGGTGCGGTAGCTGCGCCTGCGGCCAATTCCTCTGCGGCGAACGCCGAGCTCGGCAGCGCGGCGGCGGGCAACGTAGCATTTGCATGGCCGGTGCGCGGTCCGCTGCTCAACACCTTCAACGACTCGACCAATAAAGGCGTCAATATCGGCGGCTCCGCGGGCGAGCCGGTTAAAGCGTCGGCCGATGGTCGCGTCGTTTATGCCGGAAATGGGCTGCGTGGTTACGGCAATCTCATTATCATCAAGCATGATGCAACTTATCTCACCGCGTATGCACACAACCGCGCTTTGATGGTAAAAGAGGGGGACGCGGTAACGAAAGGGCAGAAGATCGCTGAGATGGGCAATAGCGATTCCGACCGCGTGATGTTGCATTTCGAAGTTCGCCGACAGGGTAAACCAGTCGACCCACTGAAGTATTTGCCGCCGCAATAAGCGATACGACCATGCCGAAATCGAAGCGCCGCCCGCCGCAAGCCGAGTCTGAGACGATCAGCGAAGTCACGTCCGCCGCAGTGGACGAAAGCGGCGCTTCGGAAGTGGAAGAGGAGATCGTCGAGGAGCGCGATCTCGACGAACGCCAGAGCGGCCTCGACGACAGCGAGGGCGCCGACGCGCGCGAAAGCACCAGCGACGCGCTGCCCGACGCCGACGACTTCCGCGCACTGCTGCAGGCCGAACTCACGGCCGACACGATCCAGCATTATCTAAACCGCATCAGCGTGAAGCCGCTGCTCACCGTCGAGGAAGAGCAGAAATATTCGCGCCTTGCCAAGGCCGGCGAGTTCGAAGCGCGGCAGGTGATGATCGAGCGCAATCTGCGGCTGGTCGTCAGCATTGCCAAGGGTTATCTGAATCGCGGCGTGCCGCTGCTCGATCTGATCGAGGAGGGCAATCTCGGCCTGATGCACGCAATCGAGAAATTCGATCCGACGCGCGGCTTCCGTTTTTCGACTTACGCGACGTGGTGGATTCGCCAGAGCATCGAGCGCGCGATCATGAACCAGGCGCGCACCGTGCGCTTGCCGGTGCATGTGATTCGTGAGCTCAACCAGGTGTTGCGGGCGAAGCGCCATCTGGAAAAGAACTCGATGAATTCGGGGGAAGCCGCCGAGCGCCGCGACGCGAGCATCGACGACATCGCCTATCTGACCGGCAAGACCACCGACGAAGTCACCGACATCCTCGCGCTGAACGAGCACACCGCGTCGCTCGACGCGCCGCTCGACCTCGATCCGGCGAGCAGCCTGCTCGATCTGCTGTCGGACGACCAGAGCCAGTCGCCAGACGCCGAGGTGCAGCATCGCGAGCTCGAAACGCTGACACGCGCATGGCTCGCGCGTTTGTCGGACAAGCACCGCCATGTGATCGAGCGGCGCTTCGGTCTGAATCATATCGAGCCCGCCACGCTCGAAGAGCTGGCCGACGAAATGGGCCTCACGCGCGAGCGTGTGCGCCAGATCCAACAGGAAGCGCTGGTGCGACTGAAGCGCTTCTTCGCCTCAAACGGTGTCCGCAAAGACGCCGTTCTCTGACCTGATGACACCGATTCTTGTTTTCGACATCGAGACGATTCCCGATGTCGCCGGCATCCGCCGTCTTGAAGATTTGCCCGCGTCGATGAGCGACGCCGAGGTCGCCGAGCACGCGTTCGCCGCGCGCCGCGAAAAAACCGGCAGCGATTTTCTGCCGCATCACCTGCAACGGGTCGCGGCGATTTCCTGCGTGTTTCGCGACAACAACGGTTTTCGCGTGCGCTCCCTCGGCACGCCCGAGGACGGCGAGGCGACGCTCGTGCAGTCTTTCTATCGCGTGATCGAAAAGTACACGCCGCAACTCGTGTCGTGGAACGGCGGCGGTTTCGATCTGCCGGTGCTCAACTATCGCGCGCTCGTCAACGGCATCCCCGCCTATCGGTTCTGGGATGTCGGCGAGGACGACCGCGACTTCAAGTGGAACAACTACATCAGCCGCTACCACGCGCGCCATACCGACCTGATGGACGTGCTCGCGATGTACCAGGCGCGCGCCAACGCGCCGCTCGACGCGCTCGCGAAGATGTGCGGCTTTCCGGGCAAGATGGGGATGGACGGCAGTCAGGTGTGGCAGGCGTTCCAGCAAGGCCGCATCGAGGAAATCCGCAATTATTGCGAGACCGACGTCGTCAATACGTACCTGCTGTATTGCCGCTTCCAGCTGATGCGCGGCGGCTTTTCGCCGTCGGAGTATGCTGATGAGATCAACCTCGTGAAGAACGCGCTCGCGCTGGAAACCGCGCCACAGTGGGCGGAATATCTGGCGGCGTTCGAGCCGTAAGGGCGGCGCGCGAGTAGGGCGTCCGCCGGGGCGCCGCGCTGCAATCCGGGCCGCGATATGGACACGCTCCGGGCGCGGTCCACGCCACGCCACTGGCAAGCCCGGCGCTTCGTCTACAATCTCGCCTTTCCCCATAGTTTGCCAGGAAGTCCGCAGGTGTCCCGAACTGCCCCCCAACGTCGCTCGCCGCGGCGCTCATCGAAGCATGCCAGGGCGCACGCCCCGGCGCCGGCGCCCGCCATTACCGGCAACGAACCAGTCATCGAAATCGTTTCGCTCGATATGGAAGCGCGCGGCGTGGGCCGCACCGCGGGCGAAGACGGCACGCCAGGCAAGGTCGTGTTCGTCGAAGGCGCACTGCCGGGTGAACTCGTCAGTTATTCGACGCATCGCAGCAAGCCGAAATTCGAGCAGGCCGAAGTCGTTCAGGTGTTCCGCGAGAGCGTGACCCGCACGACGCCGAAATGCACGTACTTCAACATCTGCGGCGGCTGCTCGATGCAGCATCTCGACATGCGCGCGCAGGTCGCGGTCAAGCAGCGTGTGCTCGAGGACAACCTGCAGCATCTGGCGAAGCTGCGCCCCGAAACGGTGTTCCGGCCGATTCACGGACCGTCCTGGGGTTACCGCTATCGCGCGCGGCTCGCGGTGCGCTATCTGCCGGAGCGCGGCGGCATGCGCATCGGCTTTCACGAGAAGAAGAGCAGCTATATCGCCGACATGAAGACTTGCGAGGTGCTGCCGCCGCATGTGTCGGCGATGCTGATGCCGCTGCGCTTCATGGTCCGCAAGCTGTCGATCTACGACCGTATGCCGCAGCTCGAGCTCGCGGTCGGCTCGTCGGTCACGGCGCTCGTCGTGCGCAACCTGGAACCGCTGACGGCCGCGGACGAGCAGGTGCTGCGCGAGTTCGCGGACGAACACAAGGTGCAGTTCTGGGTCCAGCCGGGCGGTCCCGACACGGTCACGCCGCTTTATCCGCTCGACGTGCAGCTCGACTACACGCTGCCGGAATACGGCATCCGCATGCCGTTCAAGCCGACTGATTTCACCCAGGTCAATCACGCGATCAACCGTGTGCTGGTGAGCCGCGCGTTGCGCCTGCTCGCGCCGGCGCGCACGGACCGCGTGCTCGACCTGTTCTGTGGGATCGGCAACTTCACGCTGCCGCTCGCGCGAATCTCGCGGGAAGTGGTCGGTATCGAGGGCAGCGAAGTGCTGACCCAGCGCGCGCTCGCGAACGCGGAGCTGAACGGCGTCGCCGGCCATACGTCGTTCGCGTGCCGCAACCTGTTCGAAGTCACCGCCGACGACCTGCGCGCGCTCGGCCATTTCGACAAGTTCCTGGTCGATCCGCCGCGCGAAGGCGCGCTCGCGATCGCGAAGGCGCTCGCGGAGATCGCCCAGAGCGGCAACGGGCCGCTGCCGAAGCGCATCGTCTACGTGTCGTGCGCGCCGGGCACGCTCGCGCGCGATGCCGGGCTGCTCGTGCATGAGGCCGGCTATCGGCTGGTAGGCGCGGGCGTCGTCAACATGTTCCCGCATACGTCGCACGTGGAATCGATTGCGCTGTTCGAGCGCGATTGAGTCTCGCCGCGCGCACAAACGAAAACGCCACGACCGAGCTCGTGGCGTTTTCGTTTTCAGACGACGGTCTATGCCGTCGGCGCGTGAGGCGTCAGAACTGCCACCACGACTTCGCGGTGCCGGGCCGTGCGTGGCCGGTCACGTACGGGCTGTCGGGGAAAGTGCCGGCCAGCACGCGGCGCGTGTCGTCAGCGAGTTGCTGGTTGTTCAGCTTCTCGTACGACAGAATCATGATATGCAGCGCGTCTTCGATGGCCGGCGCGTTCTTGTACTCGCGCAAGGCGAGCTGTGCGCGGTTGATGGCGGCGACATAGGCGCCGCGGCGATAGTAATAGTCCGCCGCGTGGACTTCGTGCGATGCCAGCGCATTCACGATGTAGCGCATGCGCTGCGCGGCGTCCGGCGCGTACTTGCTGTTCGGGAAGCGGTCCACCACGACCTTGAACGCGTCGTACGACTCGCGCAGCGATTTCGGATCGCGTTCGCTCATGTCCTGGCCCGAGAAGCGGCCGAACAGACCGAGGTCGTCGTTGAAGTGGATCATGCCTTTCAGGTAATACGCGTAGGCGATGTCCGGGTGATCCGGGTGCAGCTGGATGAAGCGGTCGATGGCCTGGTCGGCGGCGGCGTTTTCGTTGTCTTTCCAGTTGCAGTACGCGACGTTGATCTGCGCCTGCTGCGCGAAGTGGCCGAACGGGTCGCGGCCTTCGAGCAGCTCGAAATACTTCGCGCATTTGCCCCAGTCACCACCGGTCAAGGCGTCGTTCGCCTCCGTATATAATTTGTTGTTATTCCACGTTGCCGTTTCGTCGGTCTTCTCCGGCAGGCCGTGGCAAGCCGCAACAGCGACGACGGCCGCGGCGCACGCAATGTATCCGGCCACTTTCCGGGCCGCCTTCTTGATGGCCGCCATATTGATCGCCGCTTCAGTGATGGTGTTCAAGGCTCGCATTTTCCAGTCTAGCTTTACGTCCAGGTGACCCAGATTCAATGACCCGCTCAAATACTCCAGGCACCGCAGGCGCCGGGAATAGCAACAAAGATTATAGCGTAAGCGCCGACCCGGCCGACGCGTTGGGCGTCGATTCCCTCGATGACGATTTCGCCGGCGACGCGCTCGCCGAAAGCGGTCCGCAAGGCTCCGCGGCCACGGCGGCGCCCGTGCCCGTGCGCGCGGCCGACGAAGCGCCGCGCAGCGTCGTGGTGCCCGACGAACTGGCCGGCGAGCGCCTCGACAAGGTGCTCGCCAAAGTGTTCCCGGAGTTCTCGCGCAGCCGTCTGCAAAGCTGGATCGAGGCGCAGCGGGTGCGAGTCGACGGCAAGCCGGCGAAGATCCGCCAGCCGGTGCCGCTCGGCGCCACGATCGAGCTCGTGCCCGATCTGCTGCCCGAGCAGCTCGCGTTCACGCCCGAGCCGGTGCCGCTCGAGATCGTCTACGAGGACGACACGCTGGTCGTCATCAACAAGCCGGCCGGCATGGTCGTGCATCCGGCGGCCGGCAACTGGAGCGGCACCGTGCTGAACGGACTGCTGCACCGCTATGGCGAGGCCGCGGCGGGTCTGCCGCGCGCGGGCATCGTGCACCGGCTCGACAAGGAGACCTCGGGGCTGATGGTGGTCGCGCGCACACTCGAGGCGCAGACCGACCTCGTGCGTCAGTTGCAGGCGCGCACGGTCAAGCGCCGCTACCTCGCGCTCGTGTGGGGCAACATGCCCGACGAAGGCACGATCGACGCGCCGATCGGCCGCGACCCGCGCGAGCGCACGCGCATGGCCGTGGTGACGGGCGCGGCAGGCAAGCCGGCGCGCACGCATTTCCGGCGCGTGGCCGCGGCGATCTGGCAGCGTCAGCCGGTCACGGCGATCCACTGCGATCTGGAGACGGGCCGCACGCATCAGATTCGCGTGCATTGCGCGCATATCGGTCATCCGCTGCTCGGAGACCCGGTGTACGGACGCGCGCGCGGCAAGCGCTCGGTCACGCCGCTGCCGGACGGCTTCGCGCGCCAGGCGCTGCACGCGTGGCGGCTCGGCCTGATCCATCCGAAGACCGGCCGCTCGATGCAATGGCGCGCCGACGTGCCGGCCGACATCGAGGCGTTGTCGGCAGCGCTCGGCCTGGGTCGCGACGACACGGGCGAGTTCGACGACGCCTATGACGAGGACGAGGACTACAGTGCATCGTTCGACGACGGCGCGTACGATGAAGACAGCGACCACGACGAGGACGATCACGCATGAGCGCCAATCTGCCTGAGCTGGGTTTTGCCGATGTCGTGCAACCCGCATGGAACGTCTCGCCGCGCGTGCGCGCGCTCGTGACCACGCGCGACGGCGGCGTCAGCGACTCGCCGTTCGGCCGCTGGCGCGACGGCGCCGACCAGCCCGGCGGGCTGAACCTGGGCCTGAAGACCGGCGATGATCCGGCCGCGGTCGCGAGCAATCGCGCACGGCTCGTCGCGCTGACCGGTGTTCGCGAAACCGCGTGGCTCGAACAGATTCACGGCGCCGGCATCGTGCGCGCCGAGGACGCCGTCGCGCACGCGCGCGAGCACGGCGCGCCGCCGCGCGCCGACGCGAGCGTCACCGATCGCGCGGGCGTCGCGTGCGTCGTCATGGTGGCCGATTGCATGCCGGTGCTGTTGTGCGACGAAGCGGGGCGCGCGGTCGGCGCCGCGCATGCCGGCTGGCGCGGACTCGCGGCAGGCATCGTCGAGCAGACTGCCGCGCGGGTCGCGGCGCTGGCGGGCGTGCCGGCCGCCGAGTTGCATGCGTACCTCGGACCGTCGATCGGGCCCGACGCATTCGAAGTCGGTCCAGACGTGCGTGACGCCTTCATGACTGATGTCGACGGCGCACAACGCGATGCGACCGCGAAGGCGTTCGTCGCGCATCCCGCGAATGCCGGCAAATATCTCGCCGATCTGCCGGCGCTGGCGCGCCTGCGCCTGCAGCGGCTCGGCCTTACGCGTATCGGCGGCGGCGATCTGTGCACGGTCACGCTGCGCGAGCGCTTTTATTCGTATCGCCGTGACCGCGAAACCGGCCGTATGGCCGCGTTGATCTGGATCGACGAACAGGCGCAATCGATTGCCGATTAATTCGGGGTGGCGCGCGCGCATCTTGTCATATTTTTAAAATCGAACGGTTGCTTATTTTGCGTGAATGCGCACCGGTTCGAGCTTCACGAATGGCACTGCAGAACCGTCACTGAAGGCCTTGCCCGGCCTTCAGACACATTTTTTGTTGCACTGCCGGAAGGATTGCCGATAGCGCGAATTCCCCGCCTGCTCTGTGGGCGACCGAACGAATAAATATGCTTAAGTACCATGCGCCGCAGGACTTTTTTCGATTGGCGTGCGGCATGGAACATTTATTCGCAAAAGCGCGATTTGCCATACAGGGAAAACGATAATTAAAAAAATATCGCACTGCGGCAAAATCGGGAGCAAGCATTGACATGCCTTGTGATGGGGAGCAAGAATGTTCCTTCTAAGCTCCTCCTCGTTCATGGGACAGGGTGTGACGAAGTCGCGAGCAATCGCTCCGTGCGCACGAACCTGCCTCTCAACCCGTCCGCAAGGACTTACCGGTCAAAAGCAGGCATGGCAGCATCTCATTCCTCAGCTTCCCCCAGCACGGACTCCTCGAAGGAGCAGACGCAGCAGGCCGGTACGAGCGGTGCATCGTCAGCCGCAGGCATGCAGCAATTTCTCGACGCCTGGATGAACGCCTGGCGTTCGTTCGGCGCTCAGCCCAATGGCGCGGCATTCCAGATGCCTTCAATGCCGCAGATGCCGGACCTCGCGCAGATCACGGCGGGCTTTCCGCAAATCCCGGCATTTCCCGGCATGCCCGACTTCAGCAAGTTGGCCGCCGGCGCGCTGCCGGGGTTGAGCATTCCCACCGCCGCGATTCCGCCCGAGCGTTTGCAGAAGCTGCAAACCGACTATTCGCGCGAGGCGATGGAACTGATCCAGCAGGCCACCACCTCGGCGATCAAGGCGCCCGAGCTCAAGGACCGGCGCTTTAGCGCGGACGCCTGGAGCCAGGCGCCCGCTTACGCGTTTACCGCCGCGTGGTATCTGCTGAACGCGCGCTATTTGCAGCAGATGGTCGACGCGCTCGATACCCAGCCGAAAACCCGCGAGCGCATTCGCTTCGCGGTCCAGCAGTGGACCGCGGCGGCCTCGCCGAGCAACTTCTTCGCGCTGAATCCCGAAGCGCAGAAAACGCTGCTCGACAGCAAGGGCGAGAGCCTGCGCCAGGGCGTGATGAACCTGCTCGGCGATATGCAGCGCGGCAAGATTTCCCAAACCGACGAATCGCGTTTCACGGTCGGCGAGAACCTCGCGAACACCGAAGGCTCGGTCGTGTTCGAGAACGATCTGCTGCAGCTGATCCAGTACAAGCCACGCACGGCGACCGTGCGCGAGCGGCCGCTCCTCATCGTGCCGCCGTGCATCAACAAGTACTACATCCTCGACCTGCAGCCTGAAAACTCGCTGGTCGCGCACGCGCTCGATTCGGGCCACCAGGTGTTCCTGATTTCGTGGCGCAACGCGGATCAGTCGATCGCGCACAAGACGTGGGACGACTACATCGGCGAGGGCGTGCTCACTTCGATCGACAAAGTGCGCCAGATCAGCGGCCGCGAGCAGATCAATACCCTCGGCTTCTGCATCGGCGGCACCTTGCTCGCCACCGCGCTCGCGGTGGCCGCGGCGCGCGGCGAACATCCGGCCGCGTCGATGACGCTGCTCACCGCGATGCTCGACTTCTCCGACACGGGCGTGCTCGACGTCTTCGTCGACGAGGCGCACGTGCAGATGCGCGAGCAGACCATCGGCGGCAAGAACGGTGCGCCGCCCGGGCTGATGCGCGGCATCGAATTCGCGAACACGTTCTCGTTCCTGCGCCCGAACGACCTCGTGTGGAACTACGTCGTCGATAACTACCTGAAGGGTCGCACGCCGGTGCCGTTCGACCTGCTGTACTGGAACAGCGACTCGACCAGTGTGCCGGGGCCGATGTACGTCTGGTATCTGCGCAACACGTATCTCGAGAACAAGCTGCGCGAGCCGGGTGCGCTGACCACCTGCGGCGAGCCGATCGATCTGTCGAAAATCGACGTGCCGACCTTTATTTACGGTTCGCGCGAAGACCATATCGTGCCGTGGCAAACCGCGTATGCGTCCGCGCCGCTGCTCTCCGGGCCGCTGAAGTTCGTGCTCGGCGCGTCGGGTCATATCGCCGGCGTGATCAATCCGCCCGCGAAGAAAAAGCGCAGTTTCTGGAAGCTCGAGAGCGACGCGAAGACGCTGCCCGCAAGCGCGGACGAATGGTTCGACGCGGCGACAGAAGTGCCCGGCAGCTGGTGGCCCGAATGGACCGAGTGGCTCGATCAGTACGGCGGCAAGAAGGTGAAGCCGCGCGCCACGCTGGGCTCCGACGAATTCCCGGTCATCGAGCCGGCGCCGGGCCGCTATGTGCGGCAACGGGAGTAGCTTTCACGCACGGGCTCGACGCGCCGTCCGGAGTTGCTGCGCAGTCGGCCGGTGCATAGGTGTTTGGCAGGTGAATGAGCGTCTGGTTGATGAAGGCGTGAGAGCAACGCAAGTTGCAACGCAATTTTTAACGTAACGGGCTGCGGCGCAGTTTGCCGGGATGCCCTGAGGATATGGAAATGACTGATGTTGTGATCGTATCGGCCGCTCGTACTGCAGTGGGCAAGTTTGGTGGGTCGCTGGCGAAGGTTGCCGCACCTGAACTCGGAGCGATCGCGGTGCGCGCCGTACTCGAACGGGCAGGCGTGAAGCCGGAACAGGTGAGCGAGGTTATCCTGGGCCAGGTGCTGACGGCGGGCTCCGGTCAGAACCCCGCGCGTCAGGCGCTGATCAAGGCGGGTTTGCCGTCGGCCGTGCCGGGCATGACGATCAACAAGGTTTGCGGCTCCGGTCTGAAGGCCGTGATGCTCGCGGCCAACGCGATCATCGCCGGTGATGCGGACATCGTCGTCGCAGGCGGCCAGGAAAACATGAGCGCCGCGCCGCACGTGTTGCCGGGTTCGCGCGATGGTTTCCGCATGGGCGACGCGAAGCTGATCGACTCGATGATCGTCGACGGCCTGTGGGATGTGTACAACCAGTACCACATGGGCGTGACGGCTGAGAACGTCGCGAAGGAACACGGCATCACGCGCGAACAGCAGGACGCGTTCGCGGCGCTGTCCCAGAACAAGGCGGAAGCCGCGCAGAAGTCGGGGCGCTTCAACGACGAAATCGTGCCGGTCGAGATTCCGCAGCGCAAGGGCGAGCCGCTGCGCTTTGCCACCGACGAATTCGTGCGTCACGGCGTGACGGCGGAATCGCTCGCGGGCCTGAAGCCGGCGTTCTCGAAGGAAGGCACGGTCACGGCGGCGAATGCGTCGGGCCTGAACGACGGCGCGGCCGCGGTGCTCGTGATGTCGCTGAAAAAAGCGGAAGCGCTCGGCCTCACGCCGCTCGCGCGCATCAAGGCGTACGCGAATGCGGGTGTCGATCCGAAGGTGATGGGCATGGGCCCGGTGCCGGCTTCGCGCCGCTGCCTCGAGCGCGCGGGCTGGACGCCGGCCGACCTCGATCTGATGGAAATCAACGAAGCGTTTGCCGCACAGGCGCTCGCCGTGCACAAGCAGATGGGCTGGGACACGTCGAAGATCAACGTGAACGGCGGCGCGATTGCGATCGGCCACCCGATCGGCGCGTCCGGCTGCCGGATTCTCGTTACGCTGCTGCACGAAATGCAGAAGCGCGATGCGAAGAAGGGGCTGGCGTCGTTGTGTATCGGCGGCGGCATGGGTGTCGCGCTCGCGGTCGAGCGAGTTTAAAGTACGCTGGGTACGCCGCGCGCGATCGCGACCGTTCGCGCGCGGCCTTCGCCGGCACAGGCATCTGGCCGCGCCGCACGCCAACTGGCGGTGCGGCGCGCTGCAACAGATGACTCGTGTCGGCAGCGCGCGTTGCCAGACGGTCGCCCGGCGGCAACGTGAACCGGCATCAGGCCAGGCACGAGGCCGCCGGCAGGCGCCTCGACAACGATAACGGAGTGTGGTTTATGACACAGCGAATTGCGTACGTAACGGGCGGCATGGGCGGCATCGGCACCAGCATCTGCCAGCGTCTGCACAAGGAAGGCTTCAAGGTGATCGCGGGCTGCGGCCCGAATTCGCCGCGCCGTGCGAAGTGGCTCGACGAGCAGAAGGCGCTTGGCTTCGACTTTGTCGCCTCCGAGGGTAACGTGGGCGACTGGGAGTCGACCAAGGCCGCGTTCGACAAGGTCAAGGCCGAAGTCGGCGAGATCGACGTGCTGGTCAATAATGCCGGAATCACGCGCGACGTTGTGTTCCGCAAGATGACGCACGAAGACTGGACCGCGGTGATCGACACCAACCTGACGAGTCTGTTCAACGTCACCAAGCAGGTGATCGACGGCATGGTCGAGCGTGGCTTTGGCCGCGTGATCAACATTTCGTCGGTGAACGGCCAGAAGGGCCAGTTCGGCCAAACCAATTATTCGACGGCGAAGGCAGGCATCCACGGCTTTACGATGTCGCTCGCGCAGGAAGTCGCGACCAAGGGCGTGACCGTCAACACCGTGTCGCCGGGCTACATCGGCACCGACATGGTCAAGGCCATCCGCCCGGACGTGCTGGAAAAAATCGTCGCGACGATTCCGGTGCGTCGCCTCGGTCAGCCGGACGAAATCGGCTCGATCGTCGCATGGCTCGCGTCGGACGAATCGGGCTTCGCCACCGGCGCGGATTTTTCGCTGAATGGCGGCTTGCATATGGGCTGAGCTATCGGCGCGCCGGACCGGAAGGCGGCGCGCTTCGGCTCAGATGGTTTCGCCGGCGTCCCGGCTGCGCAATCGATTCGATCGCACAGCCCGGACGCCGTTTCCGCGTTTGCTTAACTCGAGCTTAAAGGCGTTACATGACTACTACTACAAAGAAAACGGCCGAACGACTGATCAAGAAATATCCGAATCGTCGGCTCTACGACACGGAGACGAGCACCTACATCACGCTGACTGATGTGAAGCAGCTCGTGCTCGATCAGGAAGATTTCAAGGTGATCGATGCCAAGAGCAACGAGGACCTCACGCGTTCGATCCTGCTGCAGATCATTCTCGAAGAGGAGAGCGGCGGCCTGCCGATGTTCTCTTCTTCGATGCTGTCGCAGATCATCCGGTTCTACGGTCATGCGATGCAGGGCATGATGGGCACGTATCTGGAAAAGAACATCCAGGCCTTCATCGACATTCAGGCGAAGCTCGCCGACCAGTCGAAGAATCTGTATGAAGGCAAGGCGATGAACCCTGAAGTCTGGTCGCAGTTCATGAACATGCAGGCGCCGATGATGCAGGGCATGATGACCAGCTATATCGAGCAATCGAAGAACATGTTCGTGCAAATGCAGGAGCAGATGCAGAACCAGGCGAAGACCATGTTCGCCACGTTCCCGTTCACGCCGGGCGGCGCGGTCAATGCGAACAACGCGAGCAATGCGCCCGCTACGCCACAGGGCAATCCGGAGCCGGAAAAGAAGTGAGCGAGTGAATGGCGGCGAGATCCGCTCGGTTCGACCGGGGCTTCCGGGTAGCCCGCGGACGCGCAGCCGGCCTTCATAGCTGCAGCGGCATCGCGCGACCTGGCTGAGCGAGCTACTGGCCGTCGGCGTACCGTTGGCATCCGGCTGCTGCGTTGCCAATCTCCCAGATGGCTCGCAGGAGTGCGCAGCCACCGGCGCGCTACAATATCGGCCCGCGCGTGGGGACGCTTTTCCGTCGGAACCGGATTCAGGCCGCGGTTTAAGGTCCGTCGCGCCCCTCTGCCGGCACATCGCTGCTAGCGCCGTTATCGTTTTCCTTCCGCTGACCCGCCTTATGTTTCAGACCGTCTCCCCGATCGCGTCCGAGTCTTCCGTTGCGAAGGCCGCACGGATCGTTCTTCGCTGATCCGCCGTTCACCCATATTCTCATGAGCCGGCTGTTTCTCGCCCCAATGGAAGGGCTTGCGGACTACGTACTGCGCGACGTGCTGACCAGCGCGGGCGCTTTCGACGGCTGCGTGTCCGAGTTCATCCGCATCACGGGCTCGATGCTGCCCACGCGCGTCTATGAGCGCGAGGCGCCCGAGATCCTGCACGCGAGCGTGACCGCCAGCGGCACGCCGATGGTGATCCAGCTGCTCGGCAGCGATCCCGAGTGGATGGCACGCAATGCCGCGTACGCCGCCACGCTGTCACCGTACGGTATCGACCTGAACTTCGGCTGTCCCGCCAAAGTCGTCAATCAGCATGGCGGCGGCGCGATGCTGCTCGCGATCCCGAAGCTGCTGAACCAGATCGTCTCTGCCGTGCGCGCCGCGGTGCCGGCCGATATCGCGGTGACGGCAAAAATGCGCCTCGGCGTGTCCGACACGTCGCGGGCGATCGAATGCGCGCTGGTGGACGGCGGCGCGGCCTCGCTCGTCGTGCATGCGCGCACGCGCGACGACCGCTACCGGCCGCCCGCCCACTGGGAGTGGGTCGCGCGCATCGACGACGCCGTCGATGTGCCCGTCATCGCGAACGGCGAGGTCTGGACGGTCGCCGACTGGCAGCGCTGCCGCTCTGTCAGCGGCTGCGCGGACGTGATGATCGGCCGCGGCGCGGTGTCGGACCCGTTCCTCGCGCAGCGAATTCGCGGGCGCATGGACCCGTGCCCGTCGGCCGGCGAATGGCCGCAGGTGCTGGGTTCGATCGCCGGCTATCTGAACAAGCTGCGGGCGCACGGTTCACTGACCCATGAGCACGGCCGCGTCAAGCAGTGGCTCAGCTACCTGCAGCGGACCTGGCCGCAAGCGGCCGAGCTGCATGCGGCGATCCGGCGAGTGCAGGACTCTGACGAAATTCTTACGGTGATCGGCCAGGCGCTGGCGGCCGCAGGCGCATCGGCGCCGACGCGTGAGCACGTTTTGAGCGCCGAAAACAGCGAGCTGAATCAACCCGATCCGGCCGAACTGATCCCCGTTTGAAGACTAGAATTCAAAGACTTACGAGCGGTGGCGGTGGCGAACCGCTACAATTCACGGTTTAACGTCTTCAAGCGGTTCCCCATGTCTTCCACCCCCTCGAACGCTCCGGCCGCGCCGGGCGCCACGCCGAAAGTCGGCTTCGTTTCCCTCGGCTGCCCCAAGGCCCTCGTCGATTCCGAGCAGATCATCACGCAACTGCGCGCCGAAGGCTACGAGATCTCCGGCACCTATGACGGCGCGGACCTCGTGGTCGTCAACACCTGCGGTTTCATCGACGAAGCTGTGCAGGAAAGCCTCGACGCGATCGGCGAAGCGCTCAACGAAAACGGCAAGGTGATCGTCACCGGCTGCCTCGGCGCGAAGAAAAGCGCGAGCGGTTCCGGGCTGATCGAGGAAGTGCATCCGAAGGTGCTCGCGGTGACCGGCCCGCACGCGGTCGGCGAGGTGATGCAGGCGGTGCACAGCCATCTGCCGAAGCCGCACGATCCGTTCGTCGATCTTGTGCCTGCCGCCGGCGTCAAGCTCACGCCGCGCCACTACGCGTACCTGAAGATTTCCGAAGGCTGCAATCATCGCTGCACGTTCTGCATCATCCCGTCGATGCGCGGCGATCTGGTGTCGCGTCCGGTCGCCGAAGTGATGCTCGAAGCGGAGAACCTGTTCAAGTCCGGCGTGAAAGAACTGCTCGTGATTTCGCAGGACACGAGCGCATACGGCGTCGACGTCAAATACCGCACCGGGTTCTGGAACGGCAAGCCGATCAAGACGCGCATGACGGATCTGGTCGCCGCGCTCGGTGAACTCGCCGCGCAATACGGCGCGTGGGTGCGTCTGCACTACGTGTATCCGTACCCGAGCGTCGACGAAGTGATTCCGATGATGGCCGCGGGTCCGTACAAGGGTCACGTGCTGCCGTATCTCGACGTGCCGTTCCAGCACGCGCATCCGGAAGTGCTCAAGCGCATGAAGCGCCCGGCCAACGCGGAGAAGGTGATGGAGCGCGTGAAGGCGTGGCGCGAGATCTGCCCGGATCTGACGATCCGCAGCACGTTCATCGCCGGCTTTCCGGGCGAGACCGAAGAGCAGTTCGAGACGCTGCTCGATTTCATCCGCGAGGCGGAGCTCGATCGCGTCGGCTGCTTCGCGTATTCGCCGGTCGAAGGCGCGAGCGCGAACGAACTCGACGGCGCATTGCCCGACGAAGTGCGTGAGGAACGTCGCGCCCGTTTCATGGAAGTGGCCGAGCAGGTGTCGGCGAAGCGCATCGCGAGGAAGGTCGGCAAGACGCTGAAGGTGCTGGTCGACGAGATCAACGCGGACGGCGGCATCGGCCGCACCGCGGCGGATGCGCCGGAGATCGACGGCGTCGTCTATATCGCGCCGTCCACCAAGGCGTCGAAGCGCTACAAGGTCGGCGATTTCGTGTCGGTGAAGATCACTGGCGCGGACGGCCACGATTTGTGGGGCGAGGTCTAAGCGATGACGCCCGGCGCGGCCGCACGGCCTGAAGCTCAAACACCGGACATCCTCGCGCTCGGCGAGGCGATGATCGAATTCAACCAGTCGGCGAAGGATCAGCCGAACTACTTGCAAGGCTTCGGCGGCGACACGTCGAACTTCTGCATCGCGGCCGCGCGCCAGGGTGCGAGGACCGGCTTTGTATCGGCGGTCGGCGCCGATCATTTCGGACGCCTGCTGGTCGACCTGTGGGAGCGCGAGCAGGTCGACACGTCGTTCGTGCGTATCGATGCGCAAGCGTCGACAGGCGTCTATTTCGTATCCCACGGTCCCAACGGCCACGCGTTCGACTATCTGCGCGCGGGCTCGGCGGCGAGCCGCTATGCGCCCGCCGATCTGCCGCGCGACGCGCTCGCGGCGGCGAAGGTCATCCATCTGTCCGGCATCAGTCTCGCGATCAGCGTCAGCGCTTGCGACGCCGCGCTCGAGGCGATCGCGCATGCGCGCGCGAATGGCGTGCGCGTGAGCTTCGATACCAATCTGCGTCTGAAGCTGTGGCCGCTCGCGCGGGCGCGCGCGGTGATGCTCGAGGCGATCCGCCAGACCGACATCTGCCTGCCGAGCTGGGACGACGTCACCGAACTGACCGGGCTGACCGGCCGCGACGAAATCGTCGATTTTCTGCTGTCGCACGGGCCGAGCGTGGTTGCGCTGAAGCTCGGCAAGGACGGCTCGTATATCGCGACACCTAACGAACGACGCGTCGTGCCGGGTTACGTCGTCGATGCGGTCGATGCGACCGGCGCCGGCGACTGCTTCGGCGGCGCATTCATCGCGCGCATCGTTGCGGGCGACGATCCATTTGCCGCCGCGCGCTACGCGAACGTCGCCGCCGCGCTGTCGACGCAAGGTTATGGCGCGGTCGCGCCGATCCCGTCGCGCGAGACCGTCGAGCGGCTTCTGGCAGGCTAGATATCACGTAAGCCGCGCGCGGCGCAGCATGGCCCGCGTTGGCGCAATCATCCAGGCGAACTGGAGACAACAGGAGGGGCAAGCGATGCAACGGGACGTAGTGGTGGTAAGCGGTGTGCGCACGGCAATCGGCACGTTCGGCGGCAGCCTGAAGGATTTTGCCCCGACCGATCTCGGCGCGCGCGTCGTGCGCGCAGTGCTGGAGCGCGCGAGCGTATCGGGCGATGAAGTCGGGCATGTCGTGTTCGGCAACGTCGTGCACACCGAGCCGAAAGACATGTATCTCGCGCGCGTCGCGGCGATCAACGGCGGGGTCGCGCAGCATACGCCCGCGCTGACGGTGAACCGGCTGTGCGGCTCGGGCTTGCAGGCCATCGTGTCGGCCGCGCAAAGCGTGCTGCTCGGCGATGCCGATATCGCGATCGGCGGCGGCGCCGAAAACATGAGCCGCGCGCCGTACTCGATGCCGGCCGCGCGCTTCGGTCAGCGCATGGGCGATGCGCGTCTGGTCGACATGATGGTCGGCGCGCTCAACGATCCGTTCCAGTCGATCCATATGGGCGTGACCGCCGAGAACGTCGCGCGCAAGTACGACATCTCGCGCGACGCGCAGGACGCGCTCGCGCTCGAATCGCACCGTCGCGCGGCCCACGCGATCACGAGCGGCTACTTCAAGGAACAGATTCTGCCGATCACGCTCGCATCGAAGAAGGGCGACATCGTATTCGACACTGACGAGCACGCGCGGCTGAACGCAACCGCGGACGACTTCGCGAAGCTCAAGCCGGTGTTCGTGAAGGAGAACGGCACGGTGACGGCGGGCAACGCGTCGGGCATCAACGACGCGGCCGCGGCCGTCGTGCTGATGGAGCGCAGTGTCGCCGAGCGGCGCGGCGTGAAGCCGTTGGCGCGGCTCGTGTCGTACGCGCATGCGGGCGTCGATCCGGCGTATATGGGCATCGGGCCGGTGCCGGCGAGCCGCAAGGCGCTCGAGCGGGCAGGTCTGACGGTCGCCGATCTCGACGTGATCGAGGCCAACGAGGCATTCGCCGCGCAGGCCTGCGCGGTCAGCAAGGAGCTCGGTCTCGATCCGGCCAAGGTCAATCCGAATGGCTCGGGCATTTCGCTCGGCCATCCGATTGGCGCGACCGGCGCGCTGATCACCGTGAAGGCGCTGTACGAGCTGCAGCGCATCGGCGGGCGCTATGCGCTCGTCACGATGTGCATCGGCGGCGGCCAGGGCATCGCGGCGGTTTTCGAGCGTCTGTGACCGCGCACGGCAGGCCGGCCCGGCATAGGTAGCAAGCAGGAACCAGCAACAAGGATCGACAGGATGCGGGAAGCGAAAGTGACGAAGGGTTCGGTAGCGCGCGCGTTGCGTCAGCGCGCCGGCGTGGCGGCAAGCGCCGTCGCGCTGCTGTGTGCCGGCACGGTGCTGTGGATGCCGTCGCAGGCGTGGGCGGAAAGCGATGCGGTCAAGGAGCTGGCCGCGCCGCCGCCGATCCAGCTGCCGCTGAAACCGAGCCCCGAGTTCGCGAAGTTTCCGCGCTACGTGGGCACGCTCGGCGCGCGGCCGATCGTGCTGCGGCTCGGGCCCAAGACCGACGATCCTTCCGGCGTGCACGGCGAGTATCAGTACACCGATAACGGCGAGGTGATCCTGATCGCGGGCGACCGCGTCGGCGATACGCTCGAAGTCGAGGAATCGAACGACGGCACGCATATCACCGGCAACTGGGTCGGCAAGTTCGCGGCGGACGGCTCGCTCGAAGGCGACCGCATGAACGTCGACGATTCGAACCCGCAGGAATTCAACCTGAAGCCCATGGCGGCGGGGCAGGCGGTACCTGCGGCCGGTTCGGCCGGCGCGGCGGCCAAGGCGGCTACCCCCACTCCGCAGCCGGCTGCTGCGAACGGCGCAGTGGCGGCTCCGGCGCCGGCATCCGCTGTCGGCGGGCACCCGGTGGGCGGCGTCAGCAACCTGCAAACCGGCGACTGATGCGTACGCACGCCGGGCATCTTGAGTCGCGCGGCGCGGCCGTTGCTTCAGGCCCGCTTCTCCGTGTTTTTCATCGAGCTCTACATGACTGAATCCAAACTCAAACACCGCCTGCAGACTCGCATCGTGCGTGCCGAGGACGACATCACGCCGGGCTTCGAATCGTTTTCGACGCCGGTCACGCGGGCGTCGACGGTGGTGTTCCCCGATCTCGCGGCGATGCGCGCGCTCGACTGGAAAAACGACGCGCAATGGCGCTACGGCCTGCATGCGACACCGACGCAGATCGCGCTCGCGCAGCGCCTTGCCGCGATCGAGGGCGGCAAACATGCGCTGCTGCAGCCGTCGGGGCTGTCGTCTATCTCGAACGTCTACTTCGGCCTCGTGAAGGCCGGCGACGACGTGCTGATCCCCGACAACGTCTATTCGCCGAATCGCGACCACGGCGACTGGCTTGCGCGCGATTTCGGCATCACGGCGCGCTACTACGATCCGCTGATCGGTGCGGACATCGCCAGGCTGATCCAGCCGAACACGCGCCTGATCTGGATCGAAGCGCCCGGCTCGGTGACGATGGAAGTGCCCGACGTGCCGGCCATCACGGCGGCGGCGCGCGCGCGCAACGTCTTCACCGCGATCGACAACACATGGTCCGCCGGCCTCGCGTTCCGGCCGTTCGACCACGGCGTCGATATCTCGGTGCAGGCGCTGACCAAGTACCAGTCGGGCGGCGGCGACGTGCTGATGGGCGCGACGATCACGGTCGACCGCGACGTGCATGTGAAGCTGAAGGCGGCGCGTATGCGCATGGGCATCGGGGTGTCCTCGGACGACTGCTCGCTGATCCTGCGCAGCCTGCCGAGCATGCAACTGCGTTTTGCTCAGCACGATCGCGCGGCGCTGTCGCTCGCGGCGTGGTTGAAGAACCGGCCGGAAATCGTCGCGGTGCTGCATCCGGCGCTCGCCGACTGTCCGGGGCACGAAGTGTACAAGCGTGATTTCACCGGCGCGGGCGGCCTGTTCTCGGTCGTGTTCGACGAGCGATACAGCGCGGCGCAGATCGACATGTTCTGCGAATCGCTCGAACTGTTTTCGCTCGGCTGGAGCTGGGGCGGCGCGCATAGCCTCGCGATGCCGTACGACATCGCGTCGATGCGCACGGCGGCTGAGTGGCCGCACCGCGGCACGCTGGTGCGTTTCTATATCGGTCTGGAAGACGAGGCTGATCTGCGGGCGGATATCGAGCAGAGCCTCGCTAAGCTCGCTTAATACGCGTCAGCCTGTTCGACACGTTGTTCGAGAAGCCCGTCGGGATGCGTTCCCGGCGGGCTTTTTTGTTGCCCGGAGTATCGAGCAGATCTGACCGATTGCCCGAATGTTCGATACGGGTGCGCGACGCTACGATCGTGTGCTTGCCGAATAACGTTGCCGCGCTCGGGGAGAGGCTTCGATGAATCTTTTCTTCTGGGTGTTGCTGAATCTCGCGGTGCCGATTGTCGGGCCGATTTTTACGCTGGCGCTCGTTGCGCCCGCGTATGGCTGGCGCATTGCCCCACAGCCGTGATGGCATGCTTGCTCAAGGTGCGGCAGGATGGCTTCGTCACCGCTCTCGATGACAGGCAGACCGAGTCCATGGTTGGCGCGCTTTCACGTGGGGCGATAAGCGCGTCGATTTTCACGATCTGCCTGGCGGCGTTTCTATTCGCGGCCCTACACATTTACCTCAATTAGATTTATTGGATAGTGCAGCGCTTATACTTGCTTCGTCTTGCGGAGGAGCTTATGAAACAATTTATCCTGTCGTTGGAAATAGGCAAAAATCACGACCGCATCATGAAGGGCGTGTTGATCTTCAACATCCTGATTTCCATCGGCATGTTCGCCCTGTTTCTGCCGGCCATTTTCAACCGATAACAACACGGTTCGCGCATTTCGCTAACGCGTCGGCCGTTGTGCCGACGCGATAACGAGCCCCTCGAGCACCAGCCTCAAAACAACCGCAGCAACCCGTCCAGTCCAACGAAATTGAACGACACGCTGGCTGCTTCGCGCACCACCGGCTTCGCGCGGAATGCAACGGAAAGTCCCGCTTCGGCCATCATTTTCAGGTCGTTCGAGCCGTCACCCATCGCAATGGCGCGCGAAGGCTCGATCCCGAGCGTCGCGCAGGTTTCGCGCAGCGTGCGCGCTTTCACGTCGGCATTGACGATCTCCCCAATCACGTTGCCGGTCAGCTTGCCGTCGACAATTTCAAGCGTATTCGCACGCGTGAAATCGAGGCCGAGGCGCGCCTTCAGCTTCGCGGTGAAGAACGTGAAGCCGCCCGACACGAGCAGCGTTTTCAGGCCCGCCTGTTTCGCGCCGGCGAGCATGCGTTCGGCGCCCGGCGACAACTGCAGCCGCTCTTCGTACACGCGTTCGAGCGCGCTGGCGTCGAGCCCCTTGAGCAGCGCGACGCGGCGCGTCAGGCTTTCGTTGAAGTCCTTGATCTCGCCGCGCATCGCAGCCTCCGTGATCGCCGCGACTTCGGCTTTGAGCCCGCAGAAATCGGCGATTTCATCGATGCACTCGATCGTGATCAGCGTCGAATCCATGTCCATCGCGACGAGTCCGAAGTCGCGCAACTGGCGGCCGGCTTCGACAAACGCGTAGTCGAGTTGATGCGTGTAGCAATACGCTTCGACGTCGGCGCGTTGCGCGAGGGTCGCGCCGGCGATGCGAATCGCGTTCTCGTCGATGACGGCGGGTTGCGAGCCGCGCGCGAGCGCGGCGAGTGTTTTGTGGTGGTCGGCGGAAAGGGGGGCGACGCTTTGAATGACGAGGTTCATGGACGACCAGTGACGCGGGAAGAAAGAGGCGCGTGGCGCGCGGAAAATCCCGCTATTGTATCGGTTCTGTCCGCCGCGCCGTCGCGGGCGGCCGTAGCGGGCGGGTTGGCCGTGCGCTCCGGCAGTGCACAGTTCATACTGACGCATCGAATCGTGTGGCGCAGTCGTCGTCAGGTTGATTGAAGTCGGCGGTCTGCGTATCGCCGTAACGGAACAGACCGAACAAATACGGTCACACGAACCCGCCACATCACAGGCGCAACAAGACGCCCCACGGAGACAACGCATGACCCCGGCAACCGCCAGCGACGCTTCCTCCCTTGCCCGCGACTTCGATCTGCGTCATCTGAGTCCCGCGTTCTACGCCGATCCCTATCCGGTCTATCGCGCACTGCGCACCTATGAGCCGATCCGCCGCATGCCCGACGGCTCGCTGTTCCTGACGCGCTTTCGCGACGTCCAGGCGGTCTACCGCGACCCGAAGACCTTCAGTTCCGACAAGACCGTCGAGTTCCGCCCGAAATACGGCGACTCGCCGCTTTACGCGCATCACACCACGAGCCTCGTGTTCAACGATCCACCGCGCCATACTCGCGTGCGCAAGCTGATCGCCGGCGCACTGACCGCGCGCGCGATCGCGGCGATGGAGCCCGCGTTGATCCGGCTCGTCGACGACCTGCTCGATGCGGCCGCGCAGCGCAGGCGGATCGATCTGATCGGCGAGTTCGCGTCGGCGATTCCGGTCGAGGTCATCGGCAATCTGCTCGACGTGCCGCACGACGAACGCGCGCCGCTGCGAGACTGGTCGCTCGCGATACTCGGCGCGCTCGAGCCGTCGCTGAGCGACGCGCAGTTCGAGCGCGGCAATCGCGCGGTCAGCGAATTCGTCGACTATCTGCGCGGCCTCGTCGCACGCCGCCGCCGCGAGCCCGGCGATCCGCAGCACGACGTGCTGACGCGGCTGATTCAGGGCGAGGGCCCGCACGAGCAGCTATCGGAGGCCGAGCTGCTGCAGAACTGCATTTTCATCCTGAACGCGGGGCACGAAACGACCACCAACCTGATCGGCAACGGGCTCGTGACGCTGAGCCAATGGCCTGACGAGCGTGCCGCGCTGCTGCGCGAGCCCGAGTTGATCGGCACCGCGGTCGAGGAGTGTTTGCGCTTCGAAAGTTCGAACCAGCTCGGCAACCGCATGACCACGGTCGATACCGAGATCGGCGGCGTCGCGGTCGCGCGCGGCACGCCGGTCACGCTGTGCATCGGCGCGGCCAATCGCGATCCCGAGCAGTTTGCCGAACCGGACCGCTTCGACATTCGCCGCGATCCGAACCGGCATCTCGCTTTCGGCTTCGGGATTCATCAGTGCGCGGGCCTGTCGCTGGCGCGGCTGGAGGCGCGGATTGCGATCGGGCGCTTCGTGCGGCGCTTCCCGGCGTATCGCGTCGATGGCGAGCCGACGCGGGGCGGGCGCGTGCGGTTTCGCGGGTTTGCGTCCGTGCCGGTCCTGCTCGAGCCTTGATACGACCTCCGGGTAGCGCGCGCGAACAAGGACAGCCGTAGCTTTTGCCGCTTCGTCGCAAGACTTACAGCCTTATGACAGCACGCCGCCGAGCGGACCGGCGCATGCTTTAAGCGTGGCAGCAGCCCAAAACCCGCCAAAACGCGGGCACGCTTGCTGCTTCGCCTGATATCTCAGGGCCATGGGACAGGGGAGCGCGCGATGGCACATATGATCTGGAAGGGCGCAATCAGTTTCGGGCTGGTTCACGTACCGGTGCAGCTTTATCCGGCGACGCAGTCGGAGAAGGTCGGCTTCAATCTGCTCGACAAGCGCACGATCGACCCGATCGGCTACAAGCAGATCAATAAGCGCACCGGCAAGGACGTGACCCGCGAGAACATCGTGCGCGGCTTCGAATACGAGAAGGATCGCTACGTCGTACTGTCGGACGACGAAATCCGCTCGGCGAATCCCGAGTCGACGCAGACGGTCGACATCCTCGCGTTCGTCGACGCAGCCGATATCTCGTTTCTCTATCTCGACACGCCGTATTTCCTGACGCCCGACCGCAAGGGCGAAAAAGTCTATGCGTTGTTGCGCGAGGCGATGACGGCCTCGGGCAAGATCGGCGTCGCGAGCGTCGTGCTGCACAACAAGCAGCATCTGGCCGCGCTGATTCCGCTCGGTCCGATGCTCGCGCTGAACACGCTGCGCTGGGCCGACGAGGTGCGCAGCCTCGACGAATTCAAGGTGCCGCCCGAAGGCATGAAGGCCACCGGCGTGTCGGCCAAAGAACTCGACATGGCGAAAAAGCTGATCGACGACATGAGCGAGACGTGGGACCCGACGCAGTATCACGACACGTTTCGCGACGACATCATGGCGCTCGTCGAGCGCAAGATCCAGGCAGGCAAGACCGAGGAGGTCACCGAGGTCGAAACGCCGCACGAGTCGCGCAAGTCCGCCGACATTCTCGACCTGTCCGATCTGCTCAAACGCAGCCTCGGCCGCGGCAAGGGCAAGCAGGCGGCCACTGGCCGCAAGCGCGCCGCCGGCGAGGACGAGGATCAGGCCGATAGCGAAGCCGAGTCCGATGAAGAGGCGGCCGCGCCCGCGCGCAAAAAGGCTCGCGCGACGAGCACCGCGCGCAGTCGCAGCGGTAGTGGCAGCAGCGCCCGCACCACTTCGAAAACCACCGCAACGTCGCGCAAACGGCGCGCGGCGGCCTGAACGCGCGGCCGACCCGCCTATCGCACTCACGCACCGGAGTCATCGCCATGAACGACCGACTCGAGCTCTATCACCGCAAGCGCCGCTTCGAAGACACGCCGGAGCCATCCGGCGCGACGACCCGCAAGCGCGCGGCTAGCAAGACGGGCAAGAGCGCGACGCGTGCCGCGCCCGACACACTGTCCTACGTGATCCAGGAGCACGACGCGCGGCGTCTGCACTACGACTTCCGGCTCGAACTGAACGGCGCGCTACTGTCGTGGGCGGTTCCGAAGGGGCCAAGCCTCGACCCGTCGGTCAAGCGGCTCGCGGTGCACGTCGAAGATCATCCGGTCGAATACGGTACCTTCGAGGGCGAGATTCCGCCGGGCAACTACGGTGCGGGGACCGTGATCGTGTGGGATCGCGGCACGTGGGAGCCGGCGGGCGGCGTGGCCGAAGCCGCGCGCTCGTACGCGGCCGGCAAGCTCAAGTTTCATTTGCACGGCGAGAAGCTGCACGGCGGCTGGACGCTGGTACGCAGCCATATGCGCGGCAGCGGCGACAAGGAGCAATGGCTGCTGATCAAGGAGCGCGACGAGGAAGCGCGCGACGAAAGCGACTACGACGTGCTGAAAGAGCTGCCCGGCAGCGTGCTGGCCGACGGCGCTTCGAAAGGCAGGAAAACGAAGCAAGCGAAAGCGCAGACGAAAACCTCGGGCGACGGCAAGGTCACGAGCGCGGGCCGGCCGTCGCAATCCGCATCCTCGCGCCGCGCAGCCGATCCCAAACGCCCCGACATCGTCGCGACGCGTACCGCGCAGTCGTTACGCGAACTCGCCGCATCGCCATCGATCGAAGGCGCGGTCAAAGCCGCGCTGCCCGCGAGCCTGACGCCGGAGCTGGCGACGCTCGTCGACACTGCGCCGCCTGGCGACGACTGGTTGTACGAAATCAAGTTCGACGGCTACCGCGTGCTCGCGCGCATCGACCACGCGTCGAAAAAGAAGGCTGGTGCCGTCAGCGTTTTCACGCGCAACGGCAACGACTGGACCACCAGGTTCAGCAAGCAGATCGAGGCCATCGCCGGGCTCGACATGCAAAGCGCGTGGCTGGACGGCGAAGCGGTCGTGCTCGATGAACGCGACGTGCCGAGCTTCCAGTTGCTGCAAAACGCGTTCGATGCGCATCGCCCGCAGGACATCGTGATCTATCTGTTCGATCTGCCGTTCCTGAACGGCTACGACCTGCGCGGCGTGCCGCTGGAACAGCGCCGCGCGATTCTGCGCGCGCTGCTCGAAGGCGTCGACGATCGCGTGCTGCGCTTTTCGAACGACTTCGCGTTCAGCGCCGGCGAGCTGCTCAAGAGCGCGTGCGACATGGGGCTCGAAGGCATCATCGGCAAGCGGCGCGACAGCCGCTATGTGTCGGGCCGCGCGCCGTCGTGGATCAAGCTGAAGTGCCGGCGGCGCCAGGAGTTCGTGATCGGCGGCTATTCGGAGCCGGCCGGCAGCCGCGAGGCGTTCGGCGCGCTGCTGCTCGGTGTCTACGACGCCGACGGCCAACTGCAGTACGCGGGGCGCGTCGGTACCGGCTTCGACGCCGGGTTGCTGCGCTCGGTCAAACAGGCGCTCGACGCGCACGCGAGCAAGCGCATGCCGTTCGCGAGCGCGCCGCGTGAGCGCAGCCGCACGCCCGTGCATTGGGTCGAGCCGGTGCTCGTCGCCGAATGCAACTTCGCCGAATGGACGAGCGATGGCATCGTGCGCCAGGCGTCTTTCGTCAGTTTGCGCGACGACAAACCGGCGCGCCAGATCGTCAGGGAAACCGCCCGACAAGGAGCCGACGTGCAACAGCAAACCGAAACCGCCGCCGACGATGCGCGGCAACCAGGCGCGCCGAAAAAGCGCGCAGCCACGAAAACCAGCAAGACCGCCAAGACCGCCACGCCTGCCGTGACGGAACGCGCGTCCGCCCGAACCACGGCAACACGCTCGCGCACGCAAAGCGAAATCGCCGGCGTGCGCATCTCGCATCCCGATCGCGTGATCGACAAGAGCAGCGGCGCAAGCAAGCTCGAACTGGTGCAGTACTACGAATCAATCGCCGAATGGATGCTGCCGCATCTGCGCGAGCGGCCTGTCGCGCTGGTGCGCGCGCCCGAGGATATCGGCGGCGAGCTGTTCTTCCAGAAGCACAGCCAGAAGCTGTCGATTCCAAACGTCACGCAGCACGAAGGACTCGACCCGGGCCATCCGGCGCTGATCACGGTCGACACGCTCGCCGCACTGGTCGGCGCCGCGCAGATGGGCACCGTCGAATTTCACACGTGGAATGCGCTCGCGTCGAATATCGAAAAGCCCGATCGGATGGTGTTCGATCTCGACCCGGACCCGTCGCTCGGCTGGGAACGGATGGTCGAGGCCGCGCAACTGACCCGCTCGCTGCTCGACGAACTGGGCCTGAAGTCGTTCGTCAAGACGAGCGGCGGCAAGGGCTTGCACGTGGTCGTGCCGCTCGCGAAGCAGGCCGGCTGGGACGAAGTGAAGGATTTCTCGCAGGCGGTCGCGCAGCATATGGCGACGACGCTGCCGCAGTATTTCAGCGCAAAGATGGGTGCGCAGAACCGCAAGAAGAAAATCTTCATCGACTATCTGCGCAACAACCGCGGCTCCAGCACGGTGGCCGCATTCTCGGCGCGGGCGCGGCCGGGACTCGGCGTGTCGGTGCCGCTCGCGTGGGACGAACTCGACAGCACGACGAGCGGCGATCAATGGGGCATCCGCAACGTCCACGAGCGCGTGGACGGCCTCTCGAACGACCCGTGGGCCGACTATGCGAAGACCCGTCAGCGCATCACCGCGGCGATGAAAAAACGTCTGGGCGTCGCGTGATGCGCGCTCGTCCAGGTGGCTGAATCAACCCGCGAATTCGCCGTGCGCACTCAGTGCGCGAACGCGCTTCGCGAAGGAGCAATGCAATGAAGACCCAGCCGCAATCGACAGATGGCGACTCGCAAGCCGACCCGCACGCGAACAAGGACCCGGAGTCGTTGCAGGAAGCCGCGGCGCCGCTGCCGCATGAAACCGACCAGCATCCGGAGTCACAGCACGAAGACAATCCGCGCCATGTCGGCAAGCAGGCGCATGAGGATATCGAGCATGGCTTGCAGGATACCGACCGCCGCGGCGGCGGCGAGTATCAGCAGCGCACGCAGAACGACTCGCATACCGATGTGAACTCGGATCGCAAGCAGGGCGGCGCGAAGGGCGGCAAGCGCTGACGCCGCTTAACGGGCGTGACGCTTACGCGCCCGCCGCTCCAACCGGCTCACGATCCCAATACGGCGGATCGCCGAAATGCGCGGCGACGAAGTCGATGAATGCGAGCGTCTTCGGCGGCATGAACGCGCGGCTCGGGTACACGGCCCAGATCGCGACGTCGTCCGCGAGCGGATAGCTGTCGAGCACGCTGACGAGTTCGCCGCTGCGCAGATAGGGCGCCACGTCCCATGTCGATTTCAGCGCGATGCCGAAGCCCGCGAGCAGCGCGTCGCGAATCACCTCGCCGTTGTCGGTGACGAGGCGGCCGCTCACGCGCACGTCGAGCGGGCCAGTGGGCGTCACGAAACGCCAGTCGCGCTGCTCCGACAGGATGATGCACTCGTGCCGCGCCAGATCCGACGGATGATGCGGCGTGCCGTGCGCGGCCAGATAGGCGGGGGCCGCGCACAGCACGCGGCGGTTGACCGCGAGCCGCCGCGCGACCAGCGACGAATCCTTCAGCACGCCGACGCGGATCGCGACATCGATGCCCGCGTCGACCAGATCGACCACCTGATCCGTCAGGCGCAGATCGACGCTGACACCCGGATAGCGGCGCAAAAACTCGCTGATCACCGGCGACACATGCTGGCGCCCGAACGACGACGGCATCGTCACGCGCAGCCGTCCCTGCGGCTCCGCCTGCGCGCGGCCGACCGATGCGCGCGCGGCGCCGGCCGCGTCGAGCAGCGCCTCGGCGCGCGTCATGAACACTTCACCGTCCTGGGTGAGGCTGATGCGGCGCGTGGTCCGATGCAGCAAGCGCGCGCCGAGCAGCTTTTCGAGTTGCGCGATCCGCGCGCTCGCGACCGCCGCCGACAAACCGAACTCGCGCCCGGCCGCCGACACGTTGGCAAGCAGCGCGGCGCGCACGAACAGCGCGACATCGAGCAGGTCGAGCCGTTCGCGCTCGCTGGGCAGGGACCGGCCAGCCGGATTTGAATCGTTCATTATTCTGGAAAACAAAAAAATGTTTCAGTGATTATGACTGTTTTAACAGAATAAGAACCGTCTTACGATTCTGGTCATGCTTGCACATCAACCGAACCCACAAGGAGCAGCCATGAAAGCCGTCGGACTCTACCGTTATCTGCCAATCGATCACGCCGAAGCGCTCGTCGACGTCGAGATCCCGAAACCCGAAGCGAGCGGCCGCGATCTGCTGGTCAAGGTCGAAGCGATTTCCGTGAACCCGGTCGACACCAAGGTGCGCGCGCCGAAAGACAGCGTCGAGAAGACGCCGCGCGTGCTCGGCTGGGATGCGGCCGGCACCGTCGTCGCGGCCGGGCCCGAGGTCACGCTGTTCAAGGTCGGCGACCCGGTGTTTTATGCGGGCAGCATTACCCGGCCTGGCGCCAACAGCGAGTTTCATCTGGTGGACGAACGGATCGTCGGACACAAGCCGGCGTCGCTCGATTTCACGCACGCGGCCGCGTTGCCGCTGACCGCGATCACCGCATGGGAAGCCTTGTTCGACCGCCTCGGCGTATCGCCGCAGGGCGCCGACGCAGGCCGCACGGTGCTGATTTTCGGCGGCGCGGGCGGGGTCGGCTCGATCGGCATCCAGCTCGCGAAACAGCTCGGCAAGCTGAAGGTGATCGCGACCGCGTCGCGGCCCGAATCGGCGAAATGGGCACGTGAGCTCGGCGCGGATCACGTCGTGGATCACTTCGGCGATCTGCCTGCGCAGATGAAAGAGCTCGGCATCGAAGAGGTCGACTACGTGCTGATCTTCAACGACACCGACCGCAATTTCCCCGCTGCCGCCCAACTGATCAAACCGCAAGGCGGTATCTGCACGATCGTCGAGAACAGCGCCGCGGTGCCGGTCGAATTGCTGAAGGCGAAGAGCGCCGCGTTTCACTGGGAATTCATGTTCACGCGCTCGATGTTCGGCACGCCCGACATGATCGAGCAGCACAAGCTGCTGACCGAGGTCGCGCGCCTCGTCGACGCGGGCACGTTGCGCACGACGCTCGGCCAGGACCTGGGCCGCATCAACGCGGAGAATCTGCGCCGCGCGCATCAGTTGCTCGAAGCAGGACGCGCGATCGGCAAGCTGGTGCTGACCGGCTTCTGAGATGAAATCGACGCGCAGAAAGCGCGTCGCCGCAAGCGGGTTAACACCCGAGCCGACACGACACGCGCGCCAGCGCGCTTGGCGTTAGACTGACGACGCAGCATGCCAAAACGGTTGCGTGTCTTGCGGCGAGGCCAGCCAGTGTGAACCGGCCGGGCCTCGGCAGTGCACGGGCAGTCGCGTCGACGCGAGCGCGCAGCGGCACAACAACGAGGTGACAGTATGAGCTTCAGCTTCAAACTCTCCGCCGTTTCGGTTGTCGCTTCTCTCGCTTGCGCGCTCGTGCCGGCTGCTCACGCAGCCACGCCGATCACGGTGACCAACAAGGCCGCGCTCGACGGTCCGATCCGCTACACCGTTCGCGTCACGTCGAAACAGTTCGGCAATTCCCAGGAGACTCGCACGATCCGCTCGGGCGAAACGGACGACTTCACCTGGAAGACCGTGCCGCCCGGCGGTCCGGTGCCCGCTACCGATGCATGCCCGGACTATGCGTCGCTGCCGGTCGACGAGAATGGCGCGATGATTCGCCAGACGCAGATCCGACTCGCACCGGTGGTGGCGAGCGACGGCACCGCGACCGTACAGCTGAGCTTCCAGGCGCAGACGCCGCACGGTGTCAAAACCGTGACGAGCGGCGGCAAGACGCTCAAGTGTCCGAACGATGTGCGTATGAGTCAGATCGTGCGTTTCACGATGCCGGTCAACGGCACGACGAAAACGCTGACGCTGAGCGATGGCACTGAGGTGGCCATCACCGCTAAGCGTTGAACGGTCGAGCGCACGCGGCGTGATGGCCGCGTGCGCGAGCCGTAGCACGCTTGAGCGCGTCATCCCGGTGAGTCATCCTTTGCGTGCGTCACGCTCGACGAGCCGCGCCGGCAAGAACTGATGCTCAGCCGAAAACAGTCGCCTGTACGTGAGCAGCACCGCGCCCACCGTCCCCAGCGCCGACGCCGCCGCGATCAGAAACATGATGACGATCTGATAGCGCACCGCCTGCAATGGAGATTGCCCGGCCAGCACCTGGCCGGTCATCATGCCCGGCAAACTGACCACGCCGACCACCGCCATCTGATTCAACGTCGGCATCATGCCCGCGCGCACCGCCTGACGCGCCGGCGCCTGCGCGGCCTCCCAGCGTGTCGCGCCGAGCGCGAGCGCCATGTCGACGCGGTCGCGCCGCGCGGTCAGCTCCTCGGTCATCCGCTCGATGCCGAGCGATACACCGGTCAGCGTGTTGCCGAGGATCATGCCGAGAATCGGAATCGCATATTGCGGCTCGTACCACGGATGGATGCGGATCACGACGAACAACCCCACCGCGGCCACGAGCCACGAGCTGACCCAGATCGACAGCAAGCTGTCCGCGCGTTGTCCGGCATAGGTGTGACTGCCGCGCTGCGCGCCGGCGAAACCCGCGATCAGCGTCATCACGATCATCAGCGGCAGCACCACGTACCAGCGAGCGAAACTGAACACCCAGCCGAGCACATAGCCGATCGCGAGCAACTGGAGCACGGTGCGCACCGCCGCCCATGCGAGCTTGCGTTCGAGATCGAGCTTCAGCGCGACCGACACCGCGCCGTTCACGACGATCAGCAGCGTCGCAATCGCGACGTCCCACAAGCTCAGATTCTGCAGGCTCATGAGCGGGACTCCCGGCGCAGCTCCGCGGCATCGCGTTGGTCCGCGTCGCGTCGCACCGTGGTGTGTTCGGCCAGCACGCCGGCGCGCATCGTCAGATGCCGTTCGCTCATGCGTGCCGCCTGCTCGGGATCGTGCGATACCCATATCGATGCGTGAGCGCGAGGCGCGGCATCGAACCATGCCTGCACGAGCGCTTCGATTGCGCGCGATGAAGCCGGGTCGAGCGACGCGGTCGGCTCGTCGAGCAACAACACTTCGGGCGCGAGTTGCAGCACCCGGATCAGCGCGGCGATCTGCGCTTCGCCGCCCGACAATTCGCTTGCGCGCTTGCCGAGAAAGTCCTCGCCGCGGCCGGCCTGCATCGCAAGCCTGGCCGCTCGCGCGCGATCGAAGCGCGCGTCGCGATACGCGCGCAGCTCGAATGGATAGCGCAGATTGTCTTCGACGCTGCCGTCGATCAGCGCGGGCCGCTGCCGGATATACGCGACGCCGCGCCGATAGCGCGGAATCGCCGCTCGCACGAGCGGCGCACCATGCCACAAGATGCGCCCCGCATCGATCGGATCGAGCAGCGCGAGCGCGCGCAGGAACACGCTCTTGCCGGAGCCGGACGGTCCGGTGATCGCGACGCGCTCGCCGGCGCGCAGCGCGAAGGTGGTCTGCTGCAACAGCGTCTGGCCGCGCTGCGCATCACGCCGCACGATGCCGTCGGCGAGGAGGAGGGGAACATCGGTCATGGTTGGAACGTCGTGGGGAGGGTGTCGCTTCGTGCCGGCGCGACGGCGTCAATGCGCCGGTCGGTCTGTCGGCAAAGCGTGCGCCATGATAAAACGACGAGGCGCAATAGCGCACACAACCCACCGGCTCGACGATTCATTGCCACGCGCCAGGCACGATAACTGCTGCACGGTGCACAACGTAGAACAACACGCGGAGCCTTTCAATGGCAGTGTCGAGCAGCATCGGACGACGGGTCGGAAAAATCCTTGCATGGCTGCTGGCCGTGCTCGTCATCCTGATCGTCGCGCTCGTCATCTTCATCCTGACCTTCGACTGGAACCGCGCGCGGCCTTACATCGACGACAAGGTGAGCCAGGCGATCGGCCGGCCGTTCGCGATCCACGGCGATCTGAAGGTGGGCTGGCGTCATGCGGTCGGCGAAACCGGCTGGCGCGGCTGGGTGCCCTGGCCGCGCTTTTCGGCGGCCAATATCACGATCGGCAATCCCGACTGGGCCAAACAGCCGCACTTCGCGACACTCGACGAAATCGACTTCGAGGTCGAGGTGTTGCCGCTGCTCACGCACGACATCGTGATTCCGGCGATCAACCTCGTGAATCCATTCGTCGATCTCGAACGTCTTGTCGACGGGCGCAATAACTGGACCTTCAAACTGCCGTCGTCGACCGGGCCATCCGAGTGGAAGCTCGATCTGCACGATATCGCGTTCGCGAAGGGCAATATCGCGCTGTCGGATCAGCAGAAGAAGGTCGACGTGCAGATGGTCGTCGATACGCTCGGGCAGCCGATCCCGATCGGCGACGCGTTGAAGCAGCAGGAGGCGGCCTCGCGCAGCGCGTCGGCGCAGGCGGTCGGCCGCGCGGGTGCGAGCAAGCTTGCCGCACAGGCCGAAGCGCAGGCGGCTTCGGAAGCGAAGGCGGCTTCCGCAGCGGCCGCTTCCGGAGCACAGACCCCGGCGCAGGCGTCGGCAGCCTCGGGCCCGGGCGCAACATCAGGCGCGCTTGCGACGAGCGGCGCGGCCAGCGAGAGCGCCAGCACGCCTGCGGCCGTCTCGGCCGCGAGCGGCACCGCACCCGGCGCGCCACGCGCGACACCGCTCTATGCGATCGCCTGGACCGTCAAGGGCACCTACAACCGCACGCCGGTGTCCGGCAGCGGCAAGCTCGGCGGCGTGCTCGCGCTGCAGGACGCGAACCGGCCGTTCCCGGTGCAGGCCGACGTGAAAGCCGGCGACCTGCATATCGCCTTCGTCGGCACGGTCACCGATTCGGCGCATCTCGCGGCGCTCGATCTGCGTCTCTGGCTGCAAGGCAACAGCATGGCGCGGCTGTATTCGCTGACCGGTGTGACCTTGCCCGAGACCCCGCCGTACGCGACCGAGGGCCATCTGATCGGCCGGTTCAAATCGAGCGGCAACGTGTTCACGTATGAAAACTTTACAGGCCGGGTCGGTGGCAGCGATCTGAACGGTTCGCTGACCTATACCGGCCGCCAGCCGCGTCCGCTGCTGAAGGGCGAACTCGAGTCGCATCTGCTGCAGTTTTCGGATCTTGCGCCGGTGATCGGCGCCGATTCGAAGGCGAGCAAGGCGAAGCGCGGCGGCGCGGCCGCGCAGCCGGGCAACCGCGCGCTGCCGGTCGAGGAGTTTCGCACCGACCGCTGGAAGGCGATCGACGCCGACGTCAAGTTCACCGGCCGGCGCATCATCAAGAACTCGAATTTGCCGATCACGGATCTGTACACGCACGTTGTGATGACCGACGGCGTGCTGTCGTTGGTGCCGCTGAAATTCGGCGTCGCGGGCGGCTCGCTCGCGTCGGACATTTATCTCGATGGCAGCGGGGCGCCGTTGAAGGGGCGCTTCGCGATGTCGGCGCGGCATCTGAAGCTCAAGCAACTGTTCCCGAACTTCAAGACGATGCAGAGCGCGCTCGGCGAGATCAACGGCGACGCGTCACTGTCCGCGACCGGCAACTCTCCGGCGGCGCTCGCCGCGACTTCGAACGGCGAGCTGAAGGCGCTCGTGACCGAGGGCACCGTGAGCCGTCTGCTGATGGAGGCGGCCGGCCTGAACGTCGCGAACGTGGTCTATGAAAAGCTGTTCGGCAATCGCGACGTGAAGATCAACTGCGCGGCCGCCGATTTCGTCGCGACCGATGGCGTGCTCGAAGCGCGTGTGTTCGCGCTCGATACCGGCGATGCGGTGATCAACATCGACGGTCACATCAATCTGCGCGACGAAACGATGGACCTCGGCGTGCATCCGCATACGAAGGGCTTCCGGGTCTTTTCGCTGCGCTCGCCGCTGTACGTGAAAGGCACCTTCAAGGACCCGCACGTCGGCGTCAATGCGGCCGCGCTCGCACTGCGTGGCGGCGCGGCGGTCGGGCTCGGGCTGATCAATCCGTTCGCGGCGCTGATCCCGCTGCTCGCGCCGAGCAACAACAAGCCGCTGCCGTGCACGCAACTGCTCGCGCAGGTGCGGCAGATGCCGAAGGCGCCGCCGCCGGGCGTGAAGCAACAGCCGAAGGCGCCGATGTCGCTGGAGGGCGCGCCGGTCAACAAGTCCTCGGGCGGCGCGTCGTCGCCGGCCGCGACGGATAGCAATCGCAAGCCCGCGACACAGTCGCCGGCGAGCGCGGCCGAATACAAGGGCAGCTGATGTTGTCGGGTTTGCCGGTGGACTCGTTGAACTGGGGCCTCGGCGGCGGCCTGTGCGTGATCTTTCTGTGGCCGATCAGCGTGCCGCCCGCGCGCGAGCGCGTCGATGATGCGATGGCCGAATGAATGGCACGATGCCGCGCGCAACTGCACGCGGCGGCCGTGAAAGCCCGTGTTTCAATGCAATGAAGCGGACAGGAAAGCAGCGCAGCGCCACCGAAGTCGCCAGCGATGCGTGACGACATCGGCTGTCGAAACCGCCGATGGATGACGACGAAACGACCTGTCAGTAACCCTGAACTTCAGGGTATCTGATCGGCGCTATCTGAGCGAGCGCGGTGTTGCATCGCCCGACGCATCCTGGCGACGCACGCCGCGGCGAGTACCGATCCGCGTCGCGCCGAACTCCGTCAGAATCTTGCCGCGCGCACGACTCGCGAACACGAGGAAGCCGAAGCCGTCGGCCTCGTACCAGTAGCCGCCGTTCTCGAGACCATCGAGCGGTTGCTCCAGTGCGTTGGTTATGGATTCGATGCAGCGCCGCCGCAATTCGGCTGGTGCGGGGTAGGGCGGCTGCGCGCCGCGCACACTGCATAGAAGTACGTCGAGTCCGGGCAGTACGTGTGCATAGAGCACCGGTTCGTCCTGCGCGCGAGCCCGCGCAATCTTGGTGTCGAGTTGACCGAACGGCTTGAAATGCCGCAGAACCGCGAGGAACGACTCGTCGCCGTCCACCTTCGCGCGTCTACGCTTTTTCGGGAAGGACATAAAAATTCGCCTGAAAAAGAATTGCAAGAAACGCTGCGTCCTCATGCGACCACTCCCGGCTTTCGCGCGCCGCACGTCGATCTTTTATAGCATACGACAAGGCCGGATTCACGATGATTCGACGCTGCTGCATCGCTCCACCGCTCCCGCACGAATCATGCCGAACCGCCTCGCCGCGCGCATTCGCATCCCAGCACACCTTGTCTCCATCATAGACGCAGGCGGCGCCGAAAAAACATCCCATCCCAATAAAAAAGTCATTTTTGTGTGGTCGAGCGCTTGCAGGCGCGCCGTTGAAATATCTCTGGTTCACGTCGATAATGGCCCGTCCGGCCGCGCGGCGCCCGCCTTAACAGGGCGCCACGGGTGTGCGCGAGCCCCGCCGTTCGAGTGACAGCCTGAACCACAGCCTGAACGCCCTGACGGAACCATGAAACTATTCACCAAAGGCCTGCTGCTGATCGCGATACCGAGCGTGGTCGAACTCGCGCTGCTCGGGGTCGTCTTCGATACCCAGGAGCGCACCGCGCAGGCCGCGCGATGGGTCGACAACAGCAAGCAGATCCTCTACGAGTCGTCGGCCATCGTCGACCCGCTGCTGCGCCAGGCCGCGCGCGTGCGCACCGCGATGGTGACGGGCGAGGCGTCGCTGATCGACCGCCACGCGGTGTGGGTCGACCTGAACGACCGGCTCGCGAAGCTCGATGCGCTCGTCGCCGAAACGCCGGCCCAGGCCGAGCGCGTACGCAGCATGCGGCGCGCGATCGACGCGTATCGCGCACACAGTGTGGCGATCTCGCAGGCCTTGCACGAAGGGCGCAGTCTACGTCCCTATATCGCGCTCGAAACCGGCGAGTTGCCGGAGCAGATCGCCGTGTTCCGCGAGGAGCTGGCCCAGTTCGACGCGGCGGCGTCGGTGCTCGATGTCGAGCGCTCGAGCGCGCTCGGCGAGCGTCGCGGGCTTCAGCAGCGCGCGCTGATCGCCGCGGCGTTCAGCTCGATGCTGATCTGGGCGGTCACCGCCTTCGTGTTCGCGCGCGGCATCGGCCAGCGCCTCGAAGTGCTGACCGATAATGCCGAGCGGCTCGGCAGCGGCCGGCCGCTCGCGGCGCCGTTGTCGGGCAGCGACGAAATCGCCGCGCTCGACACGGTGCTGCATCAGACCGATGCGCGTCTGCGCGAGGCGGAAGCCGGGCAACAGGCCCTGAAGACGGAGCTCGAGGCACGCGCGCGCGAACTGGCGGGCGTCAATGAGGAATTGCGCCAGGAAACGCAGGACAACGAGATGTTCATCTACAGCGTGTCGCATGATCTGCGCTCGCCGCTCGTCAATCTGCAAGGGTTTTCGAAGGAACTGCACGTGTCGTGCGACGAACTCGACGGCCTCGTCGGGCAGGCTCGCTTGCCTGAGAACGAAGCGCGGCGCATGACGCAGATTCTCGATGGCGACGTGCGCGAGTCGTTGCACTATTTGCGCACGGCGGTTGCGCGCGCGGCGGCGATCATCGACGCGTTGTTGCGCATCTCGCGCGCGGGACGGCTCGAATACCAATGGCAGCGGGTCAGCGTCGGGCGCGCGGTGGCGCAGATCGTCGATGGGCTGCAAGGCACGATCGAGCAGCGCGCCGCGAGCGTCACGGTGCGCGAGCTGCCGCCCGCATGGGGCGATCCGGCGGCGGTCGAGCAGATCTTCCGCAACCTGATCGGCAATGCGCTGACTTTTCTCGATCCGGCGCGCAGCGGGCGCATCGAGGTCGGCGCGCTGGCGCCCGAACCCGTCGATGAAACCGAGCCGCGCGCGGTCCGTATGCGCACCTATTACGTCCGCGATAATGGGCTCGGCATTCCGGCCGCGTATTTATCGAAAGTGTTTCGCGCGTTCCAGCGTCTGCATGCAGACGTCGCGAGCGGCGACGGGATCGGCCTCGCGGTGGTGCGGCGCACGGTCGAGCGGCACGGCGGGCGCGTCTGGGTCGAATCGGCCGAAGGCGCCGGCTCGACTTTTTTCGTGGTGCTGCCCGAGCAGCCGGTGCGCTTCTGAGCGGCGCGCATGCCGGCGCGGGCATGGATGACGAATCGTTGGCACGGAGAGCCTATGAATCACGCGCAAACGGTCAGCATCGTTCTGATCGAAGACGACGACGGCCACGCGACGCTCGTCGAGCGGAATCTGCGCCGTGCCGGCATTTCGAACGGCTTCGTGCGCTTTCGCGACGGCCAGCAGGCGCTCGATTACTTCTTCGGCCCCGCGTCCGCTGAGACATTGACCGACACCGACGGCCAGCCGTATCCGCCGCGCCAGAATCTGGCGAATTTCGTCGTGCTGCTCGATCTGAAGATGCCGTGCGTCGACGGCTTCGAGGTGTTGCGGCGTCTGAAGAAAGACCCCGAGACCGCCGCCGTGCCCGTGATCGTGCTGACCACCACCGACGATCCGCGCGAAATCGCGCGCTGCTACGAACTCGGCTGCAACGTCTACGTCTGCAAGCCGGTCGAATACGATACGTTCGTCGAAGCCGTGCGCCGGCTGGGCTTTTTTCTGCAAGTGGTCAAGCTGCCGCCGGGGCATCGGCTCGCGCCGGCCTGAAGGCGTCCGAAAGCCGTTCATGACAACATAAGCACTGACCTTAGCCACAGAGCATTCTGCATGACCGAAGAAGTGTCCACGCCGCATGCCGCTTACGTGCTCGTCGTCGATGACGACGAGGGCATCCTGCGGCTCGCGCGCAAGTCGCTCGAACGCGCCGGTTGCCGGGTGGCGATCTGCGCCGGTGTCGAGGCGGCCCGCGAGCGGCTCGCGGGTGGCGGCCTCGATCTGCTGGTGCTCGACTATCAGTTGAACGGGCCGGAGACCGGGCTCGATTTCTTCCGGCGTCTGCGCGCGGAGGGCGTGCGCATTCCGGCGATCCTCGTGACCGGCTTCACCGACGAGTCGCGCGTGATCGAAGCGCTGCGCGCGGGCGTGTCCGACGTGGTGCCGAAGTCGGGCGACTATCTCGACTATCTGCCGGAGGCCGTGGAGCGCGTGCTGTCGCAGGTGCGGCTGCAACGCGCGTCCGACGAAGCGCTGCTGCTGCGCGATCGCGAGCTGCATTACCGCACGCTGTCGGAGACGTTGCCGCACCTGGTGCTGACCTGCGATGCGGCCGGTGATTGCGACTTCCTGTCGAAGCAATGGTACGACTACACCGGCTTGCCCGAACACAGCTCGCATGGTCTTGCGTGGCTCGACGCCGTGCATCCCGGCGATCGCGAGCAGATCCGGCAAAGCTGGCTCAAAGCCGTGGCGAGCCGCGACGGCGACTATCGGCACGAGATGCGGATTCGCCGCCACGACGGCGAGTACCGCTGGTTCGATATGCGCGTGGTCGCGTTGCGCGATGCCGATGGCAACGTCAGCAAATGGTTCGGCAGTTGTACCGACATTCACTCGCAGCGCGAGGCGATCGAGGAGCGCGAGCGGCTGCTCGAGTCCGAGCAGGCCGCGCGCCAGGCCGCCGAAGAAGCGAACCGCGCGAAGGACCGCTTTCTCGCGATGCTGTCGCACGAATTGCGCACGCCGCTCACGCCGGTGCTGGCGGGCGCGAGCGTGCTCGAGATGATCTCCGATCTGCCCGAGCAGGCGCGCGCGAGCGTGCGGATGATCCGCCGCAACGTCGAGCTGGAGGCGCGGCTGATCGACGATCTGCTCGATCTGACGCGCGTCGCGAACGGCAAGCTGCGGCTGTCGCTGGAAACCGTCGACGTGCACGACGTGATCGACAGCGTGCTCGAACTCTTTCGCAGCGAAATCCAGGTCAAGCAGCAGGACGTGCATGTCGACAAGCGCGCGACGCATCACTACGTGCTCGCCGATCGCGCGCGTCTGCAACAGATGCTGTGGAACCTGATTCGCAATGCCGCGAAGTTCACGCCGGACGGCGGCCACATCTATGTCCGCACGCGCGACGAACGCATGCAGGTGCAAATCTCGGTCGAAGACACCGGCATCGGCATCGAGCCGGAGCAGATCGGCAAGCTGTTCAACGCGTTCGAGCAGGGCGACCAGAGCATGACGCGGCAGTTCGGCGGGCTGGGTCTCGGTCTCGCGATCACGAAGGCGCTGACCGACGTGCACGGCGGCACCGTGACCGCGCAGAGTCCAGGACCGCATTGCGGCGCGACCTTCACGATCACGCTGCCGACCGCGGCCGCGCCGGCCGCCGCGCCGCCGGTCATCGTGCCGAGCACCGTGCAGCCAGCGAGTTCGCTGACCGTGCTGCTGATCGAGGATCATGCCGATACCGCCGACGTGATGGCCCAATTGATGCGCGGCTTGGGTCATCAGGTGACGGTGGTCGGGCGCATCGACGATGCGCTTGCGGCGACGCAGTTGCAGAGCTTCGATCTGGTCGTCAGCGATGTCGGGTTGCCCGATGGCACCGGCCTCGATTTCATCGAGGCGTTTCGCGAACGTTCCGACGTGCCAGCCGTCGCATTGACCGGCTTCGGCACCGACGAGGACGTGCGCCGTTGTTTGAGTGCGGGCTTTACTTCGCATCTGACGAAGCCTGTCAATTTCGGCCAGCTCGAAGCGATGATCGAAAGCGCCGCGCAATTGAAGGCGCAAAAGAATGCGTGAAGCTCGATAAAGGGTAGTGCGCTGAAAGCAAAGTGAAAAGACAAAGGCCTGTTGCGAAGTGAGTCGCAACAGGCCTTTTTTATTTCACCGGCTCGGGTGTTTGAAACCGAGCTTTATTTAACAATTAACGCTGCTGGTTTTTTAGCGAATCGCGGATCTCGCGCAGCAGCAGCACGTCTTCCGGCGTCGGCGGCGGTTCCGCCGGAGCAGCTTGCGGCTCCTTGCGCAGTTTGTTGATGAACTTGACCATCAGAAAGATGATGAACGCGAGAATGATGAAATTGATCGTCGCGGTAATGAACGAGCCGTAACCGAACACCGCCACGCCGGCCGTCTGCAGGTCTTTATACGATTCGGGGTTGCCTTTGTAAGTCGGCGGAATATGACCGAGGCGAACGAACAGATTGGAGAAATCGAAGCCGCCGGTAGCGAGCCCGACGACCGGCATAATCAGGTCTTTAACCACGGAATTGACAATGGTGGAAAATGCGCCGCCAATAATCACACCGACCGCCAGATCCATCACATTGCCTTTGAGGGCAAATTCTTTAAATTCCTGGATCATGCTCATACACACACCTCCCTGATATGAATAGCCGAATCATACCAACCTGAAGCGGATAGGCTAGTGCTTTGGTCCTGACGCAACAAGTGCATTCGCCGCGCGTCGTTAATGAGGAAACTGTGACTCGCCATGACGCGCACGCTCCAGATGCGCGGCAAAACTGACCGGGTCGATGTTCGCGCCGCACAGCAGTACGCCCACGCGTTTGCCCTGCAACTGTTCGCGCAACGGTCCGAGCAAGGCGGCGGTGGCGGCCGCGCAAGCCGGCTCGACCGCGAGCTTCAGCTGATTGAACAGGATCAGCATCGCTTCGCGCAACTGATCGTCGGACACCGTGACGAGCCGATCGATATGGCGGCGGCACAACTCGTAGCTGTATTGCTCGGTATGCGGCGACATCAGCGAATCAGCGATGCTGTACATATGGCCCATTCGGACCGTATGGTTGGCGGCAAAACTCTTGCTCATCACATCCGAGCCTTCGGGTTCGACGCCGTACACGTGTATGTTCGGATTCGCGAGCCGCAGCGCGGTGGACACGCCGGCCGCGAGTCCGCCGCCGCCGATCGGCACGATCACCGCTTCGAGGTCGGGGGTTTGCGTCGCCCATTCGTAGCCTAGCGTCGCCGAGCCGAGCACCGTGCGATAACCGTTGAACGGATGCACGAAATAACGGCCTTCCTCGGCCTCGATGCGTCGCACCAGTTCGAACGCTTCAGCGAGATCTTCGGCATAGACGATGTCGGCGCCGTATGCACGGCACAACGCGACGCGCGCCGGGTTCGCCGCGCTGAACAGCACGACCTTCGCGCTGACGCCGAGCCGCATCGCCGCATAAGCGACCGCCACCGCGTGATTGCCGCCCGACACGCAGGTCACGCCAGCGCTCTTCTGCGCGTCGTCGAGCGCGAGCAGGTTGGTGAAGGCGCCGCGCGCCTTGAAGCTGCCGCCCGCCTGCAAGAGTTCGAACTTGAAATTGACGACGGTGCCGCGCAGCGACGAGAAGTCGAGCCGGTCGAACACCGGCGTGCGCGCGACCCACGGCGTCAATGCGAAATGCTGCGCGGCGATGTCGTCGAGCGTAGGGATCGGCTCGCCGTCGATTGTGTGATCCGTGTGCTGCTGCATGGCGCTGGACATGGCGGTCGCTCCGGAGTCGTCGATGTCGCTCAGACCCGTGGCGCGGCGCGCAGGTTCACCGCGGCTGCGCGCCGCTGCAACGAGACGGGCTAAGCGGCGTCGACCGACATGCTGTGAATGAACTTGCGCAGGAAGCGCTCGCATGCGACGAGCTGCTCGAGCTCGACGAATTCGTTCGCCTTGTGCGCCTGCTGGATGTCGCCGGGACCGCAGACGATGCTCGGAATCCCCGCGTTCGAAAACAGGCCTGCCTCGGTGCCGTACGCAACCTTGCGCTTGTCCTGGTCGGCCGTCAGCGCGCGCACGAGTTGCGTGATCGCGGCCTGCTCAGACGAATCGAGTCCGGGTGCCGCGGCGATCTTCGTGATCTCGATCGCGGCCGATGGATGCTCGCGCAGCATTTTCGGCAGCAGCGTGTCGCGCGCGTAGCTGTCGATGCGCGCGAAGATCTGCTCGGGATCGAGCGTCGGCAGATTGCGGAATTCGAACTGGAACTGGCATTCGGCCGGTACCGTGTTGATCGCGTTGCCGCCCGTGATCGTGCTGGTCTGCGCGGTGCTGAACGGCACGTCGTACAGTTCGTCGAACGGGCCTTGCGCGCGGAACTGGTCGGCCATGTCGCGGATGTAGCAGATCAGGCGCGCCGCGTACTCGATCGCGTTCAAGCCCTTCGGCGTCAGCGACGAATGCGCGGCCTGGCCGCGCACGCAGCACTGATACGCGTTGATGCCCTTGTGCGCGATGATCGGGCGCATGCTGGTCGGCTCGCCGACGATACAGCCGTCCGGCTTCACGCCGCGCTTCATCAGATCGGCGATCATCAGCGGCGCGCCGACGCAGCCGACTTCCTCGTCGAACGACAGCGCGAAGTGGATCGGTTTCGCGAGCCTGGTACGCTGCATGTCCGGCACCAGCGCGAGCGCCGCGCCGATGAAACCCTTCATGTCGCAGGTGCCGCGGCCGTAGAGCTTGTCGCCGCGAATCTCGGGCTTGAACGGATCGCTGTCCCATTGCTGGCCGTCCACCGGCACGACGTCCGTATGGCCCGACAGCACGACACCGCCGTTCGTTTCGCCATCGTGCGCGGGAATCGTCGCGAACAGGTTCGCCCATTTGCCGCCCTTGCCGTGCGTCAGCGTCGCGTCGATACCGACCGCGCGCAGTTCGTCGCGCACGGTTTCGATCAGGCCGAGATTCGGATTGCGGCTCACCGTGTCCATCGACACGAGACGGGTGACCCAGGGCAGAGATACCGGAGAAGCGGGAGCAGCGGAGGAGGCGGACGACTGCGACGATTGCGCTGTTTCAGCGACGTGAGACATGACATGACTCCATCATTTTGTGTCTATCGATCATATCCCATATTGCATTTTGGTAAGGTAGCCAAAAAGTCCGCCGTGCGTTGGCGCAGCGCAGCATCGATGCAAAAAACGGGGGACGTCCCCCCGTTTTATTGCTGCTTCAGGGCCCTCAGCGCGCGGGCGCCGCCGCCGTGCCGCGGCTCGGCGAACCGAGCGCGCGCAAGGTCTCCTTGACCGTCGCGACGCGCACCGCGAGATCCGGGCTGCGCGTTTCGATACGCAGCTTGTCCTGACCTGCGAGCTTGATGTGCTTGTGCTTCTGCACCATCTCGATGATCCGCATCGCGTCGACGGGCGGATTAGGGATGAACTGCAGGCCGATCACCGCTTCGCCGGCATCGATCTTCGAAATGCCGAGCGGTTTCGCGGCGAGCCGCAGACGATGCGTCTCCACCAGCGCATGCGCCTGCGGCGGCAGCTTGCCGAAGCGGTCGATCAGCTCCTCCTGGATGCCGTCGATCGAATCGCTGTGTTCGCAGTTCGCGAGGCGCTTGTACAGCGACAGACGTTCCTGCACGTCGCCGCAATAGTCCGACGGCAGGATCGCTGGCGAATGCAGGTTGATCTCGGTGGTCGCCGCGAGCGGCGCGGTGAGGTCCGGTTCCTTGCCGTTCTTCAGCGCCTTCACCGCGTCATTGAGCATGTCGGTATAAAGCTGGAAGCCGATCTCGTGAATCTCGCCCGACTGCTTGTCGCCGAGCACCTCGCCGGTGCCTCGAATCTCGAGGTCGTGCATCGCGAGATAGAAGCCCGAGCCGAGTTCCTCCATCTGCTGGATTGCTTCGAGCCGTCGTTGCGCCTGCTTGGTGAGCCCCTGCGGATCATGCACGAGCAGATATGAATACGCCTGGTGATGCGAGCGGCCGACGCGGCCCCGCAGCTGATGCAATTGCGCGAGACCGAACTTGTCGGCGCGATGGATCAGGATCGTGTTCGCGCTCGGCACGTCGATGCCGGTTTCGATGATCGTCGTGCACAGCAGCACGTTCGCACGTTGCGCGACGAAGTCGCGCATCACCCGTTCCAGTTCGCGCTCGTGCATCTGGCCGTGCGCGACCGCGATGCGCGCTTCGGGCACGAGTGCTTCGAGCATCTGCCGGCGGTTCTCGATCGTCTCGACTTCGTTGTGCAGGAAGTAGACCTGGCCGCCGCGCTTCAGCTCGCGCAGCATCGCTTCGCGAATCACGCTGTCTTCCTCGCGCCGCACGAAGGTCTTGATCGCAAGGCGTTTTTGCGGCGCCGTTGCGATCACCGAGAAGTCGCGCAGGCCTTCGAGCGCCATGCCGAGCGTGCGCGGAATCGGCGTCGCGGTCAGCGTCAGCACGTCGACTTCCGCGCGCAGCGCCTTCAGCGCTTCCTTCTGACGCACGCCGAAGCGATGCTCCTCGTCGATGATCACGAGCCCGAGCCGCTTGAACTGCACATCGGACGACAGCAGCTTGTGCGTGCCGATCACGATGTCGACCGAACCTTCGTTGATCTGCTGGATCGCCGCGTTCACTTCCTTGGTCGACTTGAAGCGCGACAGCTCGGCGATGCGCACCGGCCAGTCGGAGAAGCGGTCACTGAAGGTTTGCGTGTGCTGTTCGGCGAGCAGCGTGGTGGGCGACAGCAGCGCGACCTGCTTGCCGCCCATCACCGCGATGAACGCCGCGCGCAGCGCGACCTCGGTCTTGCCGAAGCCGACGTCGCCGCACACGAGCCGGTCCATCGGCTTGCCGCCCGTCATGTCGCCGATCACGGCCGCGATCGCGGCGGCCTGGTCCGGCGTCTCCTCGAAGCCGAAGCTCTCGGCGAACTTCACATAGTCCTTCGGTTCGAGCGCGAACGCGTGGCCTTCGCGGGCGGCGCGGCGCGCGTACAGGTTGAGCAGTTCGGCGGCGGTGTCGCGGATCTGCTGCGCGGCCTTGCGTTTGGCCTTTTCCCACTGGCCCGAACCCAGCGAGTGCAGCGGCGCGCTTTCCGGATCGGCGCCGCTGTAGCGCGAGATCACGTGCAATTGCGCGACCGGCACGTAGAGCTTGCTGTCGCCCGCGTATTCGAGGTGCAGGAACTCGGTTTCGCCTTCGCCGAGGTCCATCGTCACGAGACCCATGTAGCGGCCGATACCGTGCTGCGAATGGACCACCGGATCGCCGACCTTCAGCTCGGACAGATCGCGCACCATCGAATCGACGTTGCTCGCCTGTTCCTGGCGGCGGCGTCCCGCGCGGCGCGCGAGCGGTCCGTACAGCTCGGTTTCGGTGATGATTGCGATGCCGTCGCCCGGCACCGCGAAGCCGTTCGCGAGCGGCGCGACGCCGAGCGAGAACGGCGCATCACTCTTGAGCCAGTCGGCGAAGCTGTCGGCCGAGGCGGGCTTCAGCTGGTTGTCGGCGAGCAGTTGCAGCAGCGTCTCGCGGCGGCCCGCCGATTCTGCGGCAAACAGCACGCGGTTCGGCGTCGTGCTCAGGTACGCGCGCAATGCCGAGACAGGGTCGTCGGCGTGACGGTCGATCGCGAGGTTCGGCAAAGCGATCGACCAGGCGCCGCCGCCGTTGCTGGGCAGCACGAGACGTGCGAACGGCTTCGCGAACGTGAAGAAATCCTCGTCCGACAGGAACAGCTTCTGCGGTTCGAGAATCGGCCGGTCGCGGTCGTGCGACAGGAAGTTGAAGCGCTGCTTGGTGTCGTTGGTGAAGCGCCGGATCGCCGCGTCCAGATCGCCGACGAACGCGAGCTGCGAACCGTCGGGCAGGTAATGGAAGAGGGTGGCCGTTTCCTCGAAGAACAGCGGCAGATAGTATTCGATGCCCGCCGACGGCACGCCGTTGCCGATGTCTTTATAGATCGACGCGCGGCTCGGATCGCCCTCGAAGGTCTCGCGCCAGCGGCTGCGGAATGCGGTGCGCGCGGCTTCGTCGAACGGGAATTCGCGGCCCGGCAGCAGACGCACGTCCTTGACCGGATAGAGGCTGCGCTGCGTGTCGGGGTCGAACGCGCGGATCGAGTCGACCTGGTCGTCGAACAGGTCGATCCGGTAGGGCAGCGGGGAGCCCATCGGGAACAGATCGAGCAGCGAGCCGCGCACGCAGTATTCGCCGGGACGCACGACCTGGCTCACGTGCTCGTAGCCGGCGAGCGTCAGCTGCGCCTTCAGCTTCGCTTCGTCGAGCCGCTCGCCCTGCGAGAACGAGAACGTGTAGGCGGCGAGGAACGACGCCGGCGGCATCCGGTACAAGGCCGTCGTGGCCGGCACGAGCAGGATGTCGCAGCGGCCTTCGCCGAGATCGTGCAGCGTCGCGAGACGCTCGGACACGAGGTCCTGGTGCGGCGAAAACGTGTCGTAAGGCAGCGTTTCCCAGTCGGGCAGCAGGCGCACGCGCGCGTCGGGCGCGAAGAAGCCGATTTCCTGCGACAGCCGCTGCGCGTCGACCGCGCTTTCGCAGACCACCGCCAGCAGCGGCATCTTCTCTCGATAGCTGAGATGGTAGCGGGCGATCAGCAGCGCGTCGGACGAACCGCGCGTGCCGTCGAAGGCGAAACGCTGGCCGGCCTTGACGAGCGCGACGGGCGAGGAGGACTGCGAGGTTGCGGCGATGTCTGGCATAAAGGAGAGAAAGCGGCTCGGGGCTCACACGACGGCCAAGTTTACGCGTCCACGGGCGTGAATGCGAAGGACGTATTATAAAATCCGTCCTTTACTTTGACCTGGCGGCATCCGCACTCGTGACTTCCCGTCTCTTCGCCCTGATCCCGTGCGCGGGCACCGGCAGCCGTTCCGGCGCCGCGATGCCCAAGCAATACCGCACTGTCGCCGGCCGCGACATGCTGCACTACTCGCTCGCCGCGTTCGACGCGTGCAGCGAATTCACGCAGACGCTAGTCGTCATCGCGCCCGACGACCAGCACTTCGACGCGCGCCGCTTCGGCAATCTGCGTTTCGCGGTGCGGCGCGTGGGCGGCGCGTCGCGCCAGGCGTCGGTGCTCAACGGTCTGCACGCGCTCGCCGAGTTCGGCGCCCACGACGACGATTGGGTGCTCGTGCACGACGCAGCCCGGCCCGGCATCACGCCGGCGCTGATCCGCACGCTGATCGGAACGCTAAAGGACGACGCGGTCGGCGGCATCATGGCGCTGCCGGTCGCCGATACATTAAAGCGTATCGACCGCGCGTCGGCCGATGGCCGCATCGCCCGTACCGAGGCACGCGACGGCTTGTGGCAGGCGCAGACCCCGCAGATGTTCCGCATCGGCATGTTGCGCGAGGCGATCCTGCGCGCGCAGGCCGACGGCCACGATCTGACCGACGAAGCGAGCGCGATCGAATGGTCGGGGCATGCGCCGAAGCTTGTGCAAGGCAGTCTGCGCAATTTCAAGGTCACGTATCCGGAAGATTTCGATCTGGCCGAGGCGATTCTGAGCCGCGCCGGCGGTTCGTGATACCTCGTATTTGCTCAATAGAAAGATTTGAGAAGGCTTTAAAGAAGCTTTAAAAGCTTCAGCACTTGAGGATGCATATGGATTTCAGAATTGGGCAAGGCTACGACGTGCATGCGCTGGTGCCGGGACGCGCGTTGATCATCGGCGGCGTGACGATTCCGTACGAGCGTGGGCTGCTCGGTCACTCGGACGCGGACGTGCTGCTGCACGCGATCACCGACGCGCTGTTCGGCGCGGCCGCGCTGGGCGATATCGGCCGCCACTTCTCCGATACCGACGCGAAGTTCGCCGGCGCCGACAGCCGCGTGCTGTTGCGCGAATGCGTGGCGCGCGTGAAGGCGGCGGGTTTTGCGATCGGCAACGTCGATAGCAGCGTGATCGCGCAGGCGCCGAAGCTCGCGCCGCATATCGAAGGGATGCGCGCGAATATTGCGGCGGACCTCGGCCTGCCGATCGAGCGCGTGAACGTCAAGGCGAAGACGAACGAGAAGCTCGGGTATCTCGGCCGCGGCGAGGGCATCGAGGCGCAGGCCGCGGTGTTGCTGGTCAGGAACTGAGAGGGCTTTTTGTTTGAGTGACCGGCGGTTCCGCTTACAGCGTCGCGCCGCCGATCGTCCGATTGCTCGGACACAGTTCGTCCGTTTGCAGGCCGTCGAGGATGCGCAGCACTTCCTGGGGATTACGGCCCACGTATAGATTGTTGACCGACACGTGCTGGATCGTGTTGTCCGGATCGACGATATAGGTCGCGCGCAGCGCGACACCCGCCTCCTTGTCGCGCACGCCGAGCTGGTCGATCAGCTCGCCTTTCACGTCGCCGAACGAGTAGTGGTTGAGCCTGTCGAGCGCCTTGTCCTCGCGGCGCCACGCGAGCTTCACGTATTCATTGTCGACGCTGCCGCCGAGCAGCACTGCCTCGCGGTCCTCGAACTCCTTGACGAGCTTGCTGAAATCGACGATTTCCGTTGGGCAGATCAGCGAAAAATCCTTCGGATAGAAGTAGATGATTTTCCACTTGCCTGGAAACGATTGATCGGTGATGTATTCGAACGCCGAGACGCCGTGTTCTTCGTGATGATTGAAGCCCGGTTTCGCGGCAATGACGGTGAACGCTTCGAGTTTGTCGCCAACGGTTTTCATGCAAAGGCTCCTTCGGAAGTCGTACAAAGCGTCGTGCTTCGAATCACGACGGCGCGCCGTGTCGCGCGCCGTCGACTCACGCGCTCTTTGCGAGCGGAAACTCGATCGTCACTTCAAGCCCAGGTCCGGGCGAGCGGTTGCGCAACCGCAGCGCGCCGCGATAACGCGCGACGAGCCGCTGCACGATCGCCATGCCGAGGCCCGTGCCGTTGGCCTGGGTGCGCGCCGAATTCACGCGATAGAACGGCCGCGTGACGAGCGCGAGCTGGTCTTCGGGAATGCCGGGGCCTTCGTCGACCACCGACAGTTCGACGCGCGAATGCGACACGCGCGTTTCGAGAATCACGTGTGGCACACCATCGCCGTCGCTAAGACCATATTTGCGGGCGTTCTCGAGCAGATTACCGACCACGCGGCGCATGTCGGTTTCATCGGCCTCGATCACCGCCGACGGAGCGAGCCGTGTGATCAGCCGCATGCTGTCCTCGCTTTGCATCCGCGCGGCGAGCTCGCTTGCGATCACCGACAGGTCGACCGGTTCCGGCACGCGCTGCACCGGACGCGCGTAGTCGAGGAAGCGGCCGATGATCATGTCCATCTGCTCGATGTCGTCGACCATCGCGTCCTTGGTGGCCTGATCGGACGGGCTCATTTCGGTTTCGAGCCGCAGCCGCGCGAGCGGCGTGCGCAGATCGTGCGAGATGCCCGCGAGCATCAGCGCGCGATCGGCCTCGAGCTGTTCGAGGTCGCGCACCATCTGGTTGAAGCTTCGATTGGTTTCGGCGGCGACGCCCATGCCGCGCTCGGGGAGCGGCTCGGGTGATTGCCCCGAGCCGACCCGGCGCGCGGCCATCGCGAGACGCGCAAAAGGCCGGTTCACCAGACTCGTGATGAACGCCGCGCCGAACAGCGACAGCGCAAGCGCGAACACGCCCCAGCCGGCCCACTGAAGGCCGGTCGCGTTATCGAGCTGATCGCGGTCGAGCGCGACCCAGTAGTCGTCGTCGTCGATCTTGAAGCTGATCCATACGCCGTTGATGTCGTTGACGCTCTGCGCGATCACGGTGTCGTCGCCGAGACGGCCGCGGATGTCGTGCTCGATCAGACGATTCAGCGATTCGTCGGGCTGGAGTTTGTATTTGTCGGTGGCTTCGCGCGGGTACACGCGCACCCCTTCATTGCTCTCCAGATCCTGCAGCAGCGCGCGACGCAGGTCGGGATCGGAATAGAGGAGTGCGGTGCGCGTGAGTTTGACGATCGCGACGAGTTGCAAAGCCACGCGCTGCGCACGCGGCTCCCGCTCGATCACGCGAAAGCTCTGGAACCACGCGGCGAGACTGACTGCGATCAACAGCGCGATCAGCAGAAAGGTCCGCCAGAAAAGGCCGCCGAACGCGAGCGTCAGGAGGCGCCGGTCGATCCGCATGGGCCCTTCTTATCTGGAGTCAAAGACAGAAACTATATGGGACCGAAGCAGGCGCTTTGCATGGGACCAGGTGACGCACTGAAGCGCGAACTCTGATCGACAGCTAAAACGCCTACTCTGGTCGACATGAAAACGGAGCACAAACTCAGGCTGCGCCGTCGGGAATGAACACGTAGCCGAGGCCCCACACGGTCTGAATGAAGCGCGGACTGCCCGGATCCGGCTCGATCAGCTTGCGCAGACGCGAAATCTGCACGTCGAGGCTGCGGTCGAAGACTTCGTATTCGCGGCCGCGTGCGAGCTCCATCAGCTTTTCGCGCGACAGCGGCTGACGCGGATGACGGGCGAACACCTTCAGCACCGAGAATTCACCGGTGGTAAGCGGAATTTCCTGGCCGGCCTTGGTCAGCGTGCGGGTGGCGAGATTCAGTGCGAACTCACCGAACTCGAAAACCTCGGTGGTCTCGGACGGCGCGCCCGGCAACTCGGACGGCGACTGACGGCGCAGCACCGCGTGAATGCGCGCGACCAGTTCGCGCGGGTTGAACGGCTTGGGCAGGTAGTCGTCGGCACCCATCTCGAGTCCGACGATGCGATCGACATCCTCACCCTTGGCCGTCAGCATGATGATCGGCGTACGGTCGTTGCTGCCGCGCAGACGGCGGCAGATCGACAGGCCGTCCTCACCGGGCAGCATCAGATCGAGCACCAGCAGATCGAAGCGCTCGCGCACCCAGAGCTTGTTCATTGACGGCGCATTTTCGGCGACGTAGACGTTAAAGCCCTGCTCACCGAGGTAGCGGCGCAGAAGATCGCGCAGGCGTGGATCGTCGTCGACGACGAGGATTTTCGAAGGGTTTTTGGTTTCCATGGTCGGCATCTTAGCGCGATTAGAAAGTGGTGCGCGGTTACACCATTTCTGGGGTTACAGTCAGTTACAAAATTTACCCGCGGTATGGCGCGACGTAAAGTATGCGCGTTTAGACTCCTTTACTGAATGCGGCTGTTCGGTGGATACTTCACTCGACAAAACTCTCGTACCCGGCTGTTACCGGGGTTTGTATACGCATCTGAGGTAGCCGGTTGCCGCGCCACGAAGGGAACAAAATGAAGGGAGGGGTTTGGCCAAATGTGCGCCTGAGCGTGATTGCACTGGCGGTTGCCGGTACGCTCGCAGGCACACTGGGCCCGACGCTCGCCCATGCGCAGCCGTCCGCGGATAGAGCGGCGAGCGAGCATGCGCCCCGCTCCGGCAATGGCAAACCCAGCCACCGCAACCCGAGCATCGATCACCCCGCTTCAGACGTGATGTTGCGTACCGCGGTTCCCCCTGACCTCGATCAACGTCGCCGCGACGGGCATATGACGCCCGAAGAGCGTCGGCTGCTGCGGCAGCACATCGAAGACGCCGTGCGCGAGTTGTACAAGCGTTGATCTCAGCGCGCGCATCGTCGCATGAGTAGTCCTGTTGCACCTTCCGCTTCCACTTCCTGATCCGCTGCTCCGTTGAGTCGCCAGCATCTGCTCGAGTTGTGACTCGTAATGGACCCGCGTTGGCGAACCATTTCAACGTGTGTGTTGAGCGTCGCGCGAAAGCTCCCGCAGCCAAGCGAAATCACCGCTTTCCGACTGGGTGTTCGAGCCGATTCCAATGCGCGCCGAGCGCATCACATGGAGGCCGGGTCAGCGTCGCGAGCAACGAATGCGGCTCGAACAGCGTTACGGACTATTACGTGCAAGCTGAGTGCGAGAGGGTCGGACATGCCTTCGCCGCCAGTCGAGTTCATGATCGGCGCGTTGCGCGCATTCGATGTCGGTTACGACGACCTAGCGGTTCGTCGCACCGATTCGCGCGTTCGGTCGCGGATCAGTAGCTCGACGCTGCTCGCACACAGGCAGTTCGTCGACCAACTGGTTCGCGCAACCGGCAGTGCAGGGGCGCCGCGCATGAATGGCGCGCCAGCGCTTGCCGCGAATCAGGTCCGCCCGCCGCTGCAGCGCGTCATGGCGCGCAATGGCCGGGGTGGCGTACGCTTTGACATCGCGATTTGGCTCGCGCATATGCAACGGGCGGCCCGACACGCGCCATCATGATCACGACGAGGTGCAGCATGGAACGACGCAGCTTTTTGTCGATGAGCGCGGCCGCCGGTGCATCGCTGTGGTTGTGTCGCGGGATCGGCGCAGAGGACGCGAACGCTGCGCAGTGGGGGGATGAATCGAAAGCGCCGTTCGTGCGGGGGCGTGGTTACAGCAACCTGCTGATACTGATCGAACTCAAAGGCGGCAACGACGGTTTGAACACCGTGATCCCGTTCTCCGATCCCGCGTACTACACGCTGCGCAAAAACATCGGCATCAGACGCGAACAGATGATCCAGCTCGACGAGCGCACCGCGCTGCATCCCGCGTTGCAGCTGTTGATGCCGTTGTGGCGCAGCCGGCAACTCGCGATCGTGCAGGGTGTCGGCTACGCGCAGCCGAACCTGTCGCATTTCCGGTCGATCGAGATCTGGGATACCGCGTCGCGCGCCGATCAGTATCTGCGGGACGGCTGGCTTACGCGCGCGTTCGCGATGAAGCCGGTGCCCTTCGATTTCGCTGCCGACGGCGTCGTCATCGGCAGCGCCGAAATGGGGCCGCTCGCAAATGGCGCGCGCGCGATCGCGCTGGTCAATCGCACGCCGTTCGTCGGGGCATCGCGACTCGCGACGCCGGTGCCTGAGTTGAAGACCGCATTTCCAGGTGGCGCGTTCGGCAGTTCGATCAAAACGGCGATGCAGGTGCTGGCCGCTTCGGACAGCCGGAGGATGGTTGCGGCCGGACGCAAGCGAATGGAACCGCCGTGGAGCGGCCAGGGCGTGGCCGTGATCCGGCCAACGCTGAACGGTTTCGATACGCACCAGAACCAGCGCGGACAGCACGCCGCATTGCTTCAACACTTCGCGGAAGGGATGATGGCGATGCAGGCCGCGCTCGTCGAGTTGGGCCGCTGGAGCGATACGCTCGTGATGACGTATGCGGAGTTCGGGCGCCGTCCGCGCGAGAATGAGAGCAACGGCACCGACCACGGCACGGTGGCGCCGCACTTCGTGACGGGTGCTCGCGTGCGGGGCGGTTTGTATGGCGTATCGCCGATGCTCGCGCGGCTCGACGGAAATGGCAACCTGCCGGTCGGCGTGGATTTTCGCCACATTTATGCGACAGTGCTCGGGCCCTGGTGGGGGTTAGACGCATCGACGATTCTGCAGCAGCGGTTCGAGTCGCTGCCGTTGCTGCGGGTGTGAGCGGACGGGCGCGAATCGACGCGCCTCGCTGTCAGGCTACTTCGCGCGCCACGCGATCCATAGTTTGCGGATCGGCGTCAACGCGATGCGTTGATGCAGCACGTGATAGCCGTCGCGCTCGATTTCATCGAGCAGCGCCAATGCGAGCGCCGCGAGCGCGAGCAGCGTGCGCTGAGCGCGCCGCGCGCTGGCGGGCACCGCGGCGAGCGCGCTCTGCACGGCATCGCGCGCGCGGTGCGTCTCGAAGCGCATCAGCTCGGTGAACGCGTCGGTGTATTTGCGGTTGATCAGATCGGCGGCGGTGACGTTGTAGCGCTGCATCTCGTCGATCGGAACGTAGATGCGGCCGTGCCGCGCATCGTTGCCGGTTTCGGCGACGAACTGCGCGAGCATCAGCGCCTCGCCGAGCGGAGCCGCCCACGTCGACGCTTGCGCGGCATCGTCGGTCGATCCGGCTGCCGCAGCGCGCGACACCAGCGACGCAAAATTGCCGCCAACCCCGCGCACATAGCGGCGCAGGTTCGGATAGTCGAGATAGCGTGCCTGGTCGAGATCCATCTCGAAGCCCGCGAGCAGTTCCTGTAGAGCGGGATACTCGGCCTGCGCGTCGGGCAGGTAGGCCGCGAGCGCCTTGGACACCGGATGCGACGGCGAGCCCGCGGCGAGCGCCGCAATTTCTTTCTGCCACCACGCGAGCTTGGTGCGGCCGACCGCGGGATCGCTCGTCTCCTTGACCGTTTCCTCGAACTCGCGACGCAATGCGAAGAGCGCCGTCAACAGCGGCTGACTGGCTGCGCGCGCCTGGCGAAGCGCATAGTAGGTGCTCGATCCTGGGGGCGCCGCTTTCTGCTGGCAATAGTCGTCGAAATTCACGGGATGAGAGTGTGGGGAAGGGCTGGCGAGAAGGGCGCTGGCGTCCTTTGCGGCGCCCGTCCCGGCGAGCCGAAAATTGTAGCATCGGCGCCGCGCGCGCAGATACCGCTGGGTGCAGACAAGCGCGAATCAATCGGTTAGAATCTCGCGCTTACGCTTTCGGGCACGTTGTTTGGCGCGTCTGGAAGTGCACAGGACATCGGGCACGACGCATTGCGGCGTACCCGGCTGCGAGGGTGGCGAAATTGGTAGACGCACCAGGTTTAGGTCCTGACGCCCGCAAGGGTGTAGGGGTTCGAGTCCCCTCCCTCGCACCATTTATTGGAGTCAAGAAAAACCCCGTCAAGTCCTTGGACCGGCGGGGTTTTTTCTTTGCTGCACGGTCTCTGCAAGGCCGCAGCATTGCCCCGCGGCCTGTCATTGCGAGCACGCGACTCAGGCGCCCGGTGTTCCCGGCGCTTCCTGCGAACCCGGCAACTCCGCATGCGCGGCACCTTCGAGGAAGCGGCGCGTCGACTCGAATGCCTGCAGCATCTGGTCCGGCCACGGCGTTTGCAGCATCACGGCCTGATGATTTTCAAATGCCGACGACAGCAGTTTCGCCAGTTCCGGCGAACGAAGATGACGCAGCACGACGCTGACCGCGATTGCGGTTGCCTGGCTCGCGCCGGCGGTCTGGAGTTCCGACGCGGTGAGCGCCGCTACCTGTTTGTTGATGTCCACTGAAACGTCCCTGGATGAAAAAGAGGGTGAAGGCGCGTTGGCCAATGCTCAATTTTGACACGCGCCGCCCGATGCCGTCGGGCGGCGCTCTTCAAACATGGCCGGTTCGTCTCGCGCCATCACTCGCGCGCGTTCATCGCGCGGATCACCTTGTCGAGCGCCGCGCCGAAAGCGGCCCTTTCTTCTTCGTCTAGACAGTCGAACATATCGCCGTTCCATTTGCGCGCGATCGGCATCACCTTGCGATACAGCGCGCGGCCTTCCTGCGTGAGCGAGACCAGCACGACGCGGCCGTCTGCGGCGCTCGTCTCGCGCTGCACGAGTCCCTGCCGGATCAGCGCTTCGGCTGCGCGACTCGCCTGGCTTTTGTCCAGATTGGCATGGCGTGCCAGTTCCATGATCGAGAATGGTCCGAACGATCCCACCGACGCAATCACACGCGCTTCAGGCAGCGTTACGTCGAGCTTCGCCGCGTAGCGCGCGCTGATGCCGCGCTCGGCCAGTTTGTTCAAAACATGCAGACGATACGTGAGGAACTGCTCGAGCCCGGCTTTGGCGGAGTCCTTCATGGTCACCCCGTGATGAGTGGAACCGTCGTGGCGCTGTGATTGTTGCGGCAACCGTTTCGCGGGTCAACGCGCGCCGTATTTCAGGCGCGTCAACTGCTCGGCCTCGTTGGCGAGCAGGCGCGCTGCGTCGCGAATCGCGACGTCGAGCGTGATCGGCCCAGGCGCCGGCGAAAAGCAGCCGTTGAAGTGTTCGGCAAGACGCGGCAGTGCGGCGGGGTCGACCGCGCCGGACAGCAGCGTGGCGGGCACGCCCGCGGCTCGTGCATGCGCGCACGCGATGAAGGGCGCCTTGCCGTGCAGCGTCTGTACGTCGGAGCGGCCTTCGCCGGTGATCAGCCAGTCGGCGCCGGCGAGCGCCGCGTCGAGGCCGATTTGCCGCGCGACCGTTTCCGCGCCCGGCTCGAACTGAGCGCCGAGCATGTGCAACGCGAAGCCGAGGCCGCCTGCCGCGCCCGCACCCGGCAGGTCCCGCGCGCTGTGGCCGAGCGCGGCTTCGAGCAGATCGGCGAAGCGCGCGAGCGCCGCGTCGATCGGTGCGACCTGTTCGGGCTTTACGCCTTTTTGCGGTCCGAAGATCGCGGTCGCGCCGTGCTCGCCGGTCAGCGGATTGTCGACGTCCGACATGCCGACGAACTGCGTGTCGGCAAGCCGCGCGTCGAGCAGCGACGCATCGACCCGGGCCACACGTGCAAGCTGCTCGGGCGTGCCTTCGAGCGCGTTGCCTTGCGCGTCGAACAGTTGGAGGCCGAGGCCGCTCAGCAGACCGGCGCCGCCGTCGTTCGTGCTGCTGCCGCCGAGCGCGACGAAAAAGCGCCGCACGCCGGCGTCGAGCAGCGCGCGAATCGCTTCACCCATGCCGCGCGTGCTGCGCGCCTCGACCGGCACGCCCATGCCCACTGGGTCTGTAATACCGACGATTTCCGCCGTCTCGATGATTGCGCTGCCGTCCGCGAGCAGGCCTGTGAGCGCCGCGCGCGTCGGGCCGGCCGCGCCGCGCACGCTGAGCGTGCGGCGCTCGCCACCGCTCGTGAGCATGGCGTCGAGCGTGCCTTCGCCGCCGTCAGCCATAGGACAAATGCGCACGCTCGCGTCGGGGCGTGCACGCTGGATGCCGGATGCGATCGCCTGCGCGACCTGTTCCGCGCTGAGCGAGCCTTTGAATGAATCGGGAGCGATGACGACGACAGGCGAGGGCGACGAATTCGGCATGGTGTCTCTGAGAGGTTTGAGTCGTTGTAAGCGGTTGCTGGAGCCGATGAAGCGACCGGCAGCTGGTGACCGGCGGTGGCGGCCCGACCGAGTGCGTTAGCTTATCAGCATGGGGACGTCGGCTGAATATGTCGAAAGGCATAGGCAGGATCGCTGCAAACCGGATAGCGAGGCCAGCGACAAATCACGCTCGCTGTGCCAAAACCACCCGAAAATGCCCCGCAAAACGCGCAGAATGCAGGGAAAACTCGATGCATTCATCGAATCCCGGCTAGGCGCGCAAATAGTTTGCTAAAATATTTGGCTCTTTGGACTCAACCGTGCTGCCGGCGGCCTGCAAGCCCGCGGCGCAGGTGCGCGATCGATGCAATCGGCGCAAATCGATGCGAAGCGACATCGACGGGCAGCACGGAGAAGATAACTGATTCGCTCGAATAATTTTAGGACGATTGAAGCCATGGCTAACGTTGTTGAAAACCTCGGCAAGCTCGAACGCCGCGTGACGATTTCCCTGCCGAAGGATGCCGTGCAGAAGGAAGTGGATTCGCGTATCCGTCAACTCGCGAAGAACGTGCGCATGCCGGGTTTCCGCCCGGGCAAGGTGCCGCTCAAGATGGTCACGCAACAGTATTCGGGCCAGGTGGAAGCCGAAGTGCTGAGCGACAAGGTCGGCAAGGAATTCTTCGACATCAGCCGCGCCGAGAACCTGCGTGTCGCGGGTCAGCCGAGCTTCGCGCCGAAGACCGACGCCGCTGAAGGCAGCTACGCGTTCGACGCGACGTTCGAGGTGTACCCGGAAGTGAAGCTGGGCGACGTCGCCACGGCTGAAATCGAGCGCACCACCACCAGCATCAGCGAAGCGGAAATCGACCGCACGCTGGACATCCTGCGCAAGCAGCGCGTGCACTTCCACGCTCGCGGCGAAGCCGGCGAGCACGGCGACGGCGGGGCGGACACGGCCGCCAAAGACGGCGACCGCGTGACGGTGGACTTCGTCGGCAAGATCGACGGTGAAGCATTCCAGGGCGGTAGCGCCGAAGACTTCGGCTTCGTCCTCGGCGAAGGCCGCATGCTGCCGGAATTCGAAAAAGCCGCGTTGGGCCTGAAGGTCGGCGAGGCGAAGGAATTCGACCTGAAGTTCCCGGACGACTACCACGGCAAGGAAGTGGCGGGCAAGACGGCGCAATTCACGATCACGATGAAAAAGATCGAATGGCCGCATCTGCCGGAAGTCGACGGCGAATTCGCGAAATCGCTCGGCATCCAGGACGGCGATCTGACCAAGATGCGCGCCGAAATCAAGGACAACCTTGAGCGCGAAGCGAAGCGCCGCACGCAAGCCATCGTCAAGAACCAGGTGATGGACGCGCTGCTGAAGATCGCGGAACTCGACGTACCGAACGCGCTGATCGAACAGGATCAGGAACGCCTCGTCGCTATGGCTCGCCAGGATCTGGAGCAGCGTGGCGTGCCGAACGCCAAGGACGCGCCGATCCCGGCTGCAATGTTCAAGGAGCAGGCCGAGCGCCGCGTCAAGCTGGGCCTCGTGCTGGCCGAGCTCGTGAAGGCGAATGAACTGCAGGCGAAGCCGGAGCAGATTCGTGCCGAAGTCGACGAATTCGCGAAAAGTTACGAAGACCCGAAGGAAGTCGTCCGCTGGTATTATTCGAACCAGCAACGTCTTGCTGAAATGGAAGCGTACGTCGTTGAAGCCAACGTCGTCGACTTCGTCCTCAGCAAGGCCAAGGTGACGGACAAGGAAGTGAGCTTCGAGGAACTGGCAAGCGCAACGGCGCAAGCGTAAGCGTCGCTGCAACGGCGTGCCGGCTGTCGGAGCGACCGACGGCCCGCACGCCGTTTTTTTGCGCTGCGAGAGTGTGGGTGACGTACCGGATCTGTTTGTACGCGCACACAAGGACGGCACTTGAATACGGGCTCGTCGCACCAACCTGTGTCCAGCAGCTAATATTCAGAATATTTCCAGACAAGGATCCATTGCATGACCTTTCGCGCCCAAATGCTGGACACGTTGACCTCCCAGTCGTCCCGGGATCTCGAAGCGCAGGCACTCGGTCTGGTGCCGATCGTCGTGGAAACGAGCGGCCGGGGCGAGCGTTCGTATGATATCTACTCGCGTCTGCTGAAGGAACGCATTGTGTTCCTCGTAGGCGAAGTGAACGACCAGACGGCCAATCTGGTGGTTGCGCAGATGCTGTTTCTCGAAAGCGAGAATCCGGACAAGGACATCTACTTCTACATTAACAGCCCGGGCGGCTCCGTGTCTGCCGGTATGGCGATCTACGATACGATGCAGTTCATTAAGCCGGACGTTTCGACCCTTTGCATGGGCCTCGCGGCAAGCATGGGCGCGTTCCTGCTCGCGGCCGGCGCGAAGGGCAAGCGCTTTGCGCTGCCGAATTCGCGCGTGATGATTCACCAGCCGCTCGGCGGCGCGCGCGGTCAGGCATCGGATATCGAAATCCAGGCGCGCGAAATCCTGTACCTGAAGGATCGGCTGAATCACCTGCTCGCGCACCACACCGGTCAGCCCGTCGAGCGTATCGCGCGTGACACCGACCGCGACAATTTCATGTCCGGCGATGACGCGCAGGCGTACGGCCTTGTCGACCAGGTGGCGCACAAGCGTCCTTGATCTGGTACGGTTTTGCCACGCTGTTTTGCCCACGGTCGCGGCAAAACCGTCATCGGGCCGGTGGTGAATGTTCAACTTCCGTCCGGGCGTCTGCGGCAAGCGCCGTTATCGTGCTAACTAGCCCGGGCGCGCCCAAACTGCGTGGCGGGGGCAAACGGCGTATTATGTAATCCGGTGTCCGGAGGCTCACACATCTATGGCGGACAAGAAAGGTTCTAACAGCGAAAAGCTGTTGTATTGCTCGTTTTGCGGCAAGAGCCAGCATGAGGTCAAGAAACTGATTGCTGGCCCGTCGGTGTTCATCTGCGATGAATGTATCGATCTTTGCAACGAAATCATTCGTGACGAGGCTGCAGGCGCGGGCATCGAGGCGGGCTTGTCGAAGTCCGACCTGCCGACTCCGCAGGAAATCCGCGAAATTCTCGACCAGTACGTGATCGGTCAGGAGCGCGCGAAGAAAATCCTCGCGGTCGCGGTCTACAACCATTACAAGCGTCTCAAGCATCTCGACAAGAAGGACGAAATCGAGCTGTCGAAAAGCAACATCCTGCTGATCGGCCCGACCGGCTCCGGCAAGACGCTGCTCGCGCAGACGCTCGCGCGCCTTCTGAACGTACCGTTCGTGATCGCAGACGCGACCACGCTGACGGAAGCCGGCTATGTCGGTGAAGACGTCGAGAACATCATCCAGAAGCTGCTGCAAAATTGTAACTACGAGGTGGACAAGGCCCAGCGCGGCATTGTCTACATCGACGAGATCGACAAGATCAGCCGCAAGTCCGACAACCCGTCCATCACGCGCGACGTGTCGGGCGAGGGCGTGCAGCAGGCTCTGCTGAAGCTGGTCGAAGGCACTATGGCGTCGGTGCCGCCGCAAGGTGGCCGTAAGCATCCGAACCAGGACTTCATCCAGGTCGATACGACGAACATCCTGTTCATCTGCGGCGGCGCGTTCGACGGCCTTGAAAAGGTCATCGTCGACCGTACAGAGAAGACTGGCATCGGTTTTGGCGCCAGCGTGAAGAGCAAGCAGGACCGCGATGCCGGCGAAGTGCTGCGTGAAGTGGAACCGGAAGATCTGATCAAGTTCGGCCTGATTCCAGAACTGATCGGCCGTCTGCCGGTCGTCGCCACGCTCGGCAAGCTCGACGAAGCAGCGCTGATGAAGATTCTCGTCGAACCGAAGAATGCGCTGGTCAAGCAGTATCACAAGCTCTTCAGCATGGAGCGCGTCGAACTGGAAATTCGTCCGGCCGCGCTGCAGGCCGTGGCGCGCAAGGCGATCCGCCGCAAGACCGGGGCGCGGGGCCTGCGTTCGATACTGGAACAGGCGTTGCTCGATGTGATGTACGACCTTCCGCAAATGAAAGGTGTCAGCAAGGTCATCATCGACGACAACGTTATCGACGGCGACGGCAAACCGCTGCTGATCTACGAAGACGCGCCGAAGGTCGCGGGTTCGAACTGATCGGCTTTCGAGTTCTGCAAAAAAGCCGTTCATGGCGACGTGAACGGCTTTTTCGTTTATCGTGTGGTCAGGCTGGTTGTTCTCAACTATGGAGTCACTGAATCTTCGGAGTCACTGAACTTTTCCCACACGCGGAGGCTTGCAATATTTTCTGCTGGCCTCACCTATCGAACGAACTGATTCCACTCATGGGGAAATGAAATGTCAGGAACCCAACTCCTCCCGCCGGAACGCATTACGCTGCCGCTGCTCCCGCTGCGCGACGTAGTCGTTTTCCCGCACATGGTGATTCCGCTCTTCGTAGGCCGCCCGAAGTCGATCAAGGCTCTCGAAGCAGCGATGGAAGGCGGCAAGCACATCATGCTCGTCGCCCAGAAAACGGCTGCGAAAGATGAGCCGACCGAAAAGGACATGTACGAAGTAGGGTGTATCGCCAACATCCTGCAGATGCTCAAACTGCCCGACGGTACCGTGAAGGTGCTCGTCGAAGGCTTGCAGCGCGCGAAGACGCTTTCCATCGAAGAACAGGAAACGCAGTTCTCGTGCGAAGTCATGCCGCTCGAACCCGACCACGCCGACAGCGCTGAAACCGAAGCGCTGCGTCGCGCGATCGTGTCGCAGTTCGACCAGTATGTGAAGCTGAACAAGAAGATCCCGCCGGAGATCCTGACCTCCTTGTCGGGTATCGACGAAGCTGGGCGTCTCGCGGACACAATTGCCGCGCATCTGCCGCTCAAGCTCGACCAGAAGCAACACATCCTCGAGATGTTCCCGGTGATCGAGCGGCTCGAGCATTTGCTCGCGCAACTTGAAGCCGAGATCGACATCCTGCAGGTCGAAAAGCGTATCCGTGGACGCGTGAAGCGTCAGATGGAGAAGAGCCAGCGCGAGTACTACCTGAACGAACAGGTCAAGGCGATCCAGAAGGAACTCGGCGAAGGCGAAGAAGGTGCAGATCTCGAGGAGCTCGAGAAGCGCATCACGGCTGCCCGCATGCCGAAGGAAGCGAAGAAGAAGGCCGACGCCGAGCTGAAGAAGCTCAAGCTGATGTCGCCGATGTCGGCGGAAGCGACGGTCGTGCGCAACTACATCGACACGCTGATCGGCTTGCCGTGGCGCAAGAAGAGCAAGGTCAACAACGATCTGTCGAATGCTGAGCGCGTCCTCGACGAAGACCACTTCGGTCTCGAGAAGGTGAAGGAACGCATTCTCGAGTATCTCGCAGTCCAGCAACGTGTCGACAAGGTCAAGGCGCCGATTCTGTGCCTCGTTGGGCCTCCGGGTGTGGGTAAGACTTCGCTCGGCCAGTCGATCGCGCGCGCGACGAACCGCAAGTTCGTGCGCATGGCATTGGGCGGCGTGCGTGACGAAGCCGAGATTCGCGGCCACCGTCGTACGTACATCGGTTCGATGCCGGGCAAGATCCTGCAGAGCCTGACCAAGGTCGGCGTGCGCAATCCGCTCTTCCTGCTCGACGAAGTCGACAAGATGGGCCAGGATTTCCGCGGCGATCCGTCGTCGGCGCTGCTCGAAGTGCTCGATCCGGAACAGAACCATACGTTTGCCGACCACTACGTCGAGGTCGATTTCGACCTGTCGGACGTGATGTTCGTCGCGACGTCGAACTCGCTGAACATTCCGCCGCCGCTGCTCGACCGGATGGAAGTGATTCGTCTGTCTGGCTATACGGAAGACGAGAAGGTCAGCATCGCGCAGCGTTATCTGTTGCCGAAGCAGAAGAAGAACAACGGCCTCAAGGATGGCGAGGTCGATGTGACCGAATCCGCGATCCGCGACATCATTCGCTACTACACGCGTGAAGCGGGCGTGCGTTCGCTCGAGCGTGAAGTGTCGAAGATTTGCCGCAAGGTCGTGAAGATGCTTCTGCTGAAGAAGGCGGAAGGCGCGGTGAAGGTCGACGGTAGCAATCTCGACACGTTCCTCGGCGTGCGCAAGTACGACTTCGGTCTGGCCGCGAAGGAAAATCAGGTGGGCCAGGTCACGGGTCTCGCGTGGACAGAAGTGGGCGGCGATCTGCTGACTATCGAAGCGGCAGTGATGCCGGGCAAGGGCAATGTGATCCGCACGGGTTCGCTCGGCGACGTGATGAAGGAATCCGTCGAAGCGGCACGCTCGGTCGTGCGTTCGCGTTCGCGTCGTCTTGGCATCAAGGACGAAGCGTTCGACAAACAGGACATTCACATCCACGTGCCGGAAGGCGCGACGCCGAAAGATGGTCCTTCGGCTGGTATCGCGATGACGACCGCGCTGGTGTCGGTGTTGACCGGTATTCCGGTGCGCGCCGATGTCGCGATGACGGGCGAAATCACGTTGCGTGGCGAAGTCCTGCCCATCGGCGGTCTGAAGGAGAAACTGCTGGCGGCGCATCGCGGTGGCATCAAGCTGGTGCTGATTCCGGAAGAAAACGTCAAGGATTTGACGGAGATTCCGGACAACGTGAAGAACGCGATCGAAATCGTGCCCGTCCGCTGGATCGATAAGGTGCTCGAACTTGCGCTCGAACGTGTGCCGCAGGCGTTGCCGGAAGAAGAGCCGAAGGCTTCGGCGCCGGTTGGTGCCGAGCCGGGCAAGGATGCCGCGACCGACGTCGTCAAGCACTGAGGTCCGAGCCGCATCAGAATGCGCTGACGTCAAACAGCAGCGCTGTTGTTCGCTGAAGTAGAAAACCCGCGGTCAAGGCCGCGGGTTTTTTTATTGCCTGCGCGACCTTGTCGCGGTGTCGGATCACCAGACTTTCCGCTGCAACATACTGTGATGAAAGTGCCGCTCTAAAATCACCTCGATCAGGCTCAACCCCGGTTGACACAAGGGTTTCGGCCGCTTCTAATGGGGCGGCCTGGCGTTAGCGCCGGCCGCGTGGCGGGAGGTGCTGGAAAGCACTGTCACGATTGCCAATAAACATTCGCGGGGGTTTTGAATGAACAAAACGGAATTGATCGATCACATCGCACAGCAAGCCGACATTTCGAAGGCTGCGGCCGGCCGCGCGCTCGATGCAGTCATCGCGGGCGTCAAAAGCACGTTGAAGAAGGGCGGATCGGTCACGCTGGTCGGCTTTGGCACGTTCGCGGTCGGCAAGCGCACCGCGCGCACCGGGCGCAATCCGCGCACGGGCGCTGCGATCAAAATCAAGGCAGCAAAAGTTCCTAAATTTAGGCCTGGCAAAGCGCTGAAGGATGCGCTAAACTAACGGGCTTGCTGCTTGAGGAATTGCTTGACCCGGTTGCGTGATCCATTCATCGGGCGAGCGGTAGCAAGGCAGAAAACACATCAAGCACTGAATCACGAAACGGGTGCTTAGCTCAGTTGGTAGAGCGGCGCCCTTACAAGGCGTAGGTCGGGAGTTCGAGCCTCTCAGCACCCACCAGTTTCAGATTCGGCGGCAGTGTTTTCAGTAGCAAGAGCGCAGTAAAAGGAGTGGTAGTTCAGTCGGTTAGAATACCGGCCTGTCACGCCGGGGGTCGCGGGTTCGAGTCCCGTCCACTCCGCCAGTATCCACGAAAGGCGAACTCCGGTTCGCCTTTTTTGTTGCCCGCTGAGGTAAGATCGGGCGTTCTGTTTTTGGCATCCCTCACGCATGCTCGATTTTTTCCGCAATCACCAACGCCTGATGATGTTCATGCTCATCCTCGTCATTTTGCCGGGGTTGGGTTTTGTGGGTATTCAGGGCTTCCGCGGCTTCTTTGACGAAAGCGCAAACGTCGCGAGTGTCAACGGTCACAAGATCACCCGCGTCGAATATGACGACGCGATGCGCCAGCAGCTCGACCGGGGGCGTCAGATGCTCGGCGCGCAGTTCGACATGAAGTCGTTCGACACGCCGGAGCGCCGCCGCCAGATGCTCGACGGCATGATCGAGCAGCGTGTGCTCGCCGACGAAACGCAGCGTCTGCATCTGACCGCATCGGACGACGCGGTGCGCCGTGCGCTGCTGTCCGATCCGGTGATTTCGTCGCTGAAAAATCCCGACGGTTCGATCGACCTCGAGCGCTACAAGCAGTTGCTCGCGATGCAGGGCATGACGCCCGATCAGTACGACGAGCGCATGCGCTACAACCTCGCGATGCAACAGCTGCCCGCGAGCATCGCGGCGAGCGCGTTCACGTCGAAGACGCTTGCGCAGCACCTGACCGAGCTCGCGCAGCAGCAGCGTGAAGTGCAGGGCATCGCGTTCCATCCGCACGATTACGAGGCGAAGATCCAGCCGACCGATGCGCAACTGCAAGCGTATTACGACGCGCATCGCAACGACTTCGCGACGCCCGCTACCGCGACGATCCAGTATCTGGTGATGTCGCCGGCCACGCTGGGCGCATCGGTGCAGCCGAGCGACGCGGACCTGAAGAAATACTACGACGACAACATCGCCCACTTCCGCACCGAAGGCCAAGTGCGCGCGAGCCACATCCTGATCGCGGCACCGAAGGACACGAGCGCGGCCGACAAGGCCAAGGCGAAACAAAAGGCCGAGGAGTTGCTCGCGCAGCTCAAGGCGCATCCGGATCAGTTCGCGCAGATCGCGCAGCAGAACTCGCAGGACCCGGGTTCGGCATCGAAGGGCGGCGATCTCGGTTACTTCGGCCGCGGCATGATCGCGGGCGGCCAGGCGTTCGACGACGCGGTGTTCGCGCTGAAGAAGGACGAGATCAGTGGCATCGTGCAGACGGACTTCGGCTTCCATATCATCAAGGTCACTGATGTAAAGCCGGCGGTGACGAAGTCGTTCGACGAAGTGAAAGAGCAGATCACCAGGGAGCTGAAGACGCAACTGGCGAGCAAGGCGTTCACCGACGGCTCGGAAGGCTTCGCGTCGCTGGTCTATGAAAAGGCCAAGAGTCTGCAGCCGGCCGCCGACAAGTTCAAGCTGCAGATCCAGACCGCGACGGTCACGCCGCAGCCGGACGCGAAGCTGCCGCCCGACAGCCCGCTGAACAATCCGAAGTTCCTCGCAGCCGTATTCGCGAACGACTCGGTATCGGCGCACAACAATACGCAGGCCATCGACGTCGGCAACAACACGCTGATCGCAGCGCGCGTGACCGACTACAAGCCCGCCGCCGTGCCCGCATTCGACGCGGTGAAGGACGCGGTGCGTCAGAAGGTGATCGCCGAGCAGGCGAACGAAGCGGCGCACAAGGACGGCGCTGCGAAGCTGGCCGAGTTCGAAAAATCGAAGGCGACCGCCGGTTTCTCGTCGCCGCTCAAGGTTTCGCGCAATGACGCGCAGGGCGTGCCGCCTGCCGCACTGAGCGCGATCTACAAGGTCGATGCGCAAAAGTTGCCGGCCTACGTCGGTGTCGATCTCGGCGATGACGGCTATGCGATCTATCGCGTGAATCAGATCGTGCCGCCCGCGGCCACCGACGCGCAGCATCTCGCCGTCGCGCAGCAGCAGATTGCGCAGGTGGACTCGCAGTCGCAGGCCGAGGCCTATCTGAAGGCGCTGCGCGAGCGCTCGAAGGTGCAGTTCTACGGCACGCTCGACAACGCCGCCCAGGCGGCCGACCAGTAAGCCGTAGCAAGCATTCCCTGCAGGTCAAAAGAAAAGCCCCGCAAATGCGGGGCTTTTTCTATCTACGGCCAGAGCGATCGTTTCACAGACAGCCGCTGATCGCGCCGGTAGCATTGCTTGCGCCCGCGCCGGCGCCGCCTGGGCGGAAGCCGACCCACGTGCCCTTGCCGCTATACGACGGACGGACCACCGCTGCGGCGCCGTTGGGCGGTTGCTGGCCCGGGACGTAGACGTCCATGGCCTGATCGTTGGCCAGGATACTTTGCGAAACGACCTGCTGTTGTGAGCTATCCGCCCATTTCTGCGCGATGCAGGTTGCGACGGCGCGAGGCGGCTGCTGGCTTTGACCCACCGACTGAACCCCCGCGGGCGGTTGAGCCGCGCAGGCCGAGATGGCAACAGTCAAAGCGATTAACGGTAAGTATTTCAACGTTATCTCCTCAGGAGTCGCTCAAGATTGAGCCAGGTGGCACGGAACGGCCCATGTATCGAACGGCTCGGCGATCCGTGCTCCCCCAGGTTCCGGAAACAAGTCGTTAGCAGGTGTTTCAGTGCGGCGAACTTGTGCGAAGGAGTGGCTTGACAGCGGGCCACACGTTGTTGAGTAGCAGCGGCTGTGCCTGCTGCGTCGGGTGGATCTGATCGGCCTGGAACATATCCGGTTTATCCGCGATGCCGGCGAGCAAAAAAGGCACGAGCGGCAGATGGAATTCCTTCGACAACTGGCCGTAGAGGCCGTGGAACTTTTGCGTATAGTCGGGGCCGTAATTGGGCGGCACGTACATGCCGACGAGCACGACCTTCGCATGGCCGTGCTGCGCCTGTTCGATGATCGTGCGCAGGTTGGCCTCGGTCGTCGAAAGCGGCACGCCGCGCAACGCGTCGTTGGCGCCGAGTTCGACGATCACGATGCTCGGCTTGAGCCGTTCCATCAGCGCGGGCAGACGCGCGCGCCCGCCGCTCGTCGTGTCGCCGCTGATGCTCGCATTGGCGACGCTATAATCGATGCGCTCTTCGGCCAGACGCTGACGCATCAACGCGACCCAGCCCGTATCGCGGGGCAGCCCGTACTCGGCGGAGATGCTGTCGCCGAGCACGACGATCACAGGCTTCGCGGGTTCGGGCGCATTCGCCGCATGAGCCTGCAACGGTAACCAAACCAGCGCGGCGGCCATCATGGTCGCGCCGAATGCCGCGGTCAGCGCCGCGGCACGAGGGGCGATGGCGCGCACTTTCAACCTACGCTTCACCATGCCAAACAGAACTGATCCAGTCATTGAAGTGCGGGGTTTGTGCAAGAGGGTTAAGGATGCAACGGGCGAACTGACGATTCTCGATGACATCGATCTTGCCATCGATGCCGGCAGCAGCGTGGCGATCGTCGGTGCATCCGGGTCGGGCAAGTCTACGCTGCTCGGCTTGCTCGCGGGATTGGACAGCGCGAGCGCGGGCTCGGTTCGGCTGCTCGGCCGCGAACTCGGCGATCTCGACGAAGACGGGCGCGCCGCGTTGCGCAGCGGCGCGGTTGGCTTCGTGTTCCAGTCGTTTCAATTGATGCCGCATCTGACCGCGCTCGAAAACGTCACGCTACCGCTCGAACTGCAAGGCGGCATCGGCACACGCGAGGCCGCCGCGCGTGCGCGCGAACTGCTCGAACAGGTAGGGCTCGGGCAACGCACCGGTCACTATCCGAAGTTGCTGTCGGGCGGCGAGCAGCAGCGCGTTGCGCTCGCTCGCGCGTTCGTCACCCGCCCGAAGATCCTGTTCGCCGACGAACCCACCGGCAGTCTCGACGCGGCCACCGGCCACGCGGTCATCGATCTGATGTTCGAGATGAATCGCGCGCACGGCGCGACGCTCGTGCTCGTCACGCATGACATCGAACTCGCGCGGCGTTGCGATACGACGGTGACGATAGAAGCGGGGCGGCTCGCGTAATGATCTGCGCGGATCGCGGGCTCGCGCTCGCGCACCGCCGCGACCATGTAGTCGTCGAAGCAAAAACAAAAGCGGGCCGCAGCCCGCTTTTGTTTTGTCTATCGCGCGCTAACGCCGCTAACGCGCACATCAAACTTCCACTCAGCGCTTCAACGCAGCCCGCGCCCGCGCGATCAACGCCGAGGTCGACGAATCATGCTTCTTCACGTCGGCACTCGCCGCACCCAGATCTGCCTCGACCACCTTGCCGAGGATCTTGCCGAGCTCGACGCCCCACTGGTCGAACGGATTGATGTTCCACACCGACGCCTGCACCAGCACCTTGTGTTCATAAAGCGCGATCAGCGCGCCGAGCGTGCGCGCGGTCAACGCGTCGAGCAGCAGCGTCGCGGTCGGGCGGTTGCCGGGGAAGGTCAGGTGCGGCGCGAGTTCCGGCTTGTCGGGGCCGGCCACCTTCTTTGCTTCCTCGAGCGTACGACCCAGCATCAGCGCTTCGCTTTGCGCGAAGCAGTTCGCGAGCAGCTTCGGATGATGGCTCGCGAGCGGATGCTCGGGCGTCAGCACTGCGATGAAATCGATCGGCACGATCGTCGGGCCCTGGTGCAGCATCTGGAAAAACGCGTGCTGACCGTTCGTGCCCGGCTCGCCCCATGTGACCGCGGAGGTCGCATAGTCGACGAATGCGCCGTCGAGACGCGCGGACTTGCCGTTGCTCTCCATTTCGAGCTGCTGCAGATACGACGGCAGAAAATGGAGCGCCTGCGAGTACGGCGCGACCAGATAGCTCTGCGAGCCGAAGAAGTTGCGATACCAGATGCCGATCATGCCGAGCAGCACCGGCAGGTTCTTTTCGAGCGGCGCGGTACGGAAGTGCTGGTCCATCTCGTTGGCGCCGGCGAGCAGCTCGTCGAACTGCAGCGGGCCGATCGCGATCATGATCGACAGACCGACGGCCGACCACAGCGAGTAGCGTCCGCCGACCCAGTCCCACATCGAAAACACGTTTTCTTTCGCGATGCCGAACTTGACGACTTCGGCCGTATTCGCCGACACGCCGACGAAGTGCTTCGCAAGCGCGCTTTCCGGGCAGCCTTTCTGGATGAAGAAGTCGCGCAGCGAACGCGCATTGGTCATCGTCTCCAGCGTCGTGAAGGTCTTCGACACGATAATCGCGAGCGTCTCCTCGGGATCGATCTGCTGCATCACGTTGTACAGATCGGCGCCGTCGACGTTCGACACGAAGTGCGTCGAGATCTCGGGCGTCGCCAGATGATGCAGCGCGTGCACGACCATCTTCGGCCCGAGATCCGAGCCGCCGATGCCGATGTTCACGACATGACGAATCCGCTTGCCGGTGTAGCCGGTCCACGCGCCGCTGCGAACCTGCTCGGCGAACGCGGCCATTTTCTTGCGCTCGGCCTGCACGTCGGCGAAGAAAGGCGCCTTCGGGTCGGTTGCGCGCAATGCCGTGTGAAGCGCGGCGCGGCCTTCGGTCGGGTTGACGACTTCGCCCGCGAACATCGCGTCGCGGCGCTTTTCGACGCCGGCTTCGCGCGCGAGTTGCACGAGCAATTGCAGGGTTTCGTCGGTGATGCGGTGCTTCGAGAAATCGGCTGCGAGACCGCCGCCCGCGAACGTGAAGCGTTCGGCGCGCGTGGGAGCGGGATCGTTCTCGGGGGCGAACCAGTCGCGCAGATGCGCATCGCGAATCTTGTCGTAATGCGTCTGCAGCGAGGACCAGGAGGGGAGCGAGTTCTGGGTCATAGCGTCCGTCTAACCAAGGGGCACGAAGGAAGGCGCGCGCATGAAGCACGGCCGAGAATGATGCGGCGATTCAGTCAGAGCGATGCCACGCGGACCGGTTCGCGAGCGGGTGCCGACGATACTTCGCGAAGCCGGTGAACTTCGCGAAAACGCGAGGCGGCGCACGCGCCCGCTGGAGTATCGCCGCGACCCGCGACATCGATCCGACGCGCGGCGCAGGCAATCAGTATAGCGGGGATGCGTGGCGGGCAGCAGTGCGTTGCGCGCGGTCGCAATGATTGGGATCGCGATGTTTCACCGGTGTGAAAGAGCGAGGCGAACGAGGCGCGCACGACCCGTCCGTCAGGCAGGCGTCGCCGAATAGAACAGCCGGTTCAGTAGGGTGCGCACCATCGGCGCCAGCTCGCCGGCCGTCAAACCCGCGGGACCTTGGCCCTGCGCGGTCAGCGTATCGGCGGCGAGGCCGTGCAGATAGACGCCCGCGAGCGCCGCCTCGAAGCGTGGCAGGTGCTGCGCGAGCAGCGCGCCGATGATGCCGCCGAGCACGTCGCCGGTGCCGCCCGTCGCGAGCGCGGCGTTGCCGGTTGGATTCAGCGCGAGGCGGCCGTCGGGCGCGGCAATGATCGTGCCGACGCCTTTCAGCACGACGACGCTCGCAAAACGCGCCGCGAGCGCACGGGCGGCCGCCAGACGGTCGCGCTGCACGCTCGCCGCATCGCTGCCGAGCAGGCGCGCGGCTTCGAGCGGATGCGGCGTCAGGATGCACGGATCGCCCTGCACGCCGCGCGCGGTGACTTCGGCGGCGAGCGCGGGATCATTGGCGATCAGGTTCAGCGCGTCGGCATCGAACAGCTTGGGCACGTCGAGCGGCAGCACGTCGTGCAGTACGCGCGTCGCGCGTTCGCCATGCCCCATGCCGCAGCCGATCGCGAGCGCATCCATCGAATCGAGCGGCAGCGTGTCGATCGGATGCAGCATCAGTTCCGGGTGCGGCGGATCGTAGGGCGGGGCGCCTTCGCCGAGCAGCGCGACATGAACCTTGCCCGCGCCGCTGTAGAGCGCCGCGCGCGCCGCGAGGATCGGCGCGCCGCACATGCCCGTGTCGCCGCCGACCACCGCGAGGCTGCCGAAGGTGCCCTTGTTGGTCGCGAAGGTGCGCGGGGGCATGAACGGGCCGAAGAGGTCGGGGGCGCTGAGCTGGATCGCGGCGCGGGGGGCGCCTGGGGCAGCGTCCCGGCCACCGCCGCCGCCGTTGATTCCTGCGGTGAGCCCGATCGGTGCGACGGTCACCCGCCCAGTCAGGTCGCGGCCCTGCGCGGTGAAAAGCCCCGGTTTCGCGCCGATGAACGTGATCGTGTGGGTCGCATGGACCACCGCCGCGCCATTGCCGCCGATCACCGCGCCGGTGTCGCTGTCGAGCCCGCTGGGCACATCGAGCGCGAGTACCGCGCCTTGGGTCGGGCGCGTCTTCGTGCGTTGCGACAATTGCCGCGCGAGCGTCGCGAATACGCCGTCGAGCGGCCGCGCGAGACCGATGCCGAACATGCCGTCGACGAGCCAGCCATAGCCGTCGAGCGAGGCGGGCGGCGCAGTGTCGATCGGCACGCCGGCGGCGCGTGCGGCGTCGAGCGCCCAGCGCGCGTCGGCCGGCTTCACTTCGACCGGCATGCAGACTTCGACGGCGATGCCGGCCTTGTGCAGCTCCGTTGCGACGACCAGCGCGTCGCCGCCATTGTTGCCGGGGCCGGCGACCAGCCACGCGCGCTGCTGCGCTTTCGTCACCGAGGTATCCGCGGCGATCCGTTCGAGCAGCCAGCGCGCTGCCGCGTGACCGGCGCGCGCCATCAGCGTGTGCCCGGGCAGGGACGCGGCGGCCTGGGATTCGGCGATGCGCAGGTCGGTCAGCGTCAGCAGCGGCAGCGCAAGCGGCTGCGGGTCGCTGAGTGGGGCGGTGAGCGGATCGAAAAGGGTGAGCAGCGAGTTTTCGGCGTCTGTCATGGCGAAACCTGGCGGTGCGCCCGCGGCACGGCGGGCAGACTTGGGAATCGCTATGGTAGTGCCGATAGGCGCGCGGCGTGCGGCTGTTTCGGTGTTGGCGGTGGGAGTGGCGCGATGAGCGCGCCGTGTCGACAGCGGGCTGTCAGCCCGCCATCCCCGCGCGGAAGAGCGCGAAACCTTACTGGAACCGCTCCGGCCGCAACGCCGCGAGCGTGTCTGGCGGCAACGTCGGTGTCTGCCCCGACATCAGCTCTGCAACGAGCTTGCCCGCGCCGCAGGCGAGGCCCCAGCCGGCCGGGCCATGCCCGACGTTGACGAACAGGCGCGGATGCAGCGCGTTGCCGATCACCGGCAAGCCGTCCGGCGACAGCAGTTTCACGCCTTCCCACGGCAGCGCCGCCGAAATGCGCGCGGCGCCCGGAATCCAGTCGTGCGTCGCCTGACCGAGCATCGCGAGCGCCTCCTTGGTCAGCGCTTCGCCGAGCGGCTTGTCGATCTGGCTCGCGCTTTGCAGCACCGCACCGCCCGCGATCCGCAGCCGATGGTTCATGCGGCTGATGCCGATGCGCTTGACCGCATCGACGATCGCGACATGCGGCGCGCATTCCTCGTGCGCGATCGGCGCGACCAGCGAATGCAGCCGCAGCGGGTGCAGCGGCAGCTTGAGTCCCGCGCGTTCGAGCAGCGCCAGGCTGCCATAACCGGCCGCGACCACGATCGCGTCGGCCTGGACCACGTCGATTTCGCGCGAGCGGGGCGCGCCGTCGCGCGGCGCGAGTTCGACCGCCGCACGCTGATTTTCGAGCCGGATGCCGGTCACCTCGCAGTTCGGCATGAACTGCACGCCGCCCTGGGCGTCGAGCACCTGTTTGACGAGCTTGGTGAAAAGCGGACAGTTCGCGGTGCGCTCATGCTCGAACAGCACGCCGCCGGCGAATTCAGGATCTGTGGGCACCGCATGCTCGAACGCCGCGCATTCGGCCGGGCTCATCACGTGATGCGGCACTTCGAACTGGCCCAACAGATCGAGCGCAGCGGCGCTCAATTCCCATTCGTGCGCGCTGCGCACGAGGTACAAGAGACCGCTCGCCTGTTCGAATTCGAGGCCGAAGCGGGCTTCCACGTCGGCCATCGCCTCGCGCGACGATTCGATCAGCGGCCGCAACAGCGCGTACTGGCGCGCGAACGCCGCGGGTTCCTGCCATGCTCCGAGCTGCTTGATGAACTGCCGCGCGGCGCCGTTGAAGCCGGTCTTGCTGATCACGCCATTTTTCGCGTTGTAGCGGCTCGCCATGAAGGTCGGGCCGAACCAGACGTCGAGCGGCGTCGGCAGCACGCTGCCGCCTTGTCCGTAGGTGGCGCCTTGCGCGACAGTCGCGTGACGCTCGACGACGCATACCCGATGGCCGGCCGCGCGCAGCTGATAAGCGGTGGCGACGCCCGCTACCCCGCCGCCAATGACGATGACATCCATGTTCTGATTCGATGTGCCGACGGGCGGCTCGCGCGTTCCCGCTGGCTGTGACATGCGGCGCGCCGCAGGGTGAAGCCCGTGCCGCGTGCGCCGATCTGGTGAAACGCGAATGATAGCAGTCAAAGCACCCGCGCGGCGACGCGACGGGCACTCCAGCGACGCCTCGCGCGCGCAGACGCAGCCCGCCGGCGCGACACCCCGGAGCCCGCTGGAAGCCCGTTCCCGGGGTATAATCTCGGACTTCCTTTCCGCCTCACGTCGCCTGCATGCGCGGCTCCCCGGCATCAATGAGCGACGCAACGTCAAGTCCCATGGCCCACTTCTCGTGTTTCCCCGGCGCTTCGGCCCTTTCCGATTTCCGTCAAACCCGCCTGCTCGAAACGCTCACGCGCATCGACCCGAATATCACCGGCGTGCGCGGGCAGTATCTGCACTTCGTCAATGCCCAGACCGAACTGTCCGCTGAAGACAGCGCGAAGATCGAGGCGCTGATGCACTACGGCGATCCATTCGAAGCAGGCAAGGAGCGTGGCGCGGTCGAAACCTTCCTCGTGGTGCCGCGCTTTGGCACCGTGTCGCCGTGGGCCAGCAAGGCAACCGACATCGCGCATCATTGCGGTCTCACGCACGTGCGCCGCATCGAGCGCGGCGTCGAATACTCGGTGACGCTGAAAAGCGGCCTGCTCGGCGGCAAGAAGACGCTGTCCGACGAAGCGCGCGCGGCCGTCGCCGCCGCGCTGCACGACCGCATGACGGAGAGCGTCGCGCCGTCGCGCGACCATGCGCTGCATCTGTTCGACGAGCTGCCGGCCAGGCCGCTGCAAACGGTCGACGTGCTCGCGAGCGGCCGCGCCGCGCTAGAAACCGCCAATGTGGAACTGGGCCTCGCACTCGCCGACGACGAAATCGACTACCTGGTCGACGCATTCACGAAACTCGAGCGCAATCCGACCGACGTCGAACTGATGATGTTCGCGCAGGCCAACAGCGAGCACTGCCGCCACAAGATCTTCAACGCGGACTGGACGATCGACGGCGAGAAGCAGGACATGTCGCTGTTCAACATGATCCGCAACACCGAGAAACTCAACCCGCAGGGCACCATCGTCGCGTATTCGGATAACTCGGCGATCATGGTCGGCGGCATGGCCGAGCGCTGGTTCCCGCGCACGCCGGCCGCGCTCGGCGCGAGCGAATTGCCCGAGCACTATGGCCGCAGCGTCGAGCTCACGCACACGCTGATGAAGGTCGAAACGCACAACCACCCAACCGCGATCTCGCCGTTCCCGGGCGCCGCGACCGGCGCGGGCGGCGAAATCCGCGACGAAGGCGCGACCGGCCGCGGCGCGCGTCCGAAGGCGGGTCTCACGGGCTTCACGGTATCGAACCTCGAATTGCCGGACGGCGTCGAGGCGTGGGAAAACGCGCGCGACTCGGCGCAGCCGCTCGCGCAGCGCAATCCCGCCGACCAGCACGAAGCGTACGGCCGCCCGGACCGTATCGCGTCGCCGCTGCAGATCATGATCGACGGCCCGCTCGGCGGCGCCGCGTTCAACAACGAATTCGGCCGGCCGAACCTCGGCGGCTACTTCCGCACCTACGAGCAGAACGTCGCGGGTCTCGTGCGCGGCTATCACAAGCCGATCATGATCGCGGGCGGCATCGGCAATATCTCCGACCAGCACACGCACAAGCATGATCTGCCGGAAGGCTCGCTGCTGATTCAGATCGGCGGTCCGGGCATGCGCATCGGCATGGGCGGCGGCGCCGCGAGCTCGATGGCGACCGGCACCAACACCGCTGAACTCGACTTCGACTCGGTGCAGCGCGGCAACCCGGAAATCGAGCGGCGCGCGCAGGAAGTGATCAACGCGTGCTGGCAGCTCGGCGACAAGAACCCGATCCTCAGCATTCACGACGTCGGCGCGGGCGGTCTGTCGAACGCATTCCCCGAAGTGGTCGACGGTGCGGGCAAGGGCGCACGGTTCGAACTGCGCAAGATCCAGCTCGAAGAAAGCGGCCTGTCGCCGCGCGAAATCTGGTCGAACGAAGCGCAGGAGCGCTATGTGCTGGCCATTTCGCCTGCCGATCTGCCGGTGTTCGAGGCGATGTGCAAGCGCGAGCGCTGCCCGTTCGCGGTGATCGGCACGGCCACCGCCGAGCGTCAGCTGAAACTGATCGATGCCGAGCAGAACGAAGCCGCGCACCAGCCGGTCGACATGCCGATGGAAGTGCTGCTCGGCAAGCCGCCGCGTATGCACCGCGACGTGAAGCGCGTCGAGCGCAAGCTCGAACCGGTCGACGTGACCGGCCTCGCGCTGCAAGAGGTCGCGCAGAGCGTGCTGCGTCACCCGACGGTTGCGAGCAAGTCGTTCCTGATCACGATCGGCGACCGTTCGGTCGGCGGCACGACCGCACGCGACCAGATGGTCGGCCCGTGGCAGGTGCCGGTGGCCGACGTCGCGATCACGACGATGGACTACGCGGGCTTCAGCGGCGAAGCGATGACGATGGCCGAGCGCACGCCGCTCGCCGTCATCAACGCGCCGGCCTCGGGCCGCATGGCGGTCGGTGAGGCGATCACCAACATCGCGGCGGCGCCGATCGCGTCGCTCGACAAGCTGAAGCTGTCGGCCAACTGGATGGCCGCGTGCGGCGCACCGGGCGAAGACGCGGCGCTCTACGACACGGTCAGGGCGATCGGTATGGAACTGTGCCCGGCGCTCGGTATCGGCATTCCGGTCGGCAAGGATTCGCTGTCGATGCGCACGCGCTGGGAAGACAGCGGCGTAGCGAAGGAAGTGGTCGCGCCCGTGTCGCTGATCATCTCGGCTTTCGCTCCGGTCGAAGACGTCCGCAAGCATCTGACGCCGCAATTGCAGCGCGTGAGCGAAGTCGGCGAGACGGTGCTGATCGCGATCGACCTCGGCCGCGGCAAGCAGCGTCTGGGCGGCAGCATCCTCGCGCAGGTCACGCAGCAGGTCGGCGATACGGTGCCGGACGTCGACGATCCGGAAGATTTGAAGCGCTTCTTCAACGCGATCCAGGCGCTCAATAGCGACGGCAAGCTGCTCGCGTACCACGACCGCTCGGACGGCGGCCTGTGGGCGACGGTCTGCGAAATGGCGTTCGCGGGTCACGCGGGTGTGTCGCTGAACGTCGACATGCTGGTGCTCGACGCGAATCACGAATCCGATTACGGCGACGCGAAGGACTGGGCAAAGCAGACCAGCGGCCGCCGCGAAGACCGCACGCTGCGCGCGCTCTTCAACGAAGAGCTCGGCGCCGTCGTGCAGGTGCGCACGGCCGATCGCGACGCGGTGCTCGCCGCATTGCGCGAACATGGTCTGTCGGCGTGCTCGCACGTGATCGGCAAGACCAACGAGCGCGACGTGATCGAGATCTATCGCGACGCAAAGAAGGTCTACGAAGCGCCGCGCACCGAACTGCATCGCACGTGGAGCGAAGTGAGCTGGCGCATCGCCCGTCTGCGCGACAACCCCGCTTGCGCCGACGCCGAATACGATTCGCTGCTCGATGCGGCCGACCCGGGCATCACGCCGGTGCTGAGCTTCGATCCGGCGGAAGACGTGGCCGCGCCGTTCGTCGGCAAGGGCGCGCGTCCGCGCGTCGCGATCCTGCGCGAGCAGGGCGTGAACTCGCATCTGGAGACGGCCTATGCCTTCGATCGCGCCGGCTTCGATGCTCACGACGTGCACATGAGCGACCTGCTCGCGGGCCGCGCGAACCTCGCCGATTTCGCGGGCGCGGTCGCCTGCGGCGGGTTCTCGTACGGCGACACGCTGGGTGCCGGCGAAGGCTGGGCGAAGACGATCCGCTTCAACGCGCAACTGGCCGACATGTTCGCCGCGTTCTTCGGCCGTGAAGACACGTTCGCGCTCGGCATCTGCAACGGCTGCCAGATGATGAGCAGTCTCGCGTCGATGATCCCCGGCGCCGAAGCGTGGCCGAAGTTCACGCGCAACAAGTCGGAGAAGTTCGAGGCGCGCTTCTCGCTCGTCGAAGTGCAGGCATCGCCGTCGCTGTTCTTTGCGGGCATGGAAGGCTCGCGCATTCCGGTCGCCGTCGCGCACGGCGAAGGCTTCGCGGACTTCTCGCAGCAAGGCGACAAGTCGAAGGTCGCGGTCGCGATGCGCTACGTCGATCACCGTGGTCAGGCGACCGAGCAGTATCCGTTCAACCCGAACGGTTCGCCCGAGGGCATCACGTCGGTCACGACGGCAGACGGCCGCTTCACGGTGCTAATGCCGCACACGGAGCGCGTGCATCGCGCTGTGCAGATGAGCTGGCATCCGCAGGGCTGGGGCGAGATCGGCACGGACGCGAGCCCGTGGCTGCGTGTGTTCCAGAACGCACGTCGCTGGCTCGGTTGATGGGTCAGGGGGCCTGCCGCTGCGTGCGGCGGCCTCTGTTTGCGGCGGCAGCACGTTGACGCCCCGCAAGTCTCACAGCAACAAAAAAGCCGCCCACGGGCGGCTTTTCTGCGTTCCAGCTTCTTCAAAGCCAGGAGGCGGCGGACTGTCCAAAGACGATCCGCCCGCTGACACTTACTGAATCTTCGCGTTCTTGCGCAGGTTCTCTTCGAATGCCTGCAGCTTTTCCTGCTGGATCTGCTGCACGATCTGCGCACGCACCTGCTCGAGCGGCGGCGGCGTGACGGCGCGGATGTCATCCACACGGATGATGTGCCAGCCGAATTGCGTATGCACCGGCGTGTCGGTCATCTGGCCTTTCTGCAGATGGGTGGCCGCGTCCGCGAATTCAGGCACGTAGGCCTTCGGGTCCGACCAGTCGAGGTCGCCGCCGTTCTTGCCCGATCCCGGGTCCTTCGAGTACTGCTTGGCGAGATCTTCGAAGCTTGCGCCGGCCTTGATCTTGGCGATCAGGTCCTTCGCCTGCTGCTCGTTGTCGACGAGGATATGGTGCAGGTGATATTCCTTGCCGCCCGCTTCCTTGACGAGCGCGTTGTAGCGCGCGGTGACTTCGGCGTCGGTCGGCTGGTTGTTCTTCACGAAATCTTCGATCAGCGCGCGCAGCACGACGGTTTGCTGTGCGACCGCGATTTGCGCCTTGATGTCCGGACGGTTCGGCAGCCCGCGACGCAGGGCTTCCTGCATCAGAATTTCGCGATTCACGAGCTCTTCGCGCACGGCCTGCTGCAGCTGCGGCGTGTCCTGCTGGCCCTGGTGAACCAGTTGTTGGATCAACGCATCGGCGCGCGACTTCGGAATCGGCGTACCGTTCACGACGGCGATGTTCTGTGCGAATGCAGGTGCGGCCGCGAACGCAGCCAGCAATACCCAGAGGCGGGTTTTCTTCAAGGTCATCGAAAGGTTCCTAGCGGGGCAACAAAGCAAATTCTTCGGGCGTGTACGCCGTGATGGCAAGGGCATGAATGCCGCGCTGCATGGCATCGGCCAGCGCATCATACACCATGCGATGCCTTGCCACGCGGGGCTTGCCGGCAAACGCGACGGCCACGATAGTGACGCTGAAATGACCGCCAGCCGCTGCACCTGCATGGCCCGCGTGCCGCGCGCTGTCGTCGGTGATGCTGATCGACTCGACGGGTGCGAGCGCGGCCGCGAGGCGCGCCTCGATCAGCGCGGCGCGCTCGGCGGTGGTCGCGTGCATGAACAGGTCGCTCATGTCATTCCTCCTTCATGTACTTCGACAGCCACAGGCTCTGTCCGACGATGAACACGAGCAGGCAGCCGGTCGCGCCGAACAGCTTGAAATTGACCCACTGATCTGTCGTGTAGTGATACGCGACGAACAGGTTCAGAAGACCGAGCAGCACGAAAAAGACCGCCCAGATCAGGTTCAGCTTGCCCCAGATCGCGTGCGGCAGCGTGATCTGCTTGCCCATCATCGCTTCGATCAGATTCTTGTTGAAGCCGAGCTGCGACACGATCAAAGCGACGGAAAACGCCCAGTACAGCACGGTCGGCTTCCATTTGATGAAGGTGTCGTTGTGCAGCACGAGCGTCGCACCACCGAATACCACGACGACGCCGAGGCTCACCCACAGCATCGGGTCGACCTTGCGGTGGCGGAACGCCACCCACGCGATCTGCACCAGCGTGGCGACGATCGCCACTGCCGTCGCCGTGAAAATGCCCCAGATCTTGAAGGCGACGAAGAACAGGATGATCGGGAACAGATCGAACAGGAATTTCATTATCTGGTCGGGAAGTGGGAGAGTGAGTCGAACGGTGAGTCGAACATTGATGCGCGCCCGCTTGGCGCGCAAGGTGCGCGGCGCCCGCCGACGAGCGGGAGTACCGCATTGAAAGGGCGCCGCGCGCGGTTTTGCGCCGCGGCGCCCGAAGCGGGCAAGGCTGCTGCCGCGCCGCGTTACTTGGGCTCGAATTGTAACGCAGCCGAATTGATGCAGTAGCGCAGACCGGTCGGCGCCGGTCCGTCCTCGAACACGTGGCCCAGATGCGCGCCGCAGTTCTTGCACTGCACCTCGATGCGCAGCATGCCGTGCGAGCGGTCGGTCTTCTCGGCGATCACCTCGCCGTTGATCGGCCGGAAATAGCTCGGCCAGCCGCAGCCGGCGTCGAACTTGGTGTCCGATTCGAACAGCGGCGTGCCGCAGCACACGCAGTCGTAGACGCCGCGTTCCCAGTGATCGTTGTAGCGGCCCGTGAACGGGCGCTCGGTGGCCGCGTGGCGGGTCACCTGGTATTCGATGTCGGACAGCTCCTTGCGCCACTCGGCGTCGCTTTTCTGGACGGCTGGGGCGTCATGCTTGAGATCGTCGGGGTTGCTCATGGTCGGGTTCCTGTCTCGGGTTTGTACCGGTGTCTTCTGGCGGGATGGCCGCGGCGATTGAACCGCGCCGGCGCGTCATGACGAACAGCTCACTTCCAGCGAGCTCGCCCAGTCGGGCGGCAGACCCGCATACGTCGCGTATTCGGGCTGCTCGTCGAACGGACGACGCAGCACGGCCGCGAGCCGTTCCACCTCGGAGAAATCCTTCTCCCTCGCACGCTGGATCGCCGTTTCCGCCAGATGGTTGCGAAGTACGAATTTGGGGTTCACGCGATTCATTGCAATGGCGCGCGCAGCGTCGTCGCGTGACTCAACGGCCAGCCGCGCGCGGTAGTCGTTCGCCCATGCGTCGAAGGCGGCGCGATCGAGGAACAGATCGCGTACCGGCGCATCGCCGCTCGCATCGTGTTTCGACAGGCGCGCGAGATTGCGGAACGTCAGCGTGAAATCGGCGCGGTTCGTGTGCATCGCTTCGAACAGCCGGTTCACGAGCGCGTCGTCGCCGTCGCGCGCCTGTTCGAGGCCGAGCTTCGCGCGCATGCGGTTTTCGAGCGCCGGCGCGAAGCGCTCCTTGAAGCCGGCGAGCACATGCTGCGCTTCTTCGACCGCCTTGTCGGCGCGCACGCTTTCGTCATGCTTTTCGCCGAACAACGGCAGCAATCCCTGCGCGAGGCAAAAGAGGTTCCAGTACGCGATTTGCGGCTGCAGCCGGTAGGCATAACGCCCCTGCGTATCGGAGTGATTGCAGATGTGGCCGGCATCGAAGCCATCCATGAAGCCGAACGGTCCGTAGTCGATCGTCAGGCCCAGGATCGACATGTTGTCGGTATTCATCACGCCGTGACAGAAACCGACCGCCTGCCAGTCGACCATCAGATCGGCGGTAGAGCGTACCGCTTCGGCGAGCAGCGCCAGATACGGATCGTCGGCCTCTCTGCAATGCGGATAGAAGCGTTCGATCACATGATCGGCCAGCGCGCGCAACGCGTCGACCCGATCGTTCGCATAGAAGTGCTCGAAGTGTCCGAAGCGCACGAAGCTCGGCGCGACGCGCGTGACCACCGCGGCGGTTTCGATCGTCTCGCGCCGCACCGGCTGGTCGGAGCCGATCACGCACAACGCGCGCGTGGTCGGAATGCCGAGATGATGCATCGCCTCGGAGCACAGATATTCGCGGATCGACGAGCGCAGCACCGCGCGGCCGTCGCCCATGCGCGAATAAGGCGTGCGGCCCGCGCCTTTGAGCTGCAGCTCGTTGCGCTCGCCGTCGTGTTCCAGCTCGCCCAGCGTGAGCGCGCGGCCGTCGCCGAGCTGGCCGGCCCACACGCCGAATTGATGGCCCGAGTACACCGACGCATAAGGCAGTGCGTCGGCCGGCCAGTCGCGCGTCGCATTGCCGCAGAACAGCTCGAGAAAGCCCGGCTCGCGTTCGATGCCCTCGGGCATCCCGAGCCGCGCGGCGGTGTCGGCCGAGAAGCCGACGAGGTAGGGTGCGTCGAGCGGCGCGGCGGGCAGCCGCGTGAAGAAGGTGCCGCCGAGCCGCGCGAACGCGTTGGCTGGGGGAGTGGCGAGTGTGTTGGAAAGATCCGTCAATGCTGCGGATAACCCTGCAATGCTTGGGGAAAACGACATGTTGAGCGCCTCTGGATTAGCCGATATTGTAAGTCCGCGCCCGCGGCGGTGCTGGGCGGCCGGCTACATCGTTCGGACCGTGCTGCGTACGACGCCGCCACGATCGTGCACCTCGCGCTGTTCGGCGCGCTATCCGTTTCACGACCATATATTCAACGAACCCGACTGCAACCCCATCGACACACTAACGAGCCGAGGAGACCCCGCCTTATGACGACGCCGCTGCTGGGCCAGATGATGGACGTGCCGCTCACCGTATCATCGTTGCTCGCGCATGCCGCGCGCCATTTCGGCAGCACCGAGATCGTGTCGCGGCGCATCGAAGGCGACCTGCATCGCTATACCTACCGCGATTGCGAGAAGCGCGCGAAGCAACTCGCGCAGGCGCTCATCGCGCTCGGCGTCGAACCGGGCGACCGGGTCGCGACGCTCGCGTGGAACGGCTACCGGCATCTCGAAGCGTATTACGGCACCACCGGCTTCGGCGCCGTGTGTCACACCATCAATCCGCGCCTTTTCCCCGATCAGATCGCCTACATCATCAATCACGCCGACGATGCGTACGTGCTGTTCGACACGACGTTCGCGGCGCTGGTCGACACGCTCGCGCCGCAGTGCCCGCGCGTGCGCGGCTGGATCGCACTGTGCGATGAAGCGCATCGGCCGCCGATGCAAACGTCGGTGCTGTGCTACGAAACGCTGATGGACGGGCAGGACGGCGTGTTCGACTGGCCCGCGCTCGACGAGCAGCAGGCGTCGTACCTCTGCTATACGTCGGGCACGACTGGCAATCCGAAAGGCGCGCTGTACACGCATCGCTCGACGGTGCTGCATGCGTTCGGCGCGGCGTTGCCCGACTCGATGAGCCTATCGGCGCGCGACTCGGTGCTGCCGATCGTGCCGATGTTCCACGTCAACGCGTGGGGCCTCGCGCATGCGGGGCCGCTGACCGGCGCGAAGCTCGTGTTCCCCGGCAAGGATCTCGACGGCAAGTCGCTGTACGAACTGATGGAGAGCGAACGCGTCACGTGCTCGGCCGGCGTGCCGACCGTGTGGCTCGGTCTGCTGAACCACCTGCGCGAAACCGGAGCGAAGTTTTCGTCGCTCGAGCGCACCGTGATCGGCGGCTCCGCCTGTCCGCCCGCGATGCTGCGGGTGCTCGAGGACGACTACGGCGTGCAGGTGATCCATGCATGGGGCATGACGGAGATGTCGCCGCTCGGTACCTTGTCGAAGCTGAACTGGGAGCAGAGCCAGCGGCCGCTCGCCGAGCAGCGCAAGTTGCTCGAAAAGCAGGGCCATGTGATCTATGGCGTGGACATGAAGATCGTCGGCGAGGATGGCCGCGAGCTGCCGTGGGACGGCGTTGCGTTCGGCGATCTGCACGTGCGCGGGCCGTGGGTCATCGACCGGTATTTCCGCAAGGAAGATTCGCCGCTCATCGACGGCTGGTTTCCGACCGGCGACGTCGCGACGATCGACCCCGACAGCTTCCTGCACATCACCGACCGCTCGAAGGACGTGATCAAGTCGGGCGGCGAATGGATCAGTTCGATCGAACTCGAAAACGTCGCAATCGCGCATCCGGCGGTCGCGGAAGCCGCGTGCATCGCATGCGCGCATCCGAAGTGGACCGAGCGGCCGCTGCTCGTCGTCGTCAAACGCGCGGGGCACGACGTCACGCGCGACGAACTGCTGGCGTTCTACGACGGCAAAGTGGCGAAGTGGTGGATTCCCGACGACGTCGTGTTCGTCGACGAACTGCCGCACACGGCGACCGGCAAGCTGCAGAAGCTCAAGTTGCGCGACCTGTTCCGCGACCATGTGCTGCCGTCCGCGCTCGAAGACAGCCGCGACTGTCCGCTGACCACCGAGGCCCAGGGGAAACCCCGTTCGATAATAAATTGAACGTTCGTGCTTTTTCGGTGTATTCTGCGCGCTGACACCCGGACCGTCGCTTGAGAAAGTCTGACAATAGTCAGGCTCGATGAACCGGACAGGCGGCGCATCATGCGCCGCCTCAATGAATGCATGGATCGCACGGAGGCACGCAGATGGCAGTGGACTACACAACTCATGACGGCGTGGCCGTTCTCACGCTGAACAATCCGCCCGTCAATGGGCTCGGTCTGTCGACGCGGGCGGGGATCGTCGAAGGGCTCGATCGCGCGCAGAACGACTCGGCCATCAAGGCCATCGTGCTGACCGGCGCGGGCAAGGCCTTCTCGGGCGGCGCCGACATCACCGAATTCAATACGCCGAAGGCGACCCAGGAGCCGACGCTCGCGACCGTCATCAAGGCCGTCGAAGGCAGCGCGAAGCCGGTCGTCGCGGCGATTCACAGTGTCGCGATGGGCGGCGGCCTCGAGCTTGCGCTCGGCGCGCATTACCGCGTCGCCGCGGCCGGCGCGCAGATCGCGCTGCCCGAAGTGAAGCTCGGCATCCTGCCGGGCGCTGGCGGCACGCAACGTCTGCCGCGCGCGATCGGCCTCGAAGCGTCGCTGAACATGATCGTGTCGGGCGCGCCGGTGCTGTCGGAAAAGCTCGCCGATTCGGGGCTGTTCGACGAACTCGTCGCGAATCCCGCCGAACTGGCCAAAGCCGCGCTCGCGTTCGCGCGCAAGGTCGGCGCCCAAACGGGCCCGCATCCGAAGGTGCGAGACCGCAAGATCGAACATCCGAACGCGCCCGGTTTCATCCAGTTCGCGCGCAATAGCGTCGCGGCCATCGCGAAGAACTTCCCAGCGCCGCATAAATGCATCGACGCGGTCGAGGCCGGTGTGAAGGATGGCTTCGACAAGGGCCTCGCATTCGAGCGGGAATGCTTCATCGCGCTCGTGCAGACGCCGGAGAGCCACGCGCTGCGTCACGCGTTCTTCGGCGAGCGCGCGGCGAGCAAGATTCCCGACGTGCCGTCCGATACGCCCGTGCGCGACATCAATCAGGTGGCAGTGATCGGCGCCGGCACGATGGGCGGCGGCATCGCGATGAACTTCCTCAACGCCGGCATTCCGGTCACGCTGCTGGAAACGAAGCAGGAGGCGCTCGACCGCGGTCTAGCGACGATCCGCAAGAACTACGAGGCCACCGTCAAGAAGGGCAAGCTGAAGCCCGAAGTGATGGAGCAGCGTCTCGCGCTGCTGAGCCCGACGCTGTCCTACGACGACCTGAAGCACGCCGACATGATCGTCGAAGCCGTGTTCGAAGAGCTCGGTGTGAAGGAGCAGGTGTTCGGCCGGCTCGATGAAGTCGCGAAGCCGGGCGCGATCCTCGCGTCGAACACGTCGACGCTCGACGTCGACAAGATCGCCGCGTTCACGAAGCGTCCGCAGGATGTGGTCGGCATGCACTTCTTCAGCCCGGCCAACGTGATGAAGCTGCTCGAAGTCGTGCGTGGCAAAGAGACCGCGAAAGACGTGCTCGCCACCGTGATGAAGCTCGCGAAAAAGATCAGGAAGACCGCGGTGGTGTCGGGCGTGTGCGACGGCTTCATCGGCAACCGGATGATCGAGCAGTACCTGCGCCAGGCGCTCTTCATGCTCGAAGAGGGCGCATTGCCCGCGCAAGTCGACAAGGCCATCGAGAAATTCGGCTTCGCGATGGGCCCGTTCCGCATGAGCGACCTCGCCGGCAACGACATCGGCTGGGCGATCCGCAAGCGCCGCTACGTCGAGCATCCCGACATGCACTACTCGAAGATCGCCGATCGTCTGTGCGAGATGGGCCGCTTCGGCCAGAAGACCGGCGGCGGCTGGTACGACTACAAGACGGGCGATCGCACCGCGTATCCGTCCGGCGTGGTCAACGAAATGATCGTCGAGTACTCGAAGGAAACCCACTGCGAGCGCCGCAAGATCAGCGACGAGGAAATCGTCGAGCGTCTGGTGTTCGCGCTCGTCAACGAAGGCGCGAAGATTCTCGAGGAAGGCATCGCGTCGAAGGCGTCGGATATCGACATGGTCTATCTGACCGGCTACGGCTTCCCGCTCTATCGCGGCGGCCCGATGCTGTACGCGGACACGGTCGAGCTCTACAACGTCGAGCGCGCGATTCGCCGCTACGCGGCGCGGCCGAACGGCGACGCGTGGAAGCTCGCGCCGAGCATCGCGAAGCTGGCGGCCGAAGGTCGCGGCTTCAACGACTGAGCGCGGCTGACTTCAGCACACGAATTGAGCGCTGCGGGTGACGCCCGCAGCGCTCGCATCAAACGACAGAGGCGGCGCGGTGATGCGCTTTTGAACGCACGGCGGTGAGCCGGCGCGCCACTTCGACATTGCAATTGGAGACACCCATGACTGACGCCCTAATCGTATCCACCGCCCGCACGGGCCTCGCCAAATCGTGGCGCGGCGGTTTCAACATGACGCACGGCGCGACGCTCGGCGGTCACGTGACGCAGGCCGCGGTCGAGCGCGCGAAGCTCGATCCGGCGCGCGTCGAGGACGTGATCATGGGGTGCGCGAATCCGGAAGGCGCGACGGGCGGCAATATCGCGCGTCAGATCGCGTTGCGTGCGGGCCTGCCGGTCAGCGTGCCGGGCATGACCGTGAACCGTTTCTGCTCGTCGGGATTGCAGACGATCGCGCTCGCGTCGCAACGCGTGATTGCCGGTGAGGGCGACGTATACGTCGCGGGCGGCGTCGAGTCGATCTCGTGCGTGCAGAACGAAATGAACCACCACATGATGACCGACGGCTGGCTCACCGAGCATAAGCCGGAAATCTACTGGTCGATGCTGCAGACCGCCGAGACCGTCGCGAAGCGCTACTCGATCTCGAAGGAGCGCCAGGACGAATACGGCGTGCGCTCGCAGCAGCGCGCGGCGGCCGCGCTCGAAACCGGCAGGTTCAACGACGAGATCGTGCCGCTGACGGTGCTCGCCGGTGTCGCCGACAAGGCGAGCGGCCGTCTCTACACGAAGGAAGTGACCGTCAGCGGCGACGAAGGGATTCGCGCCGACACGACGCTCGAAGGCGTGTCGAAGATTCGCACCGCGCTGCCGGGCGGCGTGATCACCGCGGGCAATGCGAGCCAGTTCTCGGACGGCGCATCGGCTTGCGTCGTGATGAACGCGACGCTGGCCGAACGCGAAGGTCTGCAGCCGCTCGGCATTTTCCGCGGCTTTGCGGTGGCTGGCTGCGAGCCGGATGAAATGGGCATCGGCCCGGTGTTCGCGGTGCCGAAGCTGTTGCAGAAGGCCGGCCTCAAGGTCGACGACATCGGCCTGTGGGAGCTGAACGAAGCCTTCGCGGTGCAGGTGCTCTATTGCGCGGACAAGCTCGGTATTCCGCACGACCGCCTGAACGTGAACGGCGGCGCGATCGCGGTAGGCCATCCGTATGGCGTGTCGGGTGCGCGGCTCGTCGGCCATGCGCTGATCGAGGGCAAGCGGCGCGGCGTGAAGTTCGTCGTCGTGACGATGTGCATAGGCGGCGGGCAGGGCGCGGCGGGTCTGTTCGAGATCGCGTGACTCGGGCGCGAGCGCGGCTCAAGAAGACGGGCGGCGTGGGTTCGACGCTTTTATCCCGCCGCCATCGTGCCTACTGCGACGCCATACCCGGCAGCGTCAACATGCCCTGATCGGTGAAGCGTGTCGTGCCGGTCAGGCCGCCCGCGAGCTTGCCTTGCAGCCGGTATGGAACCTGCCCGGACTGCGCGATGCCCGCAAGCCCGAGCGCCTGGCGAACCGCGGCAAACGCGGGCACGGTCAGCGGCACGCTGACGACGGTTTCGCCGAAGCGCGGCACGGTGCCGCTCTGATCGCTGACACCGCTGGCGAACGGCTTGCCGTTCAGTTCGAGATCGACCGCGATGCCGTTGAAGCTCACCGCGGAGTCGTTCGGGTTCTGCACGCGCAGCTTCAGATTGAAGCGCATCTCGAGGCCTTCGCCGGCCAGCGGCTCGATGCCGGCGACGTTGACGCGCAACGCATCGCCGCCGAGCAGGCCGGCGCATGCGCCAAGCGTCAGCGTGATCGCGCAGACGAGGTGGAAACAGCGTACGAAGGTAGCGAGACGGCCGAAAAGCCGCGTGCGTGGGAAGGACATGACCGGCACCTCGAAGCAGGAAGCGGTTGGTCACGCATTCTAACTGGCGGCGAGGCGTCGATTCTCGTGATCGGGTCGGAGTTTCAGGTAGTACGCCGCCACGATCTCGCGACGGCACCGGCGAGTCGCCGGACGGCTCGACGGACGAGTTCGCGAAGGTCCGCCGCATCGCCGGGCGAAGCTTGCGCGATCAGCACAGCCGCGCCCGCGCGCGACGCGTGCGACGCGCGGATCGACATGGCCGTGCTCGCCGGGTTTCTGGGGACGGGCGCTTACGCGCGGCATTTGCGGCGCTTGCGCGAGAGTCTGCGGCTGCAGCGCGAGCGCATGGCGGCGGGGATCGCCGCGGCGTTTCCCGATGGCACACGCTTCACGCCGCCGCGCGGCGGCATGTTCTTTTGGGTGGAGTTGCCGCACGGGTTGTCGTCGGCCGCATTTTTCGAGGCGGCGTTGGACGATGGCATCCGCATCATGCCTGGGACCGTTTTTTCGAACACCGGGCGCTTCGATCGTTTCATTCGCCTGAGTTGCCCGAGCGCGGACCTCGATCTGCTCGATGAAGCGGTGCGCCGATTGGGGCGCTTGGCGACGCGCATGCTGCAGCGGAATGAGGCGGATGGAGCCACGCGATAGCCGGTAGAATTTCCCATTTAGCGTTAATGCGTACACCTCGCGGAGTACCGGCACGCGGCGAACCGATTTCCGGGCTTGCCGGCCACGAACTCCACACACCGCCATGACCGACCCAACCACTTCCGCCACAACAGGCAACCCATCGTTGCCGGAAAGCCCCTTCATCGACCGTCTCGGCGCGCAGCTGCTGCGCGCCGCCGATGGCGTCAGCGAAGTCGTGCTGCCGTTGCAACCCGATCACATGAACACATGGGACGTCGCGCACGGCGGCGTCACGATGACGCTCGCCGACGTCGCGCTCGCGATGGCCGCGCGCAGTCTCGCGGGCGACGGCGTCGGCGTCGTCACCGTCGAGATGAAGGTCAACTTCATGCAGCCGGGGCGCGGCGAGTTGCGCGCGACCGGCCGCGTGCTGCATCGCTCGACCACGATGGCCTATTGCGAAGGCGAGATCCGCGACAGCGAAGGTCACTTCGTCGCCAAGGCGCTCGGCACCTTCAAGTACATGCGCCGCCTCGCGGTGGGCCGCGACGTCAGGCGTCAGCGTCTGCGCAGCGATCCGGCGGCCAAGCCCGGTCCGAGCGACTGAGCCCCCTGATCGCAGAGTTCAGACCTGGATTCGACACATGCGGGTCACCCCGCCAACAACCCAAGGAGACGACTTCATGGCCCAGATCAACCGCCAGGTGCTGCTGGTTTCGCGTCCGCAAGGCGAAGCCACGCCCGCTAACTTCAAGCTCGTCGAAACGCCGCTGGCGCCGCTCGCCGACGGCGAAGTACGAGTGCGCAACCACTATCTGTCGCTCGATCCGTACATGCGCGGACGCATGAACGACAGCAAGTCGTACGCGCCGCCGCAGCCGCTGAACGAAGTGATGATCGGCGGCACGGTGGGCGAGGTCGTCGAGACGAGGAATCCGAAGTTCGCGGTCGGCGACAAGGTCGTCGCGATGTTCGGCTGGCAGGAGTACGGCACCTCGAACGGCGCGGGCATGCAGAAGGTCGACGACACGCACGTGCCGCTCTCCGCGTATCTCGGCCCGGTCGGCATGCCGGGCGTCACCGCGTGGTACGGGCTGAACCGCATCATCGCGCCGAAAGCGGGCGAGACCATAGTCGTCAGCGCGGCGAGCGGCGCGGTGGGCAGCGTGGTCGGCCAGCTCGCGAAGGTGGCCGGCGCGCGCGCGGTCGGCATCGCGGGCGGCGCGGACAAGTGCCGCTACGTGGTCGACACGCTCGGCTTCGACGCCTGCGTCGACTACAAGGCCGGCAACCTGTACCAGGACCTGAAGGCCGCGACGCCCGACGGGGTCGACGGCTGCTTCGAGAACGTCGGCGGCGAGGGGCTCGACGCGACGCTCGCGCGCATGAACCCGTTCGGGCGCATCGCGCTGTGCGGCTTCATCGCGGGCTATGACGGCCAGCCGTTGCCTCTCAAGCATCCGTCGCTGATGCTGACGCAGCGGCTGCTCGTGCAGGGCTTCATCGTCAGCGAGCACATGGACGTGTGGCCGGAGGCGCTCAAGCAGCTCGGCACGCTCGTCGCGCAGAAGAAGCTGCACTATCGCGAGACGATCGCGCAAGGGCTCGAAACCGCGCCCGAGGCATTCATCGGCTTGCTCAAGGGCCGCAACTTCGGCAAGCAACTGGTCAAGCTGATCTGAGCACGACGTCGTCACGCATCGGCCAGCCGCCACTCAAACAGGGAGTCACAGGATGTTCGAATTCGCAGGCAAGGTGGCGGTGATCACCGGCGCGGGCAGCGGCTTCGGCCGCGCGTTCGCGCACAAGGGCGCAGCGCTCGGCATGAAGCTCGTGCTCGCCGACGTCAACGCCGGGCAGCTCGCGCAGACCGTCGACGCATTGCGCGAAGCCGGCGCCGAAGCGATCGCCGTACCGACCGACGTATCGAGCGCCGCGCAGGTCGAAGCGCTCGCGCGAGCCGCGCTCGCCGCGTTCGGCAAGGTCCACCTGCTGTTCAACAACGCGGGCGTCGGCACCGGCGGCTTCCTGTGGGAAAGCTCGGCCAACGACTGGTCGTGGGTGTTCGGCGTCAACGTGATGGGCGTCGCGCACGGCGTGCGTGTGTTCGCGCCGATCATGCTGGCGCAGAACGAGCCCGCGCATATCGTCAATACGGCGTCGGTCGCGGGGCTGCTCGCGCCGCCGGGGATGGGCATCTACAACGCGTCCAAGCATGCGGTGGTGGCGCTGACCGAGACGCTCTATCACGACCTGAAGCTCGCGCAGGCCGGCACGGACGGCGAGGTCGGCTGTTCGCTGCTGTGTCCCGCCTTCGTGCCGACCGGCATCGCCCAGGCCGAGCGCGCGCGTCCGGACGAACTGCGCAACGCGAGCCGGCCGACGCGCTCGCAAATCGCTGCGGCCAGGCAGTTGCAGCGCGCGGTGCAGTCGGGCAAGCTCAGCGTCGACGATGTCGCCGACATTGCGTTCGAGGCAATCGCCGCGCGCCGTTTCTATATCATCACGCACCCGGGCATCATGGCGACCGTCAAGCTGCGTCACGAGGACATCGAGCAGTTGCGCGAGCCGTCCGATCCGATGTCGCTGAAACCCGAAGTGAAGAACGCGGAGTAGCGGCCGGCTGCGTGGCCGCTGCGCCGGGTCCTGACAACAATTGGCGCACTGCGCGTCGCGCTGCGCTGTGCGCATCACGTTGCTGAAACCATGCCGCTGAATCCAACGATCGAGCAGGTGCTCGACATGATCGCGCGGGCCAAACGCCCGCAATATCACCAGATGAGCGCGCAAGCGGCGCGCGCGTCGTACGAGAAAAGCGCGCCGATCCTCGAGATCCCGAGCGCGCCGATGTACTCCGTCGAAGACCTGCGGGTGCCGACGCGCGATGGCGCGACGATCCGCGCGCGCCTGTACTTCCCGGTCGAGCCGAACTGGGCCGAGCCCCTGCCGGCGTTCGTGTACTACCACGGCGGCGGCTTCACGGTCGGCAGCGTCGACACGCACGATGCGCTGTGCCGGATGTTCGCGCGCGACGGCCAGTGCGCGGTGCTGTCGGTCGATTACCGGCTCGCGCCCGAGCACAAGTTTCCGACCGCGGTCGACGATGCCTTCGACGCTCTTAGCTGGCTGCATGCGCACGCCGCGGAATTCGGCATCGACGACACCCGGCTCGCGCTCGGCGGCGATAGCGCGGGCGGCACGCTCGCGACGGTCTGCGCGGTGCTCGCGCGTGATGCCGGCATCGCGCTCGCGCTGCAATTGCTGATCTATCCGGGCACCACCAGCCATCAGCAGACCGACTCGCACTCGCGCCTCGCCGACGGCTTCCTGCTGTCGGGCGACACGATCCAGTGGTTCTTCGAGCACTACCTGCGCGATAGCGGCGATCGCGACGACTGGCGTTTCGCGCCGCTCGACGGCGAGCGCGGCGCGCCGGAGTTTCGTGGCGTCGCGCCCGCGTGGATCGCGACCGCCGAATACGATCCGCTCAGCGACGAGGGCGATGCGTACGCGGAAAAACTACGCGCGCTCGGCAATCCGGTCACGCTCAGGCGCTACGCCGGCATGATCCACGAGTTCTTCAAGATGGGCGGCTTCGTGCCCGAAGTCGCAGAGGCGCATGCGGATGCCGCGGCGGCGTTGCGCGCGGCATTCGGTATCGGGTGAGGGACGTTGTCGCGAAGCGGTGAGCGGCCGGCGGCGAATGCGCCGGCGAGGCGGTGTTCGAACGATCACGCCACGCTCATCCGGTCGCGCTCGACATTGAACGCGAAGCTGCGCTCGAAATCGCCGGGCCGCACGATGCGGTGCGAGCCGTTGTCGTCGCTGCGCTCGGCGACCGCGACGCCGATCACGTCGCCATAAGCGGCGACGCGCAGCGCGGTGGTGCTGCGCGTGCCATATTCCGGCGATTCGATGAATGCCGCCGACAGCACCCGTTCGCGTTCGAGCGGAATACCGGTCGACGGCAATTCGTCGTCGCGCGCGAGCCGCGGATCGCGCATCAGATCGATCAGGCGTTCGAGCGGCGGCATCGCATTGCGCGCGAGCAGCGTGCTGAGCTCGCCGCGCTTTCTGACCAGTTTCGGCCACGCGGTGTCGAGCACCGCGTTCGAGATGCCGTGCGTGCCGGGCGCGAGCAGTGTGGGGCCACTGTTTGCGTCGACGGCGCCGCGATTGCAGTACCACGCGAGCTCACGGCGCGTCCAGTCGCCGACCAGCAGGTTGAAGCCGTTGTAGATGTCGCCGCTTTGCGCGACGTGCTCCAGATACGCGAGCGGCGTCTCGTGCGGGTGGCCGTCGGGGTCGCGCGCGGCGCTCGTGAGCCAGTTGCTGACGAGCGTGCCGCGGGTCGGCGCATCGGCGCGCATTTCACCCGGCGCGCGGTAATTGGTCAGCGCGGCGAAGCGGCCGTCGCGCGACAGCCCGAGCCACGTGCCGCCGCCCACCAGATCGCGGCCCGCCAGCACGCCCGGCGCGTCGCGCCACCAGCCGATCGGCTCGGCCGTGCGACGAAAAAACTCGTCGCGATTCGCGGCGAGCGTGAACAGCGGACCATCGACCGCATCAGGTCGCCAGTCGAAAACGATCAGGCACATCGGGGAGCATCTCCCGTTCAGAGCATCGGGCGGCCGCCTGATGCCGCAAAGGCAGACGGCAAAGAAAGCGACAAAAATCAGACGAGGATAAAGCAGCTAATAAAAAACGGCGCCCGATTGCGCCGCTTCTTACCTGCCCAACGATCAGACCTCGGCCGGCAGCCCGTAGGGCAGCGTCAGGAAACGCAACGTGGGGCCGTCGGTCGCGCCGACGTGCACGCTGCCGCTGTCGAGCGCCGTGAGCTTGATCTCGACCAGCAGATCGACGCCGCCGCCTTGTGCCGATGCCGCGTTGACGATCATCCCGCACGGCTGGCCGGGATCGTCCGAGTGGAACAGCTCAGCGCCGGGGCGCACCGTGTCCAGCTCGCCGGCGACGTTGGCGAGCGACGTGCGCCGCTTGATCGTGCCGCGATACTGGCTGCGCGCGACCACTTCCTGACCCGGATAGCAGCCCTTGCGGAAATTGACCGCGCCGAGCACGTCGAAGTTGACCATTTGCGGCACGAACTGCTCGACCACCGGTTGCGTGATGCGCGGCTCGCCCGCGCGGATATCGAGCCAGTCCCACACGGCCGGCGACACGCGCTTTAACTTGCCATCCAGCGACGGCAGCAGCGCTTCGACCTGCGCCTTCGGCCCGATCCACAGATAGCGCAGCCGCTCCAACGCGTCCGGCACGCGGATCAGCGTGCCCGCGGTGCCGTCGACCTGCACGTGCACACCGTCGGGCAGCGCGTCGAACACGCCGGACAGCGCGCCGCGCACGTCGCCCGCGAGGCCGACCACCGCGAGTTCGCCGCTCGCGTCCACGAGCCTGGCTTTGGCGCGCAGCACGAACATCGACAGGCGCTTTTGCACGGCGGCCTGCACGTCTTTCGATACCAGCAGCCGGATCGTGTCGCCGCTGCGCCAGCAGAGGAACGACGCGAGCAGCCGGCCCTTGGCCGAGCAGTAGCCGGCGAGGCGCGCGTTCGCGGCATCGAGATGCTGGACGTCGTTGGTCAACTGGGCGTGCAGGAAGCTGGCCGCGTCGTCGCCGGTCGTGTCGATCACGCCGAACTGCGACAGCGGCATGTACGCGCCATGTTCGAGCACAGCGGCGAATTCTTCGGCCGACGGGCGCGGCAGGATGGGCAGGGCGGCGGGCGTCGCCGCGGTGGGAGTAAGACCGGAAGCGTTACCTGGGGCGTTCACGAGCGGTGTGTTCATGGATTCCGGGAACAGTCAATTCTGACTTTGGCTAAGGCAAACAGTTATTATATTCAGTCCAACCCAGTCACGTTTCGCATGACCCTTTTCAAGAAATGTTTCGCAGCCGGCGCGCTCGTCGTTGTGCTGGCCGCGGCGGCCATCGCCGCTGGATACTATTGGGCCACCCGCCCGCTCGAATTGACCCCGGCGCAACTCGACGTCACCGTCAAACCGCACAGCAGCCTGCGCAGCGTCGCGCTGCAGCTCAATCGCGGCGGCGTGCCGGTCGAACCCGAGCTGTTCATCGCGATGACGCGGCTGCTCGGGCTGCAAAGCGATCTGAAGTCCGGCAACTACGAGTTCAAGAGCGGCATCACGCCTTACGAGGTGCTGCAGAAAATCGCCCGCGGCGACGTCAACGAATACGTGGCGACGATCATCGAAGGCTGGACCTTCAAGCGCATGCGCGCCGAGCTCGACGCGAATCCCGCGCTCAAGCACGACACGCTCGGCATGAGCGACGCCGATCTGATGAGCGCAATTGGCGCGCCCGAGGCGTCGATCGGCAACGGCGAAGGGCTGTTCTTCCCAGATACCTACCTGTTCGACAAGGACACGAGCGACCTCGACATCTACCGCCGCGCTTACCGGCTGATGCGCGTGCGGCTCGACGAAGCGTGGCTCGCGCGCGCGCCGAATCTGCCGTACAAGACGCCGTACGACGCGCTGACGATGGCGTCGATCATCGAAAAGGAAACCGGCAAGGCGTCCGACCGGGCGCTCGTCGCCGCCGTGTTCGCCAACCGTCTGCGCGCGGGCATGCCGCTGCAGACCGACCCGACGGTGATCTACGGGATGGGCGACAGCTACGCCGGCCGCATCAGGAAGAAAGACCTGCAGACCGACACTCCCTACAATACCTACACCCGGATGGGCCTACCGCCGACGCCGATCTCGCTGCCGAGCGTCGCGTCGCTGCAGGCGGCGATGAACCCGGCGCCAAGCAGCGCGCTGTACTTCGTGTCGCGCGGCGACGGCAGCAGCATCTTTTCTGACACCCTCGGCGAACACAATAAGGCCGTGGACAAATACATTCGAGGGCAATGATGGCGCGCGGCAAATTCATCACTTTTGAAGGCATCGACGGCGCGGGCAAGACCACCCATCTGGGCTGGTTCCGCGAACGCCTCGAGGCGAAGCTCGCGCCGAGCGGCCGCTCGGTCGTGATGACGCGCGAGCCCGGCGGCACACCGCTCGGCGAACAGATCCGCGAGATCGTGCTGCATCAGAAGATGGACCTCGAAACCGAGGCGCTGTTGATGTTCGCGCTGCGCCGCCAGCATCTGGCCGAGGTGATCGAGCCGGCGCTCACGAGCGGCGACTGGGTGCTGTCCGACCGTTTCACCGACGCCACGTTCGCGTACCAGGGCGGCGGCCGCGGCCTGCCGCGCGACAAACTCGAGACGCTCGAGCGCTGGGTGCAGGGCGGCTTCCAGCCGGATTTGACCGTGCTGTTCGACCTGCCGCCCGCCGTCGCCAACGAGCGGCGCAGCGCGGCGCGCAACCCGGATCGTTTCGAGAGCGAGTCGGCGGCGTTTTTCGAGCGCACGCGCGCCGAATATATGCGCCGCGCCGAAGAAGCGCCGCATCGATTCGCTATCATCGACTCTTCGCAGAGCATCGTGAGAATTCAGAAGCAGCTTGAAGAGTTGATCGCAACTCTTTGATTTCAGGACGATATAACCGATCCTTATAACCGCGTGCCAAGTTGATTCGCTATCTGAAGTAACGCGTGCAACCAATTGATTCATAAAGACAAACGATGATCTATCCGTGGCAAGCCGATGACTGGAGCCGCCTGCAACAACTGCGCGGCCACTGGCCGCACGCGTTGTTGCTGCACGGTCAGGCGGGCATCGGCAAGCTGCGCTTCGCGCAGCATCTCGCGCAGGGTCTGCTGTGCGAGGCGCCGCAGCCGAACGGCGAGCCGTGCGGTGCGTGCGTGGCCTGCAACTGGTTCGCGCAAGGCAATCACCCCGACTACCGCATCGTCGTGCCGGAAGCGCTCGCCGCCGAAGCCGGTCTCGCGAACGCCGCGAATGGCGCCGACGACAAGGCAGAAAAAGCCGAAGGTGACGAAGGCAAGAAGACCCGCACGCCGAGCAAGGAAATCAAGATCGAACAGATCCGCGGTCTGCTCGACTTCGTCGGCGTCGGTTCGCACCGCGGCGGCGCGCGCGTGGTCGTGCTGTATCCGGCCGAGGCGCTCAACGTCGCGGCCGCCAACGCGTTGCTGAAGACGCTCGAAGAACCGCCCGCGGGCGTCGTGTTCCTGATGGTGTCAGCGCGCATCGACCGTTTGCTGCCGACCATCATCAGCCGCTGCCGTCAGTGGCCGATGAGCGTGCCCGCGCCGGACGCCGCAGCGCCATGGCTCGCCGCGCAAGGCGTCGACGACGCCGCCGCGCTGCTCGCCGAAGCGGGCGGCGCGCCGCTCGCCGCGCTCGCGCTCGCCAGCGACGAGAACCGGCCGCTGCGCGACTGGACACTCAAGCAGCTGGCAGCCGGCGCCAACTGCGACGCATTCGCCTGTGGCGAGGCGCTGCAGAAGCTGCCGGTGCCGCTCGTGCTCGGCTGGCTGCAGCGCTGGATGTACGATCTGCTCGCGCAGCGCACGGCCGGCGCGCCGCGCTATTTCCCGCAGGCGTCGGCCGCGCTTGCGCGATGCGCCGCGCAGGCCGACGCCAATGCATTCGCGCGCTTTCTGCGCACCGTCACGCGCCAGCGCGCGGTCGAAAACCATCCGCTGAACGCGCGGCTCGTGTTCGAGGAACTGTTCATCGGCTATCGCGCGCTGTTTGCGTGAGCCCGCAGCCAGACAGCCTTCCGTCTCATTCCATTCAAGCCAAGCCACCATGAGCCTTTCCTACCGCGACGCCACGCTCGACGATCTGCCCGCGATCGTCGCCATCTACAATTCGACGATCCCGTCGCGTCAGGTCACCGCGGACCTCGAACCGGTCAGCATCGAGAGCCGGCATGCGTGGTTTCATGCGCACGGTCCGCAAAAGCGGCCGTTGTGGGTGGTCGAAGATCCGCAGCAGGCGGGGCGCGTGATCGCGTGGCTGAGCTTTTCCGATTTTTATGGCCGTCCGGCCTACCAGCGCACCGCCGAAGTCAGCATCTATCTCGACGAAAGCGCGCGCGGCCAGGGTCTCGGCAAGCAGTTGCTGGCGGCTTCGCTCGACGCGGCACCGGGGCTTGGCATCGACACGGTGCTCGGCTTCGTGTTCGGTCACAATGAAGCGAGCGTGCGGCTGTTCCGCGGCTTCGGCTTCGACGCATGGGGCACGCTGCCGCGCGTTGCGGTGCTCGACGGCGTCGAGCGCGATCTGGTGATTCTTGGCAAGCGCCTTGCGCACGCGAGTTGAGCACGCGAGTTGAGCACGCTGCCTGAACATACCCAAGCTGTCCCAAACGGCCCCGGCCACGCCGTCGCCCGGCCGCAAAGCCCTTTTTCGCAGGACCTGACCATGTTTGTCGACTCACACTGCCATATCAACTTCGAAGGACTCGCGGACCGTCTGCCGCAAGTGCTCGAAAACATGCGCAGCCATTCGGTGTCGCACGCGCTGTGCGTGTCGGTGGACCTCGAAACGCTGCCGTCGGTGCTCGATATCGCCAGCCGCCATGACAACGTGTACGCGTCGGTCGGCGTGCATCCCGATCACGAGCACATGCGCGAGCCGAGCGTGGCCGAGCTGGTCGAACTGGCCGAGCATCCGAAGGTCGTCGCGATCGGCGAAACCGGGCTCGACTACTACCGCCTCGAAGGCCGCTCGATCGCCGACATGGAGTGGCAGCGCGAGCGCTTTCGCACCCACATCCGTGCCGCGCACGCGACGGGTAAGCCGCTGATCATCCACACCCGCTCGTCGTCGGAAGACACGTTGCGCATCATGGCCGAGGAGCGCGCGGGCGTGCCGGGCGGCGTGATGCATTGCTTCACGGAACCGTGGGCCATCGCCGAGCAGGCGCTTGCGCAGAATTTCTACATTTCGCTGTCGGGCATCGTCACGTTCAAGAACGCGACCGATGTGCAGGAGGTCGCGCGCCGCGTGCCGCTCGAGCGTCTGCTGATCGAAACCGATTCGCCGTATCTGGCGCCGGTGCCGTATCGCGGCAAGCCGAATGAACCTGCGTACGTCAGTTATGTCGGACGCTTCATCGCGCAGCAGCGCGAGATGCCGGACGAGGCGCTAGCCGCCGCAACCACGCAAAACTTCTTCAGGCTGTTCGGAATCGCCGCACCGGACGGCGTCTGAAAAAGCTGAATTATCAAAGAGATAGGAAACTTTCCTAAAGTACCATATGAAAAACATTTCGACGTCGTCCGCTGATTTTCAACCGCTGTACGCCGGGCCGGCCGCCCGGGCTCTCTCGCCGGCACGCCGTCTTGCGTGCGCCGCCGCGCTCGCCTGCGCGGCGCTAGTCGCGGTGCCCGCGCATGCAGCGCCGATCGACACGCTGATCAAGGCGGTCAAGTTCGACGACGTCAGCGGCGTCAACAAGCTGCTCGCCAAGGGCATGGACCCGAACAGCGTCGACAACCAGGGCATGCCGCTGCTCGTGATCGCCGCGCGCGAGAAATCCGACAAGGTCGCGGCCGCGCTGCTCGCGAACCCGAAGACCGACGTCGAGATTCAGGACAAGGCCGGTGAGAACGCGCTGATGATGGCGTCGCTGGTCGGCGACCTGAACCTCGTGAATCTGCTGATCGCGAAGGACGCCGAGGTCAACAAGAAGGGCTGGGCGCCGCTGCACTACGCGGCCGCGAACGGCCACGACGACATCGTCAAGGTGCTGCTCGACCACTCGGCCTACGTCGACACCGGCTCGCCGAACGGCACCACGCCGCTGATGATGGCCGCGCGCGGCGGCCACGTGTCGACCGTCAAGCTGCTGCTCGACAACGGCGCGGACCTGTCGGTGAAAAACCAGATCGGCATGACCGCGCTCGATTTCGCCAAGACCTACAAGGAGCCGGACGTCGTCGAAGGACTCACGGCGCGCATGCAGCAGACCCAGCAGCAGAAGCAATGACGCTGTCGGCAGGCGGCGCGGCGCGCCCGCGGGGCCGTGCCCTTTGCTGCGGTTTTGTCCGAGCCGCGCGGCAGCGGGCCTGCTGCCGCCGTGTAAAACAGTGCAGAATGACGACTTCGGCGCGCCGCGTAGCGCGCCGTCCGGACGCGGCAGAAAGACCGCGTGATAAACAACCCTGGAAAGGAACACCATGCTGCGGGCATTGATTTTCGCCGGCGCGCTTGCCTTGCCGCTTTCGGCAGCCGCGTTTACGGGAGGCGACCTCAACAAGCTGTGCACCAAGACGGACATCGCTTCGCGTAGCGCCTGCGCGGCCTACATCGAAGGCGCGGCCGACGGCATCTTCAACACGATCGACGCGATCGGCGGCACCACCGGTCCGCGCGTCGGCCAGTACTTCTGCCTGCCGCCGGATGCGCGCTCGGCGCAGTTGACCGACGCGGTGCGCAAATACATCGCCGAGAATCCGAACGCCGCGGGCTACAACGCGAGCACGGCGATTTCGCTGGGTCTCGGCAAGGCGTTTCCCTGCAAGAGCGGCAGCTGACCGATAACCGCCGCGCATCGAAGAACCCGTTGTAACGCCCAGGCGCCGTCGTGCGCCTCGGTGTCGGGGTCATCGCTCCCGCTGGGGCGCCCCCGGATGTCAGTAGTCCCGCAGGCGCGCCGCCGCTCATCGAGCCCGGAGGAAGATGCCCGTTATGCCTACTATCGACGACTTCTACCGCGTGGCCGCCGCGCCGCTGCATACGTGGCTCGGCGCGCTGATCGTGACGGCCTTCGTGACGATCGTGGCGATCGGCGTTCACCGCTTCGGCGCGCGCGTCGTGATGCGTCTCGCGCAGCCGCATGCGCTGACGAGCGTCGTGCTGCGCTACATCGACAAGCCGTCGCTGTTCGTCCTCGTGATCCTCGTGTTCGCATGGGTCTGGTCCGAGGCGCCCGATACCCTCAACTTCATCGAACCGGTGCGCGACATCACCGGCATCGCGCTGATCGCCGCGCTCACGTGGCTGTCGGTACGCTCGGCCGCGGCGATCGGCGAAGCGATCATCCGCGCCCATCCGCTCGATAGCGCCGATAACCTGCAGGCGCGCCGCATCCATACGCAGGCGCGTGTGCTCGCGCGCTCGGTGATGATCGTGATCGTGATCATCGGTGTCGGCGGTGCGCTGATGACTTTGCCCAATGTGCGGCAAATCGGTGCGAGCCTGCTGGCTTCCGCCGGTGTCGCCGGCCTGGTCGCTGGTATCGCGGCGCGGCCGGTGCTCGGCAACCTGATCGCCGGTTTGCAGATCGCGCTGTCGCAACCGATTCGCCTCGACGACGTCGTCGTGATCCAGAACGAGTGGGGACGCATCGAGGAAATCACCGGCACCTACGTATCGGTGCGGCTCTGGGACCAGCGCCGCCTGATCGTGCCGCTGCAATGGTTTATCGAAAACCCGTTCACGAACTGGACACGCAACAGCTCGCAAATCATCGGCACCGTGTTTCTGTTCGTCGATTACCGGATGCCGCTCGCCCCGCTGCGCGAGGAGCTCGCGCGCATCGTCGAGAATGCGCCCGAGTGGGACCGCCGCGTGCAGGTACTGCAGGTAACGGACTGCACCGAACGCGCGATGCAGTTGCGCGCGCTCGTCAGCGCGCCCGATTCCGGCCTCGCGTGGGATTTGCGCTGCCGCGTGCGCGAAGGGCTGCTCGATTTCGTGCACCGGCATTACCCGGAATACCTGCCGCGGGCGCGTGCGGAGGTGTCGGCGGAGCTGGAGACCAGCGGCGCGGGTCCGATCGACTGGCTGCCGCGCAGCCGGCAGGCGCCCGCCGGCAGCACCGCCGCGCATACCGAAGCCGATCCGGTGGCGAGCCGCCTCGGCCGCACTGGCGCGGCCGAGGTCCCGCATAAGGCGAAGGAACAGGCTTAGCCATGCGTTGCCGAGCGCCAATCACGAATCGCTAATCACTAATCGCGACTCGCGGCCGCGCTCACGCCCAACGATGCGCGGGCACGCCGATTGCTACTAACGGGCGCACCACGCCCGCGCAGTCGGCGCGGCGCACCGCAAGAACTACGGAGGACATGCAATATGGGCCGATTGATCGTCGTGTCGAATCGCGTCGCGACGCCGACGGAGACCAAGGGATCGGCGGGCGGACTGGCTGTCGGCGTATTCGGCGCGCTCAAGGATGCAGGCGGCGTCTGGTTCGGCTGGAGCGGCGATGTGGTCAGCGAGACGGTCGCCAATGCGGGGCCGATGCTCGAGCAGGACGGCGCGGTGACCTTCGCGACCGTCGGCCTCACGCGCAAGGACTACGACCAGTACTACCGGGGCTTCTCGAACGCGACGCTGTGGCCGGTATTCCACTACCGCAACGACCTCGCGCGCTACGAGCGCGACGAGTACGCGGGCTACCGGCGCGTCAACGCGTGGCTCGCGCACAAGCTGGTCAAGCTGCTCGAACCGGACGACATCATCTGGATTCACGACTACCATCTGATCCCGTTCGCCGAGGCGCTGCGCAGCGAGGGCGTGACGAACCGCATCGGTTTCTTTCTGCACATTCCGTTTCCCGCGCCGCAGATCCTGCTCAACATTCCGCCGCACGAGGAACTCGTGAAGTCGCTGTCGTGCTACGACCTGCTCGGCTTCCAGACCGCCACCGACCAGCAGGCGTTCCACGACTACGTGACGCGTCACGCGCGCGGCACGGTCAGCGCGGACGGCATGGTCGAGGCGTTCGGGCGCAAGCTGCGCACCGGCGTGTACCGGATCGGCGTGTTCCCCGATGAAATCGCCGAGCAGGCCAAGCGCTACGAAAGCCGCCAGCACGTGCTCGAACTGAAGCAGAGTCTCGAAGGGCGCAAGCTGATCATGAGCGTCGACCGGCTCGATTATTCGAAGGGGCTGGTCGAGCGGTTTCGCGCGTTCGAACTGCTGCTCGAACGCTCGCCCGAATGGCGCGGCAACGTCACGCTCGTGCAGATCGCGCCGCCAACGCGCTCGGACGTCGCGACCTATCAGAAGATCCGCCAGGATCTCGAATACGAGGCGGGGCGCATCAACGGCCGCTACTCGGGGCTCGATTACACGCCGATCCGCTATCTGAACCAGCAGTACGACCGCTGGAAGCTGATGTCGCTGTTTCGCGAGTCGCAGATCGGCTTCGTCACGCCGCTGCACGACGGCATGAACCTCGTCGCGAAGGAGTACGTGGCCGCACAGAATCCCGAAGATCCCGGCGTGCTGGTGCTGTCGATTTTCGCGGGCGCCGCGGCCGAGCTCTCCGGCGCGGTGCTCGTCAATCCGCACGATGCGATCGGCATGTGCGAAGCCTTGCAGCGCGCACTGCAGATGCCGCTCGACGCGCGCCAGCGGCGTCACGAGATCAACATGGCCGCGCTGCGCGAGAACGATCTCGGGGTGTGGCGCGACAGCTTTCTCAGGGATTTGCGCAGCGTGCCCGTGCGTCGGCCGGGCGAGGGCGGGGGCCACAAATGACGACGCGGTGATGGCGGATGTAAGCCGTTTGTAACAGCACCGAGCAATTGCAAGACCTGCGGCTTTTCCACCGGCGCCAGGGAATAATCCTCCGTAGCGACGATGCATGCGGCGCTTAGGGACCGCGTGAATTGATCCGACGTCATGGCGCTGTCATACTCGGCGTCGCCGACGGCATCGCGATTGCGCGCCAGCTGTCGGCTCACGGAGACACAATATGAAGATTGCGCAGATCGCCCCGCTGACCGAATCGGTGCCGCCGAAGCTTTACGGCGGCACGGAGCGGGTCGTGTCGTACATCACCGAGGCGCTGGTCGAGCAGGGCCACGACGTGACGCTGTTCGCGAGTGGCGACTCCGTCACGAGCGCGAAGCTCGAACCGGTGTGGCCGCGCGCGCTGCGGCTCGATCCGGGCATTCGCGACCGCGTCGCGCCGCACATGCTGCTGATGGAACTGGTGCGCCGCCAGGCCGAAGACTTCGACGTGCTGCATTTCCATCTCGACTATTACTCGTTCTCGGTATTCAAGCGGCAGGAAACGCCATTCGTCACGACGATGCATGGGCGGCTCGATCTGCCCGAGCAGCAGCCAGTGTTCGACACCTTCAACTCGGTGCCGGTGATCTCGATCTCGAATGCGCAGCGTCATCCGCTGCCGCAGGCGCGCTGGCTCACCACGGTCTATCACGGCCTGCCGGAGCAGCTCTATACACCGCAACCGGTCGAGCAGAAGTACCTCGCGTTTCTCGGCCGGATTTCCCCGGAAAAACGCGTCGATACGGCGATCCGCATCGCGGGCCGCTGCGGCATGCCGATCCGCATCGCCGCCAAGGTCGATGCGGCCGACCGCGAATACTTCGAGCGTGACATCCGGCCGTTGCTCGATCTGCCGTACGTCGAGTACATCGGCGAGATCGCCGATCATCAGAAGGCCGAGTTTCTGTCGGGCGCGCATGCGCTGCTGTTTCCGATCGACTGGCCGGAGCCATTCGGTCTCGTGATGATCGAGGCGATGGCGTGCGGCACGCCGGTGATCGCGTTCAACCGCGGCTCGGTGCCGGAAGTGCTCGAAGAGGGCGTGACCGGGTTCATCGTCGAGGACGAGATCGGCGCGGTGGCGGCCGTCAACCGGCTGCACAAGGTGCCGCGCGCGGGCGTGCGGCGGCGCTTCGAGGAGCGCTTCACGTCGCACCGGATGGCGCGTCAGTATGTGGAGGCGTATCAGTCGGTGATTCGCGCGCAGAAGCGCTCGCGGTTCAAGGTGATCGATTCGTCGGGCGCTTGACGCGGGACCATTCGCGCGTGTCGAAGCGGAGAACGGCGGTGCGCGAGGCGCGCCGCCGTTTTTTTCGCGCTCGGGTTTTCTCGCGTGTGAGCGCCGGCATCGGCATCGCACAACAAAAAGGCCGCGCGATGGCCCACACAGGGTCCCTCGCGCGGCCTTCGCCGCGATGCGATCCGGATGCAAAGCCTGCGCGCGTGTCGGGATGCGCGCGCAGGTGTTCAGGGTAGCGTGCCGGGCAACGCGCTCAGATCTTCAGCCGCGTGACCTTCGTGCCTTGCAGCGACACGTCGCCCATCAGGCCCGCGTTGGTCAACACGAAAACCTGCACCGGCGCGGTGGCCGTGGTCGTGTCGACGGCGCCGTTCGCGCCGACCTTCACGAGCGCGACCGATGCATCGACGCCGGCCGACCAGCCGTCCGCGTTGCGGAATTTGTCGAGCGAATCCTGCGTCATGAACAGGAAGATCAGTGCCTTCGACTGCGCGCCCGCCGTCAGGCCGAACGAGCCTGACACGGTGCTGTAGTAGCCGACCGTCGCGCCGCCCACTCGCAATGCGCCTTCGCCATACTGACCGCCGACGATGAAGCCCGCCTGTATCACCGACGGGAACACCAGCACGCCGCGCGCCTTCGAGACCAGCTCACGCGAGCCCGGCACGGTCGTGAACAGTCTGGACAGCGTGCCGTCGACGCTGGCGTCGATCGACTGTCGTTTCGAGGCGTTGACATGAGCATTGTCCGGAGTGTTGCCCGTCGTCGTGCACCCGGCGAGTGCAAGGCCTCCGAAAGCTAGCGCAGCGGTCGTCTTCAACATGAAGTGTCGTCTTTGCATCGTTTTTCTCCGTGGTGGATCCGGGGCGCAACCGTGTTGATGTCGCTTGGTTGCCTCTGAGTTATATCACAGCCTGGTGTAAAAGGCGCGTCGCCTGGCAACGCGAAAAGCCTTATGGGACAAGGGTTTGAGGCTAATCGTAAGGCGCTTTTAAGTAATTTTGACCGGCCCGCCGGGCGGCGTCGAAGTACGCGTCGGGCGAAGATCGGAGGAGCCGAAGCGGACGAGCGCCCGAGGCGTGGCGATTTTGGGGACGCTTCGGCGCGGCCCCGCGATGCGCCGGTTTTTACCGATTTTCGCGTCGTGCCGCGGTCCATCGACATGGAAATGAAAGTGTTGTTTCGACGCAGCAGATTGCAGTACGAACGGCGTGGCCGCCGCTCAGCCGTGATTCACCGGACTCTTGACCGCGGGCGGGCGCCGCAGCGCGCGGCGCACCATGCCGATGATCGCGCCGATCGCGAACAGGACCGCCGCCGGCACGATCCAATAGCCGACGAACGCGTGCCACAGATACGCGAACAGCGTCGAGCGACGCACGTTGTATTCGTTGATCGCGTCCTGCTGACGCGGCGCGTTGGCGGCCAGCACGTCGGCCGGGCAGCCGGCGGCTTTTGCCTCGTCGGGTTTGCCATGACAATGCGCGGGCGCGCCGGCGGCGCGCTGCGCCTGAGTGAAATTCCAGGTGGTCAGCGCGCGCTCGAGATCGACCGCGTTGTACGACATTTCCTCGCGGATCTCGTTGACCGCGACGATCGCCACAGGCACGGCCCAGAATATGATGACCAGCAACCACCGCCTTAACCAGCGGTTTTTGTGCTTCGATACCATCCTTGCCTCCGATCGATGCTCAGTAGCACCAACGACAAGATGGCGGCCCAGTTTTGATTGATTCTATATGTGAGGGTGGGCCGTCTCCGCAGCCATCATAGAAGAAAACGGCGCGTTGCGGCGGATGGACTACGAAGCAGGGGGCGAGCGAAGCGCCGCGCGGGTGGAACCACGCACCGGCGCCGTGTCGACAGGCAGGGCGCCGGCTGGAGGAACGGCTACGCGTCTTGTTCAGTTGGCAGGCGTCGACGAGGATAGGCAGGTCTTCATGAACGCCTTGCGGTCGTCGCCCTTCTTGTCGCCCGCCTGCTTGTTGCAAGCCTTCATCTTGTCCTGCTGGCTCATCGGCGCGGCGGCGGCCGGTTTCGCGGAAAGACAGGTTTGCATGAACGCCTTGCGCTCGTCGCCTTTCTTGTCGCCGGCCTGCTTGTTGCAGTCGGCCATCTTGGTCTGCTGGCTGTTCGCCGCGAACGCCGGCGATACGAGTACCGCGCCCAACACCAGCGTAGCGATAGCGGATTGGATTTTCATGGGACACTCCATCGGTGGTGAAAACGTTTCTGGTCGTTTATGCGCGCGGGCGACGCCAGCATCCATGGGCCCATCGGCGCATCCATTATGGCAAATGCCGTCTGCCAGAACGGCTCGAAATGCATTCCGGTTGACAGCGCTCCGCGCTCGTTTTCCCTGAGTGGCGCAGAGCAACCGGTGATGCGGCGTTTGAAACGGTCGAATGAAGGAGCGCGCGAATTTTTGTTATGCAATGCAGATTGGTTGCGCCGATTATTCCTTGCTTATTGAATAGAAATTACGGCTCGCGGTATTTGGATATATTGCTAACAGGCAATCAGGATTTCTACATTGCTGCGAATGCAACTTAATAGAAAATTGGCACGAAATTCGGTAGCCGCCGTTGTGCCAAAATCGCGCTCCGATGCGTGCCGGGTCCACGTCGACAACCTTCATCCTTGCGAGGAGACTTACCATGCATTACCTGTTGATGTACGAGCTGGTACCCGACTATCTGGAGCGACGCGGCGAGTACCGCGACGCGCATCTGAAACTCGCCTGGGCCGCCGCCGAACGGGGCGAACTGCTGCTGGCCGGCGCGCTCACCGAGCCGACGGACGGGGCGGTGCTGCTCTTCACCGGCACCTCGCCGGCAGTCGCGCAAGCCTTTGCCGAGGCCGATCCGTACGTGCTATCCGGGCTCGTTACGCGCTGGCGCGTGCGCGAATGGACCACGGTCGTCGGCGAGCACGCATCGAAACCGGTGCGCCCGTAGCACGCTCGAAGCGACTTCGACGTCTTTTCTCTCGCCTCGAACTCCGCGCATGCGCAGCAGCCGCATGCGCGCCTCCGATTGCCTCCATGTCACCGCGCGTGGGCGTCGCCGTTCTTTCGCCGACGCTCGACACAGCCGATCACATCAATCATTAAAATGGCATAGAAATGCGTGGTGGATTGGCAATTACATTTCTAAAGAGCATTCTGTTCGGTAATGCGGTATTGTGCATTGCAATAGAGCGATTCCATGCCGTTAAAGCAGCGGCTTCTGTTACGGCAATACGAGAATCGTCGCAGCGAAACGGACAAGATTGTTTCTATCCGTAACACTTGTCTCAACTGTACTCATGCAAAGAACGGGATGGTATGCTTCGTGCACAAATTTTCCCGTGCACGAGTGAGACCGCGTTTTGTGCTTCGCAATAGGGAAGAGCCGCACCACGCGTGGGCGGACTACTTCAGCGAGCCGAACGGACAAAACAAATTTGTGCAACCGAGGGCCGCACACGGGTCGTGAACGCTGAGAACCCGTGGCAGGCCCAACGCCGCGGCCAGGCCAGGCCGCGTGGAGAAAATCCAATGTTTTTCGATGAGCTAAACAACGACGAATGGGCGCTGCTCGCGCCGCTCGTCTCCGACGAGCCGGCCGTCCGTCTGAACCGGCGCGGCCGGCCGCGCGCCGAACCGCGCATCGTGGCGAATGCGGTGCTGTGGATCATGACTACGGGTGAGCCGTGGTCGAAGCTGCCGGGCCGCTATCCGTCCGGTCCCACGTGCCGTCGCCGCTTCGAAGAGTGGCAACTGAACGGCACACTGCTGGAGATGGTCCGCCTGCTGTCGCAGCGCGGCCGCACCTTCGCGTACATTCCCCAGCCGGCGCCGCCCGTTACGGCCAGACCCGTAGCGCCGGTTGCGCAAACCCCGAGCCCGCGTGAAGACAACAGTCTGCGCGGCGTGTCGTGGAAGAGTCCCGAGTCGTGGCAGGCGCCCGGCGTCGCGAGCGCGTTGAGCCAATGGCGCACGGCCGATCCGATCGGCGACATCACGCGGCAATTGTCGGGGCTTGCGCCAGCGGCAGCGCCGGCTGCGCGCGTGGCGACATCCGCGTTGGCCGCGGCGCCGGAGGGGGACGTCGAACCGGCCGCATTCGACACGGCCGAGATCGACCGGGCCGGCGAGCCGCGCCCGTCGCTGACGATGGCTCTCGCGCCGAGCGGCATGCAGGTCGCCGACTCGCGCGGTTATCTGATCTACGTGGTGGTCGAGGAAGTGCCGAATGCGATGTATCGCGGGTGGGCGGAGATCACCAGGGACGGCAAGCGTGTCGAGCGCTCAGGCCTCGTCGGCCCGCGCTTCGAGGATGCGCAGCACGCGCAGAAATTCGCGCTCGACTGGGCGCGTCAGTGGATCGATCGTGAATGCGCAACCGACGCAGCGGCCGCCGCGATGACCGATGCAACCGCCGCCGAGCCTTCGTCGGCAGCCGCATCGAGCAACCCTGTGCAGCGCTCGGCGAGCCGTTCGTTGTCGGGCCTGCGTCATGTGCCGGAACCGGCGTCGATCGATGGCGTCGCGAATCACCTGGCGAATCACGCCGCAAATCACGGCGCGCCGCTTGACGGGCCGCTGAAGCCATCACTGAATGCATTGCGCGGGCCGCTGCGCCGCTATCCGTCGGACACTGCGAGCGCGGGCGTAACGAGCACGCCCACGGTGACGACCGACAGCGGCACCGTGGAGCACTTTTCGGCGACCTACAAGGAACTGATCTCGTACGTGAGATGAACCCTGCGCACCCTGCGCTCGCTTGATGCCGTCGCAGGGTCGCGCATCGTCATTGCCGTCCATACGTATCGTCGAAGCGCACGATATCGTCTTCACCCAGGTACGAACCGGACTGCACCTCGATCATTTCGAGCGGCATCTTGCCCGGGTTTTCGAGGCGATGCGTGACGCCGAGCGGAATATAGGCCGACTCGTTTTCGGACACGATAAAGCGCTCGTCGCCGCGCGTGACGAGCGCGGTGCCGCGCACGACAATCCAGTGCTCGGCGCGATGATGATGCATCTGCAGCGACAGCCGCGCGCCCGGCTTCACGACGATCCGCTTGACCTGGAAGCGCTCGCCGGTGTCGACGGAATCGTAGTTGCCCCAGGGGCGATGCACCTTGCGATGATTGGCCGCTTCGAGCCCGCCATCCTCGCGAATCCGGTTGACGATCTTCTTGACGTCCTGCACGCGTGATTTATCGGCGACGAGAATCGCATCGGCGGTCTCGACGACGACGAGATCCTGCGTGCCGACACAGGCAATCAGTCGCCCTTCGGAATGCGCGAAGGTCGAGTTCGCGCCTTCGAACATCACGCGGCCGCGGCTCACATTGCGATCGGCGTCCTTCTCGGAGATGTCCCAGATCGCGTCCCACGAACCGACGTCGGACCAGCCGGCCATCAGCGGCACGACCACGCCCGACGCGATGCTCTGATCGGCGCCGAGCTTTTCCATCACCGCGTAGTCGATCGAATTCGGCGGCGACGCGCCGAACGCTTCGCGTTGCAGCCGGAAGAAGTCGCCGTCCGCCGTGCTGCCCGCGAAGGCCGCTTCGCAGGCTTCGTGAATGGCCGGCTGAAAATGGCGAATCGCGTTGAGCCACGTCGATGCGCGCACGATGAAAATACCGCTGTTCCACCAGTATTCGCGTGATTCGACGTAGCGCCGCGCGAGTTCCAGATGCGGCTTTTCGACGAAGCGGTCGAGGCGGTGCGCGACGAGGCGCGCCGACCCTTCGGTCCGCGCGGCATCCGGCACATCGTCAGAACCGAGCGGCGCGCCGATGCGGATATAGCCATAGCCGGTTTCCGCGCGCGTCGGCACGATCCCCATCGTGACGATCCGGCCTGCCGCCGCATGCTGAACGCCGGCGGCGACCGCCGCGTGAAAGCCATCGCTGTCGGTGACCGCGTGATCGGCGGGCATCACGACCATGATGCCGTCTTCGTCCTGCGCGGCGACGGACAACGCGGCCACCGTCAACGCGGGCGCGGTGTCACGGCCGACGGGTTCGAGTATCAGCCGGCTCGGCTTGCCGCTCGTGCGCAACTGTTCGGCCGTCGTGAAGCGCTGCTCTTCGTTGGCGACGACCACGAGCTGGCCGGCGAGCGGATAGCCGGCTTCGAGCCCATCGAGACGGCGGGTCGTCGATTGGAGCAGCGACTCGTCGCCGAGCAGGCCGATCAGCTGCTTCGGATGCTGCTCGCGCGACATCGGCCACAGCCGGGTGCCCGAGCCGCCCGCGAGAATCACGGGATGAACCTTGAGCTTGACGCTGGTTGCGGTAGGAGACGTGGTCGTGGACGAAGGGGCGGGGGTGGGCCGGGTGCCGGCGGGCGTGACCGGGGCCGGAGCTGTCATGGTGAACTCTCCTCGAGGCTGGATGAATGTGTCGAGTTTTATCACGAAGTCCAGAATCAATAAAAGCGCGTTAAATAAAATCGGATTAAGTGCGCGTCGAATTTATTAAAAATGCGGGAAAAATGCGTCGCCGATTGATTCAAAAATAAAAATTACCGGAAAAAAATCGATAAGCATTTTTTTCGCTTAATGATGCGCAAGAATGACCGTACCCATGGAGCCGGGTGTCACCGGCAGACCTGTTGGGAAAAGCGCAAGTTTCGCTGGCGAAAGGCTCGAATGTGCTGCTCGGAAACCGCTGTCGAGCCGCATTCCGGCAAAAATTGCCGCTCAAAATGCATAAAAAAATGCCGAAATTATGCCCGATACAATTTGAGATTTTTTGCGGTCTTGTCGTGCGAATTTTAATACCGCTTTATTGAGGTATGTACAAGGGTATTCACTCATTCAGCCGCGGCTTTTCCGCGTCGGCCTATTCCTTCGTATTTAGTCCCATTCAGCCGCGAGGCAAATGCGAAATAAAGGCGCAATGATGAAACCCGCATGCAACACCCATTTCAACCAACCGACGGATCGCACTTTGACTGACGAACAGAGGGGCGGCGCATGCTGAGCGTTCTAGCGAGAATCATCGACATAGCCATGGTCGCGCTCGCCGCGATGGTGGCGGCGGCCGTGCACAGCGGCAGAGCGGTATGGCTCGACGATATGCAAAGCGTGTCGCTCGCGTTCGGCTGCCTGCTTGTGGTGGTGTTCTTCCCGGCGCTCGGCATCTATCAGTCGTGGCGCGGCAAGCCGCTCTACGATCTGCTGTCGCGCGTCACGGGCGGCTGGCTGATGGTCGAAGTGACCGGCGTGCTGATCAGCTTCAGCGTGCACCGCGCCGACAGCCTGTCGCGACTGTGGCTCGTGTACTGGGCGCTAGCCTCGATCGTGCTGCTGGTCGTCACGAAGGTGATCGTCTATTCGATCCTGCGCGGGCTGCGCCGGGAGGGCTTCAATCAGCGCGCGGTCGCAATCGTCGGCGGCTCGCCTTACGGGCGCTTCCTGATCGAACAGATGCGCGGCCGGCCGGAAGCGGGCTTCACGCCCGTCGTCGTGTTCGACGAGGATGGCACGATCAATCCGTATGAGGACCCGGACGCGGCGCATGCGGTCGAGGGCGTGCCGGTCGAGCGCGACTATCAGCGCATGATCGAACTGGTGCGGGAGCGCTCGATCCGCGAGCTGTGGCTCGCGCTGCCGATCTCGAAGGAGAAGGCGATCCATCGCTTCGTGATGGATCTGCGCAACGACTTCGTGAACATCCGCTTCATCCCCGACGTCGGCAGCCTGACGCTGTTCAATCAGCCGATGGTCGAGCTGCTCGGCGTACCCGCGATCAACCTGGCCGCCTCGCCGATCACCGATCTGCGCGTGCTGCCCAAGCGCGTATTCGACGGCCTGTTCGCGCTCGCCGCATTGCTCGCGCTGTCGCCGCTGATGCTCGTGATCGCGCTGATGGTGAAGCTCAGCTCGCCGGGGCCGGTGTTTTTCCGCCAGCGGCGCAAGGGCATCGACGGCCGCGAGTTCGAGATCTTCAAGTTCCGCTCGATGAAGGTCCACAAGGAAGCGGCCGGCCAGATCACCCAGGCGACGCGGCGCGATCCGCGCATCACCGCGGTCGGCGCGTTCCTGCGCCGCACCAGCCTCGACGAGCTGCCGCAGTTCATCAACGTGCTGCGCGGCGAGATGTCGGTGGTCGGTCCCCGTCCGCATGCGCTCGAGCACGACGACATCTACAAGGATCTGGTGAAGGGCTATATGCACCGCTACCGGATCAAGCCGGGCATCACCGGCTGGGCGCAGATCAACGGTTATCGCGGCGAAACCGACCGCATCGAAAAGATGATGGGCCGCGTGAAGCTGGATCTGTACTACATGCAGCACTGGACCTTCTGGCTTGACATCAAGATCGTCGTGCTGACGCTGTGGAAGGGCTTCGCAGGCAGCAACGCCTATTGAACGTGGCGCGCCGGGCCGCGCCGATGCCACGCATCGCGCGAGCGCATTCCTGAATCAACTCTATTTATCGAGGTGCAATCCATGAACCTGACGATCATCGGTAGCGGCTATGTCGGCCTCGTGACCGGCGCGTGTCTGGCCGACATCGGCCACGACGTGTTCTGTCTCGACGTCGACGCTCGCAAGATCGACGTGCTCAACAACGGCGGCGTGCCGATCCACGAACCGGGTCTGCAGGAGATCATCGCGCGCAATCGCCGCGCGAAGCGCCTGACGTTTTCCACCGACGTCGAGGCCGCGGTCGCGCACGGCGACATCCAGTTCATCGCGGTCGGCACGCCGGCCGACGAAGACGGTTCGGCGGACTTGCAGTACGTGCTCGCGGCTGCGCGCAACATCGGCCGCCATATGAACGGCTTCAAGGTGATCGTCGACAAATCGACGGTGCCGGTCGGCACCGCATCGCGCGTACGCGAAGTGGTCGCCGCCGAGCTGGCCGCGCGCGGCGTCGAGCAGATGTTCTCGGTCGTGTCGAATCCGGAGTTCCTGAAGGAGGGCGCGGCCGTCGAAGACTTCACGCGGCCCGATCGCATCGTGCTCGGCTGCGACGACGACGTGCCCGGCGAAAAGGCGCGCGAGCTGATGAAGCGCCTGTATGCGCCGTTCAACCGCAATCGCGAGCGCACGCTGTATATGGACGTGCGTTCCGCCGAGTTCACCAAGTACGCGGCCAACGCGATGCTCGCGACGCGCATCTCGTACATGAACGAGCTCGCGAATCTGGCCGATCGCGTCGGCGCCGATATCGAGGCGGTGCGCCGCGGCATCGGTTCCGATCCACGGATCGGCTACGACTTCCTGTACGCGGGTTGCGGCTATGGCGGCTCGTGCTTTCCGAAGGACGTGCAGGCGCTGATCCGTACCGCCGCCGATCACGACGCGAACCTGCGCATTCTCGAAGCGGTGGAAGCGGTCAACGACGCGCAGAAGCAGGTCCTCGCGCAGAAGATCGTTGCGCGTCTCGGCGAGGATCTGTCGGACCGCACGTTCGGCGTGTGGGGTCTCGCGTTCAAGCCGAACACCGACGACATGCGCGCGGCGCCGAGCCGCGAGCTGATCGCCGAACTGCTGCGCCGCGGCGCGCGCGTGAAGGCTTACGACCCGGTGTCGATCGACGAAGCGAAGCGGGTGCTCGCGCTCGATCTGAAGGACGTGCCGCAGCAGCATGCGCGCCTGTCGTTCGTGAACGAGGAGATGGAAGCGGCGAGCGGCGTCGATGCGCTCGTGATCCTGACCGAATGGAAAGTCTTCAAGAGCCCTGATTTCGATGCGCTAAAGCGCATGCTGAAGACGCCGCTGATTTTCGACGGCCGCAATCTGTACGAGCCGGACGTGCTGCTCGAACTCGGCATCGAGTATCACGCGATCGGCCGGCGGCATGCGTTGCGCAATGCGCCGGCACGGGTCGGCGCGAACAGCGCGATACATGCGGCGGACCTCGCCGCCGCGGAAACCTCCGGCCGCTGAGGCCATTGCGACCGCCGCCGCGCGAGGAAATCCGCCATGTTCGCCAACGTTCTGATCGTGTGCCACGCCAACGTGTGCCGCTCGCCCGCAGCGGAGATGCTGTTCAAGGCGCGTCAGGCGCGCGCGCCGCGCCCGGGCGCCGCGCCGATCGCGTTTCATTCGGCGGGCATTCGCGCGGTGAACGGTCACGGCATGGACCCGGTGATGCGGCGCCTGCTCGAAGAGCGCGGCGTCGCGGCCGGCCTCCATCACGCGCGGCGTCTGGACCGCTCGCTCGTGCGCGCGGCCGATCTCGTGCTGGTGAGCGAGCGCGCGCAGGTGAGCAAGGTCGAAGCGCTCGATCCGTCCGCGCGCGGCAAGGTCTATCCGCTCGGCAAGTGGGAAGCCGATTCGGACGTCGCCGATCCGCACGGCGGCGCGGAAGACGAATACAGGGAGAGTCTCGTGCTCATCGAACATCTGGTCATGGGATGGCTGAAAAAAATATGCTGACGAAACCCCGCAACGAAAACTCATTCGCGAGCTTGCGCACGAAGCTCGCCGTATCACTTCTGCTGACGTCTTTTCTGTCGGCCTGCGCGACCGCACCGGGCAATTATCTCGACACGTCCCGGCTCAAGGACAACGATCAGGCGCCGAGCGAAACGTATCCGGTCCATCTGATCGACGCGAAGCTGATCATGGCGCAGGCGCAAGCCGCCGCCGCGAAAACCGAGCCGTTGCCGCCGTCGGCGCTGTCCGATCCGTCGCTGTACGTGTACCACCTCGCGCCGCAGGACATTCTCGGCATCACCGTGTGGGATCACCCCGAGCTGACCACGCCGCAGGGCAGCACCTTGTCCTCGGGCGGCAACACCACGCAGACGATCGCGGGCGCGTTGCAGCAGCCGTATACGGCCGCGTTGCCGGGCCAGGCCGATCCGTACGGCCAGACCATCGCTGCCGACGGCACAATCTTTTTCCCGTTCGTCGGCCGCATTCAGGCCGCGGGCAAGACCACGACCCAGCTGCGCGATCAGCTCGCCGCGCGCCTCGTGCCTTATATCCGCAATCCGCAGGTCGACGTGCGCGTGCTGTCGTATCGCAGCCAGAAGGTGCAGGTCACCGGCGAAGTGAAGCAGCCGGGACCGCTCGCGGTCAGCGACGTGCCGCTGACGCTGGTCGACGCGATCACGCGCTCGGGCGGCACCAACCCGGACGCCGACATCCAGCGCGTGCGCCTCACGCGCAACCACAAGCTCTACGTGCTCAACGCCGATCGCATGCTCGATCAGGGCGACACCAGCCAGGACGTGATGCTGCAGAACGGCGACGTGGTCAACGTGCCGGACCGCACCGACAGCCGCATCTTCGTGATGGGCGAAGTGAAGACGCCGATCCAGGTGCCGATCATCCGCGGCCGCATGACGATCGCCGATGCGCTCACGCAGGGCGGCGGCATCCTCAACACCGACGCCAATCCGCGCCAGATCTTCGTGATGCGCGGCATGCGCGAGCATCCGACCACGCCCGAGGTGTTCCGCCTCGACATGACGCAGCCGGACTCGATCATGCTGTCTTCGCAGTTCCAGTTGCAGCCGCTCGACGTCGTGTACGTGGGCACCGCCGCATCGACCACGTTCAACCGCGTGTTGCAGCAGGTGCTGCCGAGCGTGCAGACGCTGTTCTATCTGAAGCAGCTGACGCGCTGAACGTTCCGGCTGTAACGTCCCGCGCCGCTGTTGTAGACGCCGGCGCGGGACGCGCAACGAAAGCAGAAGTACCGCTGACGCGAAAGCCGAAGCCAACGACACGGGATGGAACAGTGAGCAATCAACTCTCTCCACACATGGCTGGTCCGATCAAGACCGAAGAAGAAGACGTCGTCCTCGGACAACTGGTGCAGGTGATCCTCGACGATATCTGGTGGCTGCTCGCGATCACCGCGGTCATCGTCACGATGGCGGTGGCGTACTGCTACCTCGCCAAGCCGACCTATTCGGCCGATGCGCACGTACGCGTCGAGCCGTCCGACAGCCTGTCGCAGGCGCTCACGCAAACGCAGACCGGCGCCGCGATCACCAGCGGCTCGACCTCGCTGCCGACCGACGCCGAGATCGAAATCATCAAGAGCCGTGGCGTGGTCGCCCCGGTCGTGCAGCAGCTGAAGCTGAACTTCAGCGTGACGCCGAAGACGATCCCGCTGCTCGGCAACATCGCCGCGCGCCTCGCGACGCCGGGCCAGCCCGCGCGCGCGTGGCTGGGGCTCACGTCATACGCATGGGGCGGTGAAAACGTCGACGTCGATTCGATCGACGTGACGCCGTCGCTCGAAGGCGAGAAGCTGCTGCTGCGCGTGATCGACGCGCAGCACTACGAGCTGTTCGCGCCGAACGGCTCGCTGCTGCTGCGCGGCGAGGTCGGCCAGCAGGCGCAGGGCGGCGGCGTGACGATGGTCGTCAACAAGCTGGTCGCGCGCCCCGGGCAGGAGTTCACGATCGTGCGCTCGAACGACCTCGACGCGATCACCGCGTTCCAGTCGGCGATCACGGTGCAGGAGCAGGGCAAGCAGACCGGCGTGATCCAGATCTCTCTGGAGGACAAGAGTCCCCAGCATGCGGCGCTGGTCGCCAATGCGCTCGCGCAGTCGTATCTGCGGCAGCACGTGTCGAACAAGCAGGCCGACGCGAGCAAGATGCTCGACTTCCTGAAGAGCGAGGAGCCGCGCCTGAAGGCCGACCTCGAACGCGCGGAAGCCGCGCTGACCGCCTATCAACGTCAGTCCGGCTCGATCAACGCGAGCGAAGAGGCGAAGGTCTACCTCGAAGGCAGCGTGCAGTACGAGCAGCAGATCGCCGCGTTGCGTCTGCAAATGACGCAGCTCGCCGAGCGCTACGGCGACGACCATCCGACGCTCGTCGCCGCGCGTCAGCAGATGGCCGAGCTGCAGGCGCAGCGCACCAAATACGCGGACCGTTTCCGCGATCTGCCCGCCACCGAAGTAAAGGCCGTGCAGTTGCAGCGCGACGCCAAGGTCGCCGAAGACATCTACGTGCTGCTGCTCAATCGCGTGCAGGAACTGTCCGTGCAGAAGGCGGGCACGGGCGGCAACGTGCATATCGTCGACGCGGCGCTGCGCCCCGGTGCGCCGGTCAAGCCGAAGAAGATGCTGATCATGTCGGCGGCGGTGATTCTCGGGCTGATCGCGGGCACCGGTTTCGTGTTCCTGCGCCGCAATCTGTTCAAGGGCATCGACGACCCCGATCACGTCGAGCGCGCGTTCCATCTGCCGGTGTTCGGCCTCGTGCCGCAAAGCGCCGAGCAGGTGCAGCTCGAAAACAGCTACGCGCGCGGCGGCGAACGCCTCCGTCCGGTGCTCGCGAATGCGCGGCCGAAGGACGTGACGATCGAAAGTCTGCGCAGCCTGCGCACCGCGATGCAGTTCACGCTGATGGACGCGCGCAACCGCATCGTGATGCTGACGGGTCCGATGGCCGGCGTCGGCAAGAGCTTCCTCAGCGTGAACCTCGCGATGTTGCTCGCGCATTCGGGCAAGCGCGTGCTGCTGATCGACGGCGACATGCGGCGCGGCGCGCTCGAACGTCAGGTCGGCGGCGTGCAGGAGAACGGCCTGTCCGAATTGCTGAGCGGGCAGATCTCGCTCGAAGAGGCGATTCGCCCGTCGAACGTCGAGGGCCTGAGCTTCATTTCGTGCGGCCGCCGTCCGCCGAATCCGTCCGAGCTGCTGATGTCGCCGCGTCTGCCGCAATACCTCGACGGCCTCGCGAAGCGCTACGACGTGATCCTGATCGACACGCCGCCGGTGCTCGCGGTGACCGATGCATCGATCATCGGCGCGTATGCGGGCTCGACGTTCTTCGTGATGCGCTCGGGCATGCACAGCGAGATCGAGCTGGCCGATGCGCTGAAACGCCTGCGCGCGGCGGGCGTGCACGTGCAGGGCGGCATCTTCAACGGCATGCCGGCGCGCTCGCGGGTCGGCTACGACCGCGGCTACGCGGCGACCCAGGAATACCTGAGCACGTGAGGCGCGCACCGGAATCAAGCGCCGACTTCTGCACAACAGGAACCGAGGACATCACGATGAAACTGACGGTACTGGTACCGACTTATCGCCGCCCGGCCGATCTCGCGCGCTGCCTCGCGGCGCTCGAGCGGCAATCGCGCGCGCCCGACGAAGTGATCGTGGTCGCACGCGTCGACGACGACGCGACCCATGCGTGCCTGCGCAATCCGTCCACAGCCGGCCGCCTGCCGCTGGTGATCGCACCGGTGGATATACCCGGCCAGGTCGCGGCGCTCAATCGCGGGCTCGATGCCGCCAGCGGGGACGTGATCGCGATCACCGACGACGACGCCGCGCCGCGCCGCGACTGGGTCGAGCGCATCGCCGCCGCGTTCGAAGCCGATGCGCGCCTGGGCGCCTTGGGCGGGCGCGACTGGGTGCACGAGAAAGGCCGCGTGCTCGACGGCGAGCGGCCGCTGGTCGGCAAGGTGACCGCGCACGGCAAGATCATCGGCAATCATCACCTGGGGGTCGGTGCCGCGCGCGAAGTCGACATCCTGAAGGGCGCCAACATGAGCTACCGGCGCGACGCGGTGCGCACGATCCGCTTCGACGCGCGTTTGCGCGGCGCGGGCGCGCAGGTGCACAACGACATGGCGTTCAGTCTCGCGGTGAAAAACGCGGGCTGGAAGCTCGTCTACGACCCGCAGGTCGCCGTCGATCATTTCCCCGCCGAGCGTTTCGACGACGACAAACGCGACGCGCAGACGATGGCCGCGCTGCGCAACGCCGCGTTCAACTTCCATCTGATCCTGCGCGACCAGTTGCCGCCGCTGCGCCGCGAAGCCGCGTGGTGGTGGTGGACGCTGGTCGGCACACGGCTTTATCCGGGCCTCACGCATGCGGCGCTCGCGCTGCTGTCGAAACAGGCGCAGTTGCAGCTGTCGCGCTGGCGCGAGGTACGCGCGGGCGCCCATGAGGCGCGGCGCGCGCTGTCGAAGAGCGGAGTGTCCGCATGAGTACCAAGGTTCACGTTCATCTGTTCTACGGCGCCGATCCGCGCTTTTATCGCAAGGGCGACGACATCGGCTGCCTGTACGGTTATCACCACGCGGAGTCCGAAGCATTCGAGCTGACCTATTCGCAAGATGCGCGCGAAAGCCGGCCTGTGCGGCTCGTGCGGCGCGCGCTGAAGGCCGCGCTCGGTTTCGATTTCATCCATACGTGGCGCAATCGCACGGAGATGCTGCGCTCGGATGTGATCTGGACGCATACCGAGCAGGAGTGGCTGTCCGCCGCGCTGATGCTGCTGCTGTGCGGCCGCAAGGCGGGCCCCGGCGGGTCGCCGCTGCTGCTCGCGCAAAGCGTGTGGCTGCTCGATAAGTGGCCGTCGTACGGCATCGTGCGCAGCTGGCTGTATCGCAAGCTGATGACTCGCGCGGACCGGTTGACCACGCTCGCGAGCGCAAACGCCGAGCTGTGCCAGGACTACTTCCACCGCGACGCGACGCCGCTGCTGTATGGCCTGAACACGCGCGACTTCCCGGTCAATGCGCCGACGCAGTGGGCGCCGCGCACGCCGCTGCGCATCGCGGCGATCGGCAACGATCGCGATCGTGACTGGGAGACGCTGATCAAGGCGTTCGGCAACGATCCGCGCTACACGGTCAAGCTCGCGACACGGCGGCGGATTCCCGCGTCGCTGCGCGCGTCGAACGTCGAAATCGCGTTGTTCTCGGGCATCAAGAAGCAGCACGAGCTGTACGACTGGGCCGACGTGATCGTCGTGCCGTTGCGGCCGAACTCGCACGCGTCGGGCATCACCGTGATGCTCGAAGCGGCGGCGGTCGGCAAGCCGATGGTCGCGACCGACGTCGGCGCGCTGCGCGATTATTTTCCCGCCGACGAAGCCGCCTACGTGCCGCCATTCAATCCTGAGGCGCTGCGCGCCGCGGTCGAGCGGCTCGCCGCCGAGCCCGCCGAGGCGCTGCGCCAGGCGCAGGCAGCGGCAGCCGGTCTGCTCGCGCGCGATCTGACCACCGAGCACTACGCGATGCAGCACGTACGGATCACGCGCGAGATGCTGAGCGCGCGCGGGCCGGCGAGCGCGCATGCGGCCGCGGCCAGACACGATCAACGCGCCGCACCCGCGCGCGAATCGCGCGGAGGCCTCTGAGCGATGTCGACGATTCCGCGCGCGAATCCATTGCCGCCGACCGGCGCGGTCAACGCTGGTGCCGGGCAAACCAATGCGAGCGGGTTGCTGTCCGGCGCAAGGCGAGAATGGCTGCCGCCGTTGCTGCTGTGGCTGATCACCGCGGTGCTGATCGTCGCGCATCAGGGCACGGTGCTCACGCTCGCGTTTCCGGTGCTCGCGATCGTGACGGGCCTGTGGCTCTACTTCAAGAGCCCGGCGCGCTATATCGGCTTCATGTGGTGGCTGTGGTTTCTAAGCCCCGAAGTGCGGCGTCTCGCCGACTGGTCGAAGGGCGCGTTCACGCCGACCAGCCTCATCCAGGTCGCGCCGCTCGCCGTGACGATGATCAGCGCCCTGTCGCTGCTGCGCTACTACCGGCTGCTCGCGCAGCGCCGTGGTTTGCCAGTGCTGCTGATCCTGCTCGGCCTCGTCTACGCGTTCCTGATCGGCGTGATGTCGAGCGGGCCGCTCGCGGCTACCTACGACCTCGCGAACTGGCTCTATCCGATCCTGATCGGCTTTCACATCATGGCGCACACGCGCCAGTATCCGCAGTACCGCGACACGATCATCAACACGTTCATCTGGGGCATGCTGGTGATGGGCGGCTACGGCCTGATCCAGTTCTTCATCATGCCGCCATGGGACGTGCTGTGGATGCTCGGCTCGCAGATGAACTCGCAGGGCGACCCGGTGCCGATGGGCGTGCGCGTGTTCAGCACGATGAATTCGTCGGGCCCGTTCGCGTTCGCGATGATGGGCGCGATGGTCTTCGTGATGGCCGCGCAGCATCGCGTGCGCTGGATCGCCGCCGGGCTCGGCTTCTTCTCGTTCGCGTTGAGCCTCGTGCGCTCGACGTGGGGCGGCTGGGTCATCGCGCTCCTGATCCAGCTGGTGAAGTCGAACAACAAGGTGCGCGTGCGCATCGTCGCGAGCGCGGTGCTGCTCGCCGGCTTCTGCGTGCCGCTGCTGGCGGTCGGCCCGGTGGCCGAACGGATGCAGGCGCGCCTGAACACGATCGTCAATCTGCACGACGACCAGAGCTACGCGGCCCGCAACGAGTTCTACGCGAGCTTCGCGAAGACCGCGTTTACCGACGTGTCGGGCGAGGGCATGGGCGCGACCGGCACCTCGACGAAGCTCTCCAACGACGGCGGCCAGCTCGGCCAGTACGGCAACTTCGACAGTGGCGTGATGAACATTCCGTTCGTGCTCGGCTGGCCCGGCACTTTGCTGTACATGTCCGGCATCGTGTGGCTGCTGACGCGCGCGGTGCTCGCGTCGTTCAGGCTGCGCGACGACAAGTTCGTCTCCGCGTGCCTGAGCCTGTGTCTTGCGACCTTCGCGATGCTCGTGTTCACGAACTCGCTGGTCGGCACCGGCGGCCTGCTGCTCTTCATGAGCGCTTTTTCGATTCTTTCCGCGGTTCACTACGAAAAAATGAACCGCGCACGCACGCTATTTCTCCACGGAGGCACGGATTGAGAGTCGCCATAGTCACGCACGTAGTGCGTCATAACGACGGCCAGGGGCGCGTCAATCACGAGATCGCGCGCGCGGCGCTCGACGAGAACATCCGTGTGACGCTGGTCGCGTCGCACGTGGCGCCCGAGCTGCTCGCGCATCCGAACGTGCGCTGGGCGCCGGTGAAGATAGGCCGCTGGTGGCCGACTAATCTTCTGCGCCAGCAGGTGTTCGCGCTGAAGAGCGCGCTATGGCTGCGCGCGCATCGTCGCGACTACGACGTGCTGCACGTAAACGGCTTCATCACGTGGATGCGCGCCGACGTCAACACCTCGCATTTCGTGCATAGCGGCTGGTTCGCGAGCAAGTACTACCCGTTCGGTTTGACGAAGGGCGTGTGGTCGGCGTACCAGTCGGTCTATACGCGCTGCAATGCGCTGCTCGAACGCTGGGCGTACCGGCGCTCGAAGGTGATCACCGCGGTGTCGCAGAAGGTCGCCGACGAAATCCGCGCGATCGGCCTCACGCCGCGCAATCGCGTGGACGTGATCTACAACGGCGTCGACACGCAGGGCTTCGCGGCGGCGAGCGGCGATCGCGCGAAGTTTCGGTTACCGGACGATGCGTTCCTGCTGCTGTTCGTCGGCGATCTGCGCACCCCGCGCAAGAATCTCGGCACCGTGCTCGCCGCGTTGAAGCATCTGCCCGAGCACGTGCAGATCGCGGTGGCCGGCTTTCTGCCGGGCAGCCCGTATCCGGAGCAGGCGAAGGCGCTCGGCATCGCGCATCGCGTGCATTTTCTCGGGCTCGTGAAGGAGATGCCGGTACTGATGCATTCGGTCGATGCGTTCGTGTTTCCGTCGCGCTACGAGGCGATGAGCCTGTCGCTGCTCGAAGCGATGGCGGCGGGCCTGCCGGTCGTTACAGCGCGCACCGCGGGCGGCGCCGAGATCATCACGCCCGAGTGCGGCATCGTGCTCGACGATCCGGACGACCCGCAGGCTCTCGCTCGCGCGGTCGCGCAACTCGCCGGCGACGACACCGCGCGCCGCGCGATGGGCCAGGCCGCGAGCGAGCTCGCAACCGGCTTCGGCTGGGCGCGCATGGCCGCGCAATACATCGCGCTGTACCGGCAGCTCGCCGGACAGCAGGAAAACCGCCGGCGCAGTAAGACCGAAGCGACGGTTGTTGCGCAGAACGATGCGCTGACGCTGAACCATCTCGCCGGACGCAAGAGCGTGGAATGAACGCGCGAGCCGCACAATCCACGCAACGACATAGCAACTCACCGCAAGCAACACACAGGGGCACACCATCATGACGACTGGCTCAATCAAATCACTGCAGATCGGGATGCACTGGTTTCCCGAACGCGCGGGCGGCCTCGACCGCATGTACTACTCGCTGGTCGGCGCGCTGCCGGGCGCGGGCGTCGCGGTGCGCGGCGTCGTCGCCGGCTCGCCGAAAGTCGCGGCCGATACCGGTGGCGCGATCAACGGCTTCGGCTCCGCCGCGCAATCGCTGCCGTTGCGGCTGATGGCGGCACGCCGCGCGTTGCGCCACGAGATCCGCAGGTCGCGGCCCGACGTGATTTCCTCGCACTTCGCGCTCTATACGTTTCCGGGCCTCGACGTGACGCGCGGCATTCCGCAGGTGTCGCATTTTCAGGGGCCGTGGGCCGACGAGAGCCACGTCGAAGGCGCCGATTCGCTCGGCCAGCGCGCGAAGCGTTATCTGGAGCAGTCGGTGTACGCGCGTTCGTCACGGCTGATCGTACTGTCCGACGCATTCGGCAAGATCCTGACGACGCGCTACGGCATCTCGCCGGAGCGCGTGCGCGTGGTGCCGGGCTGCGTCGATGTCGAGCAGTTCAATCTGCCGATCACGCAGGCCGAAGCGCGTCTGCGTCTGCAATTGCCGCAGGATCGGCCGATCGTGCTGGCAGTGCGACGGCTGGTGCGGCGCATGGGTCTCGAAGATCTGATCGATGCGGTGAAGCTGGTGAAACGCAGCGCGCCCGACGTGCTGCTGCTGATCGCGGGCAAGGGGCGGCTCGAAAGCGAGCTTCAGGCGCGCATCGACGACGCGGGGCTCGAACACAACGTGAAGCTGCTCGGCTTCGTGCCCGACCAGCATCTCGCGGCGCTGTATCGCGCGGCCAATCTCAGCGTCGTGCCGACGGTCGCGCTGGAAGGCTTCGGGCTCATCACGGTTGAATCGCTTGCGTCGGGCACGCCGGTGCTGGTGACGCCGGTCGGCGGATTGCCTGAGGCGGTGGCGGGCTTGTCGCCGGATCTGGTGTTGCCGGAGACCGGTGCAGCGGCGATCGCCGCGGGTCTCGCCGGCGCGTTTGACGGCACGCTAAAGCTGCCCGATGAGGATGCATGCCGCCGCTATGCGCGCGAGCACTTCGATAACGCGGTGATCGCGAAACGGGTCGCGGCGGTGTATGCCGAAGCGATCGCGGGAGACGCACTGCATTGAAGCGCAGTGGGCTAACGAAAAAAATGGCCCTCAATAACGGCATTTTTTTTGCGAACTTGAGCCCGGATCAGCCCTTATTCACGAATCTTTCGACCTTATTTTTCGAAACGCTAAAACGTGTGGTCCGGCGTCGACTTCGTCACGTTGACGTCACACATCCGCGACGATAATCCCCGCGCCCGAAAGTACAAAAACACACGGGCGTCCCGCCCAAAGCGTGGACCTTGTATTTTCAGACCTCGGGGATTCTCAGATGACCATCCGTCACCGCATCACGCTACTCGTCATTCTGATGCTCGTCGCGTTATCCGCCATTGGTGGATACGCTGTGCTTCAGACTCGCAACAGCGCCGCCAACGTCAGGCAGGTCACCCAGGGCGTCGTGCCGAGCGCGCTCGCGTCGGCCGACCTCGTGTCGCAGCTCAAGGACGTGCAGCTCGCGATGATGACGCTCGTCTATGCGCCTGACGAGAACATGGTCTCGCAGGCCCGAGACCTGCTGAAGAGCAAGGAAGCGTCGCTGCACGCGGCGCTCGACGTGCAGGCGAAGGCCGCGCAAGGTCAGGCCCAAAGCGGGCTCGTGAGCCAGGCGCGCGACAGCCTCGCGAACTATTTCAACGCGGTCAACGACACCGCGAAGATGAAGGCCGACGGCAAGAACGAACTGGCGCAGGCATATCTGTTCGCGAACGTCGCGCAATACCGCGATGAACTCGAAGGCATCGTCGAGACGCTGCGAATCGAAAAGAACCGCCAGAAAGACGCCGCGATCGACGACCTGAACAGCGCGCTCGCCACCACCACGACGGCGATCGGCGCCGCGACCGGCGCGGCCATCGTCGTGCTGCTGCTGATTAGCGCGCTGCTGTATCGCCAGATCACCCGGCCACTGAGCCACATGCAGGTGGAGATGAGCGAGATCGCGGCAAGCCAGGACTTCACGCGCCGCGTGCCGGTCGGCCGCATGGACGAGATCGGTCATTCGATCGTCGCGTTCAACGGCATGATCGAGAAGATCCAGCAAAGCTCGCTGCAGTTGAAGCAGAAGACCGCCGACATCCAGGCGATGCTGCAAAACATGCAGCAGGGGATCCTGACGGTGGTCGAAGGCGTGGTCGTGCATCCCGAGTACTCTGCGTATCTCGAGGCGATCTTCGAGACCCGCGAGATTGCGAGCCGTCCGTTGCTCGATCTCGTGTTCGGCGGCACCGGTATCAACAGCGATGAGCTCGCGCAGATCGAAGCGGCGCTGCACGCATGTATCGGTGAAGACAGCATGAACTTCGAGTTCAATCAACACCTGCTCGTCAACGAGATCGCCAGGCCGATGGCCGATGGCCGCGTGAAGACGCTCGACCTGAGCTGGTCGGCCATCACCGACGAACACGACGTCGTGCAGCGTTTGATGCTGTGCGTGCGCGACGTGACCGAACTGCGCGCGCTCGCCGCCGAGGCCGGCGAACAGAAGCGACGGCTGGAGATGATCGGCGAGATTCTCGCGGTGAGCCAGGAGAAGTTCCATCACTTCGTCGAAAGCGCGACGGGCTTCATCAGCGAGAACGAGCGGATCATTCGTCAGCATCATGAGCCGAGCCACGAGGCCGTCGCCGAGCTGTTCCGCAACATGCACACCGTCAAGGGCAATGCGCGCACCTACAGCCTTCAGCATCTGACCGGTGTCGTCCACGAAACCGAACAGCGGTACGACGCGTTGCGCCGCGCGGACGGCGGCGAAGCGTGGGACCAGCAGCTTCTGATCGACGATCTGCAGCGCGTGAAGGCCGCGCTCGAAACCTATGCGACGCTCAACGAAGTGAGCCTCGGCCGCAAGGGACCGGGCCAGAACGGCGCGGTCGATCGCTACCTGATGGTCGATCGCGAGTTGATCCAGAAGCAGCTGGACCTGCTCGAAAGCGCCGATCCGGCCGACCGTGACGCACTCGTGTCGATGCGCGAATCGTTGCAGCGCGAGCTGCGTCTGTTGGGCACCGAATCGATCTACGAAGCGCTCGCGGGCGTGCTCGAATCGCTGCCGTCGCTGGCGGCCGAGCTCGGCAAGGAAGCGCCGGTCGTCAGCATCGACAACAACGGCTACCGCGTGCGCAGCGAGGTCAGCGATACGTTGCGCAATGTGTTCACGCACCTGCTGCGCAATTCGGTCGACCACGGCATCGAGCCTGCCGCCGAGCGTATCGCGAATGGCAAGAACGCGGCCGGCGTCATCGAGCTTGAAGTGGGTGTCGACCATCACGCGCTGCAGATCACCATCAGCGACGACGGCCGCGGTCTCGCACTCGCGAAGATCCGTGCGGCGGCGATCGAACGCGGCTGGATCGACGCCGATGCCGCACTCAGCGATGAAGCGATCGCCGAGCTGATCTTCCGTTCAGGCTTTTCGACCGCGCAGAGCGTCAGCGAGATTTCGGGCCGCGGCGTCGGCATGGACGCGGTGCGCGATTTGGTGCGGCGTGAGCATGGCCGCATCGAATTGCGTTTCACCGACGATCGTCGCGGCGCGGACTATCGCCGCTTTCAGACCGTCGTGTCGTTCCCCGAGGACTGGGCGGTGGACAGTCTCGATGCGTCCGTCGATGCAGCGCGCGAGCGTGACACGGATGCGGTGGCAGGCTAACGGCCTGACCGATTGAACGAAGCGATGGGAGCAGGTTGTGCTTGAAAGTTATCTTTTGGCCGCAGGCGTTGGCGGTATCGTCTGCGCGCTCGCGACGGGAATCTTTTATCGTCGGAAGCTTCGCGCCGGTGCGCAAGCGCAGCGTGTCGACACGCTCGCGCGGCAGGCCCTCGAGCAGCAACTCGACGTGGCTTTCAAGGTCGGTGAGCAGGCGAACGGCGAGCGTGCCGCCCTGGAGGCGATGCTCGCCGATCTGCGCGCACAGGCCGAACAGCGCGAGCAGGATCGCGAATCATTGCAGGCGAGCCTCGACGCCGCGAGCGCGCGCAGCAACGAATGGCTGCAGCATGCGACTCGGATCGCGCACGAGGCCGCCCGTCTGAAGACGCTGACGATCACGTTCGAGCGTTGGCACGAGCAGATGATTTCGCTGATGTCGCAGAACCGTGACATGCACAAGAAGAACCAGGAGTTGTCGTCGATCGTGCAGCACGTGCTGATCGTTTCGCTGAATGCGTCGATCGAAGCGGCACGCGCCGGCACCGCGGGTCGCGGCTTTTCGATCGTCGCGGGCGAAGTGCGCTCGCTCGCGTCACGCTCGCAGGAACTGTCGAAGAGCTATCAGGAGAGCCTGCATCGCAACGACCTGACGACCGCGGCGACGTTCCAGGACATCCAGGCCGGCGGCAAGATGATCACGGCGTCGCTCGGCGGCGTCGAAGCGCTGGCGACCCAGTTTCAATCCAGGCTAGAGCAGGCCGCAGCGTGATTACCGATCAGGCGTTGCAAAGCATCGAGGACATCTTCTGTCACGCGGCTCGCGCGAGATTGCCCGCGACGCCGGGTGATGCGTGCGAGATCAGCGCGGTGCCGAGGTGGGATCGCGATCATCCGCCCGGACCTTGCGCGATGGCGCTGACGATCTCGTCGATCGGTTTTCGTTTGCTGTTCGTGCTGCATTTCAGCAAGGACGAAGCGACGCGCGCGTACTACGCCAGCGGCGACACGACGCGTTCGCTGTCGGAAACGCTGATGGAACTCGGCAATCTGTGCTGCGGCTACATGAACCAGCAGCTGGTCGAGCATTTCCCCGATCTCGGCATGTCGACGCCGTATGAATTGAACAGCAGCTGTATCGAGTATCTGGACGAGTTGCGGCCCGATCACGTGTGGGCGTACGAACTGACGATCGGCGCTGCGGCCCGGCTGGGCGTGACGTTATGCGTATGCGCGCAGGCGCCACTCGATTTCAAGGCTGAACTCGCGACGGCCGACGAGGCCGAAGGCGAACTCGAACTTTTCTAGCAACACTGCATTCGCAGACTGAAACACGATGAATACCAGCAAGCCCGTCAGCAAGGTGCTCGTGCTCGACGACTGTCCGGCACACGCGCAAGCGCTGAAGCTCTTTTTCGACGAGCACAATCTGATAGCGCTGAAGGTGCGCGACAGCAGCCGCCTCGGCTCGGTCCTGGCCACGAATATCGATCTAGGCGGCGTTCTGCTGGCGGATAACTACGGTGGATCGGTCGAACAGGCGGCAACGACCGCGGCCCGAATCAGTACCTTGCGCCCCGAACTGCCGGTGATCCTGCGTTCGAGCGGCGACGCGCCGCTTGAACGGCTTCCGAAGCCGTTGAAGAACGCGGCATGCGCGCACTTCCATGCGGCCGATCTGACGGCGCTGCGTGAAGCCGTCGATCAATACATCTTCAGCCTCGACTTCCCGAATGCGCTCGTGCGCGGTATCGCGGAGATCACGGAAGCACGGCTCGCCACGCCGTTCGACGGCGTCACCGTGCAACGCGACACGCCCAGTGTCGTGCGCGATCGCATCATCTTCGGCGAGGTGTTCAGCCTGATCCCGCTCGAAGGCACCTGGTGTCGCGGCTATATGTTGATGCAGGCCGAAGAGGAGCCGCTGCTCGGCATGATCGAGCGCGATCGCGCCGCACGCGAGGCCGGCATGAGCAGGACGCAAGCGGGCTTTCGCGATCTGAACAACGTGCTCGGCGAATTGACGAATCTGATCTGGGGGGCGTTCAAGGACCGGTTCCTCGCTGCGCGGAGCGCTCGCGAAGCGAGCCAGGTGCAGGTGCCTCTGCTCGTCAATCACAAGCACCGCTACATCTCGTTCGGCTCGGACAATCCGCAGTTGCGGTTTCAATACCGATTGAGCGACGTGGCGAGCGGACAGTCGGTGTCGATCGACCAGCGTTTCGTTTTCAACCTCAGCTGGTCCCCCGAAGATTTCTCTGAAAACACGGTGGATGTCGACGATCTCGTCGAGTCCGGCGAACTGGATCTGTTTTGATACAACGCGTCGGTGACGCAAGGGAATGGCTATGGCAAAGATTCTAGTGGTGGACGATTCGAGTACGGTACGCGATGAAGTCGCGGGCTTTCTGGCGAAAAACGGTCTGGACGTCGCGACCGCCATCGACGGCAAGGATGGTCTTACGAAGCTGAAGACGGATTCGAACATCCGCCTGATCGTCAGCGACGTGAACATGCCGAACATGGACGGCCTGACGATGGTCGAGAAAATCCGCGGCGAACTCGCGAACAAGACCGTCAACGTGATCATGCTGACGACCGAAAGCAGCCCCGCGATGAAGGAACGCGGCAAGGCCGCCGGCGTGAAGGGCTGGATCGTCAAGCCGTTCAAGGGCGATGCTGTGTTGGAGACGTTCCGCAAATTGGCGGGTTGACGGGATAGTGTGCGGCGAACACCGCCGCACACGGATACCGTGTTAGAACGTCTCGTGGTGCTCGTTGCGCGCGATGTCCGCCTGCACCATCATCTGGCACAGCTGTTCGAGCGAGGTTTGCGGTTGCCAGCCGAGCGTGTCGCGCGCCTTGTCCGCGCAGCCGATCAGCAGGTCCACTTCGGCGGGGCGATAGAACTTCGGGTTCACTCGCACCAGCGTCTTGCCGGTCGCGACATCGATGCCGGTCTCGCGCTCATCCTTGCCCGACCATTCCAGCTGGAAGCCGGCCGCCGCGAACGCCATGCGTACGAAATCGCGAACCGTTTCGGTGCGGCCGGTCGCGAGCACGAAGGTATCGGGCGCGTCGGCCTGCAACATGCGCCACATGCCCTCGACGTATTCGAGCGCGAAGCCCCAGTCGCGCTGCGCGCTCAGGTTGCCGAGTTCGAGCACGTCCTGCTTGCCGAGCTTGATCTTCGCGACCGTGTCGGTGATCTTGCGCGTGACGAATTCGCGGCCACGTAGCGGCGATTCGTGATTGAACAGGATGCCGCTGCTCGCGAACAGGTTGTACGACTCGCGAAAGTTGATCGTCGACCAGTGTGCAAACAGCTTCGCGACGCCATACGGGCTGCGCGGATAGAACGGCGTGCTTTCGCGTTGCGGCACCGCCTGCACGAGGCCGAACATCTCGGAGGTCGACGCCTGGTAGAAGCGCGTCTTCGGGCTCAGGATACGCAGCCCTTCGAGCAGATTCAGCGCGCCGACGCCGGTCACTTCGGCGGTGGTCACCGGCTGGTCGAACGACACGCCGACGAAGCTCTGCGCGGCGAGGTTGTACAGCTCGTCGGCCTGGGTGCCGTCGAGCAGACGCAGCGTCGAGCCGAGGTCGGTGAGGTCGTGTTCGACCAGACGCAGATTCGGATGATCGAGCACGCCAAGCTCACGCATGCGCCAGAAGTTGACAGAACTCGTGCGCCGGTAGGTGCCGGTCACGTGATAGCCCTTGTCGAGCAGCAGCTTGGTCAGATAGGCGCCGTCCTGTCCGGATACGCCGGTGATGATCGCTTTGCGTGGTTGGCTCATAGCTTGCCTTCTAGTGTGTGAATGAAAAAGAACGGTTCGCGCGTAAAAGTGGGGGTCAATGTGTTTCGTCCAGCAGTCGCCGCACCAACGGCTCGACGACCCGATAATCCTGTTCAGCCTTCAGCCGGTACAACTCCGGTTTCGGATGCGCGCCGTCCGACATCAGCGACTTCCAGTCGGGCAGGCTGCTCACATACGCGTATTGATCGACGAGCGGCACCTGCTGTTCGGCGGCCACGCGTCGCGTGATCGCGACCATCGTCGCCAGCTTCGCGTTGAGCCGGTTATCGGGCATCGGGTTCGAGGTTTGCAAAACAGGCTGCTTGCCGAGCGCTCGCGCGGTTTGCACGAGCGATGTTTCGGCCGAATAGAACTGCTCGGGCGTCTGGTTCTGCATCACTTCGTTGATGCCATAGTTGATCAGCACGAGCCGCGCGGGCGAGACGGCGAGACGTTCGCGCCACGACAGGCCCGCCGCCGGTCCCGCACGACGATTGCCGGTGCCGTCGCGCAACTGCGAGGCCATCGTGCCGCCGACACCGTAGTTCGTGACGCGCACGCGCTCGCCGTCATGCGCCTGCAACGCCTGCTGCAGATAGGTGACGGCGTTGCGCGCTTGCGGGCCGCAGTGGCCGTCGCCACAGGTGATGCCGAGCGTGGTCGAATCGCCGTAGGCGTCGATCAGCAGTTGCGTCGGCGATGACGTTGGCGGCTCGTCCGCGGTCGCGCTCGTTGCCGGCGCGAACAACGTCAGCGCCGACACGACGCCCAGCACGCGGGCAGCGGCAACGGCCACGCGGTTCATGCGCGGCTTTGCGGTGCTTGCCGCGCGACGCTGGCGCCGCCGCTGACCGTCGCTTTCGTGCCGCGTGTGGCGAAAATCAGGCGCTTCTCGAATGCGAACCACGTGATGCTCGCGTAGACGAGCGTGATCGCAAGCGCGATCGCGGCGCTCAGATAGCGATTCAAATGCAGCGGCCACACCAAGTACAGCACGCTCAGGTGGATCAGATAGATCGTGTAGCTGATGGTGCCGATATAAACGAGCGCGGGATTGCACAACAGCCGCTTGACGATGCCCTTGCTCTGCAGCGCGATCACCACGATCGACGTACACAGCACCAGCGACACGCTATAGAGCCCCGCATTCGACAACGGCGTATTCGCCGCGCGAAAACGCGGGAAGTGCAGATGCAGCCATGCCAGCACCGCGAGCGCGGCCAGCGCGCCGAGCACCGCGAGTCCCTTGTACGGTTCGAGCGCATTGCGATCACGCCGCACGGCCACCGCGAGCAGCGCGCCGGCCGCGAGCAGATCCATGCGGAACGGCGTCAGGTAGTAGATCGGCCAGAACGAATCGAACCACGGCGTCGCGAGCGCGCGCAGCAGCGGCGCCAGTACGATCAGCGCCGCCGCCACACCGCCGAGCAGGCGCTCGGGTACGAGCAGGATCACGAACGGCCAGAAGATATAGAACTGCTCTTCGACCGCGAGCGACCACAGCACGTTGAGGCTTTCGTGACCGCTTTGATTGAGCGCATCGCCGATATTGGTCGCGAAGAACGTGTACCAGTACCAGTGCTGTGCCCACGCGAGGCCGAACAGCAGCGACGACACGGCCATCAGCAGCAGGTACGGCGGCAGGATGCGGCGCGCGCGCCGTGCATAGAAATAGCTGAAATACGACTGCTGACGCGACTTGCGATCGAGCAGGATGCCGCTGATCAGAAAGCCGCTCAAAACGAAGAACAGATCGACGCCCATCCATAGCGGCGCTTTCAACGCGTGCTGCGCGAACACCGCGAGCACGGCGATCGCGCGCAGACCGTCGAGTTGCACGATGCGGGAATGGGAGGGCGCGAGGGGCAATGCGCTGGCTGTCATGAACCGTCCATGGTGTAAAGCGGATGGGCCGGGCGAAGGGCCGCGCGGTTCGCAACGGATAGCCGGCGAACAGGCGCGCGCTTCGCGTCGCAACTGAAGTGCAATCGATTCTAGGGAAAAGAAAATCGAGAAAAAATCCATTGGAGTCGGCTAATTGAATCAGATTGAAACAGGGTATTTCTTTGGCCATTCCAGAAGGATTTATATGGTTATCTGGTGAGTAGCGGGCAATCCGTAATAAATGCGCACTGCGTGATCCCACATCAGTATGACCGGAGGATCGCCGCGACAGACGCACGCGCGACGGCGCGGCTTCCACTTTTATCTATTTTTAATTGATTTCTTTTGCGACGTATAAGTGAACGAATATTTTTGAATTATTTTCTATTTTCGTCGCTGCGTTTTTTCCGCGTAACTTAGCCGTGCGGACGGCTGCCTTCAGGCGCCGCGCTTCAATCGGTTGCGCTTCGTTTCGCTTTACCACATCACTGAATTTCGCCCCGAGCGGGCGCGGGTCCGCGTGCATCGCGTTGACCGGACATCGACTGGAGGTTCCGCCTTGCGCCATATCACGTTCAAAAGCTGGTGCGCCCTGACAGCCTGCGCTGCCGGCGTCGTCGCCGCAACGGCCGGTGTGCCGGCTTGCGCGGAAACCACGTTGAACGCGAAGACCTCATGGATCGGCAACAGCTTCGGCTTCGGCGATGGCACATGGACGCAGATCAATATCACCGCGATTGCGGTCACGCCGGACGGCAAGGTCTATACGAACTCGCCGTGGGATGAAAGCGGCGCCGAAGCGAGCGTCTATCAGGACGGCAAGATGCTCGGCTTCGCGGGCGGCACACATGGCTGGGGCAACGCCGGCGGCAATGCGATCGCGGTCAACCGCAAATATGCGTTCGTCGCGATCGCGGTCGGCAATGAGAAGGGGCACCTGGTCGAGCCGGGCGTCTGGCCGGACAAGGGCAAGCAGTGGTTCGGCATTTCGCGGCGCCTGATCGGCGAGCCGAAGCGCGTGGCGCCGTTTCAGCCCGCCGCCAAAAACGCGGACCCGCATGCGCAGCTAGCGGCCGGCTTTCTGATGATGAACGAAGTGCCGACCGGCACGAACGCGGAGATTGGCGGACTCGCCGCGAACGACACGACGCTGTTCGCGGCCAACACCGCGCGCAATCGGGTCGAAGTCTACGATGCCGAGTCGATGCAGCAGAAGGCGACGTGGAGCGTGCACGAGCCTGGACGTCTCGCACTCGCGCCCGACGGCACGCTATGGGTGCTGAGCGGCACGCGCAACGATCGCGCGCCGGCCATCGAGCATTACACGGCGACCGGCGAGCGTATCGACGAAACCATCACGCTGCCGGCCGATACGGTCGCGGTCGACCTCGCCGTCGATACACAAGGCCGCCTGCTGATCGCCGATAACGGTGCGCGCCAGCAGGTGCTGTTTTTCACGAAGCGCGACGGCCGGTATACGGCGTCGGGCACGCTCGGCGAGCGCGGCGGCATTTTCAGCGGCGTCGCGGGCAAGCCGGGTCCGTTGCGATTCAACGGCTTGACGGGCGTCGGTGTCGATGCGCGCGGCAACGTGTACGTGTCGACCAACGGCATCGGTCCGCGTTACGAGCCGATCGGTGCGGGTCTCGGCGCGACGCTCGAAAGCTACGCGCCGAATGGCAAGCGCAACTGGCAGGTCGAGGGGCTGCTGTTCGTCGACGGCGCGTGGATCGATCCGGCCCGGCCCAACAGCGTTTATACCGGCAACAAGCGCTTCGAACTCGATCTGTCGAAGCCGTCGGGGCACGACTGGAAATACGCGGGATTCCTGTCGAATCGATTCAAGTACCCGGACGATCCGGTGTTCCATACCGACCAGTATCCGGGCCTGCCGATCGCGCGACGGTTGAAGGGGCGCACGTTCCTCTATCTGACCGACATGTATGCGGACCATCTGAAGATCTATCGCTTCGATCCGCAGCACGACGGCGAGAGCGCGATTCCGTCCGGTTTTATCGCAGGCCGCGAGCGCCCGGTCTTGAAGGTGCCGAATGCGCCGCCGGGCGGTGACTGGATCTGGCGCGACATGAATGGCGATGGCCAGTTCGAGCGCGACGAATACACGCTGAATACGAGCGGCACCAAGCTCGCGGGCGGCTGGGGCTGGTGGGTCGATACGGCCGGCGACATCTGGCGCACCCGGGATACGAAGGGCATCTATCGCTTCCGTTTCGGCGGACTCGATGCGAAGGGCAACCCGGTCTACTCGTACTCGAACCTGACGCAGTACCCGGTGCCGGCACCGTTCAGCGAACTGCATCGCGCGATCTATGAACCGGACACCGACACGATGTACGTGAGCGGCTATACGGCCGATATGCCGACCGCGCAGGGCTTCTGGAAGGAAGTGGGGCGCGTGCTGGTGCGCTACGACAAGTGGTCGAGCGGCCAGCCGGTGCAGCGTTACGCGATCAGCTTGCCGTGGCAGACGCAAAGCAAGCCGATCGCGACGATCATCGGCGTCACCGTCGAGGGGCAATACCTGTTCGGCGTCGAGCCGGTCGGCGCAGTGCACGTGTGGGACAAGGACAGCGGCAAGGAACTCGGCGTGATCCGGCCGGGCCCCGAAGTGGGCCGCGCGTCGGGCTGGGTCGACGTGCCCAACGGCATCAGCGCGACGAAACGCGCCGATGGCGAGTACCTGGTGTTCGTCGAGGAAGACGCGCGCGGCAAGGTGCTGATGTATCGCTGGAAGCCTTGAGATGCGTTGGCCTCGCTGACGCACTCCGCACGCAATCTAACCGCAAAACCCAAGGGATTCGATGGACAAAGGCATTCTCAGGAACGTAGCGATCAATTTTTTCGGGCTCGTGCTGCCGACCTTCGTGTCGCTCGTAACCGTGCCGGCGTATATCCGGCTACTCGGCGTCGAGCGCTACGGCGTGATCAGTCTAGTGTGGACGCTGATCGGCTACTTCGGAATCCTCGATCTCGGCATGAGCATGGCCGCGCAGAACCATATTTCGAAGGCGCGCGCGTCGGGCGATCAGCGGGAAAGCGCGCGCGTGTTCTGGAGCGCGACGTGGCTCAACCTCACGACCGGCGTGGTCGGCGGTTTGATCATCTACTTCGGTGCGTTACTGTACACCGCGTATTTCACCAAGGTATCGCCCGAGCTGCAGCACGAAGTCTATATGGCGCTGCCGTGGCTTGCGGTCGCGATTCCGATCGCGAACGTGTCGTGGGTGTTCGCGGGCGCGATCAATGGCGCCGAACGTTTCGGCGTCTACAACACGAATCAGACCATCGGCACGTTCCTGTTCCAGCTTCTGCCGCTCGGTGCCGCGCTGTGGCTCGGCGCGACCTTGCAGAACGTACTCGCCGCGGCCGTGGTCGCGCGGATTCTCGCCGCGCTGCTGCTCGGCCGCTATGCGCTGAAAGTGCTTGAAATAGGCAGCATTGAACCGCCGCGGCTCGGCGTTGCGAAGGGGCTGTTCAACTTCGGCGGCTGGATGCTGATCGCGAGCGTGACGACGATGCTCGCCGATTCGCTCGATCGCGTGATGCTCGGTTCGCGCCTCGGCGCGCGCTTCGTCACGTATTACACGGTGCCGCAGAATCTCGTCACGCGTCTGAATATCGTACCGACCGCGCTGGTGCGTACGCTGTTTCCGCGGCTGTCGGCGGTCGGCCGCGCGGATGCCGACACGATCACGCAGCAGTCGCTCGAATTTCTGAACGGCGTGTTCACGCCGGTCGCGCTCGTCGCGATGCTGGTGCTCGAACCGTTCCTGCATCTGTGGGTCGGCAACGAGATCGCGACGGTCGCGGCGCCCGTGGGCCGGATCATGATCGTCGCCGTGTGGCTCGTCGGCCAGGCGAACGTGACGCGCATTCTGATTCAGTCGCAGGTCAATCCCGCCACCGCCGCGCGCATCGGCCTCGTCGAGTTGCCGCTGTTCGCCGGCGCGTTGTGGCTCGGTATCACGCATTTCGGGCTGACTGGCGCGGCGGTCGCGGTTTCCGCTCGCGCACTGTTCGACTACGCAGTGCTGCTGCATTTCGCGGCGATCCGCGCGCGTCAGATCGTGCTCGACATGCTCGCCCATCTCGCCTTCCTGCTCGCCAGCCTGTGGCTCGCGAGCTTCCTGCCGAGCCTTGCGCTCGCGATCGCCGCCGGTGTGCTGATGGTCGGTGCGAACGTCGCGTGGTCGATCACGATGACGCCCGCCTTGCGCAATCTTGCGCGTTCACTGCTATTGCGACTGAATCCGAGGAAAAGCGCATGAATCAAGACGTCCTTGATAAAGACCTGTTGAGGCCTGCGACGCGCAGCGCGTTCGACGAACTGACGAGCGTGCCCGGCATGCAGCCGGCACCGCGCCGTACCGCGCCGCGCGCGAACAAGAGCGTGCGCATCGCGATCGTGCACGACTGGCTCGTCACCTACGCGGGCGCGGAGAAAGTGCTCGAGCAGATCATCGCGTGCTTTCCCGATGCGGACCTGTTCAGCCTCGTGGACTTTCTCGAAGATCGCAACTTCCTGCGCGGCAAGCCGGTGACGACATCGTTCATCCAGAAGCTGCCGCTCGCGCGCAGCAAGTACCGCTCGTATCTGCCGCTGATGCCGCTCGCAATCGAGCAGCTCGACGTGTCGGCGTACGACGTGGTGATCTCGAGCAGTCACGCGGTCGCCAAGGGCATTCTGACCGGACCCGACCAGGTGCATATCAGCTACGTGCATTCGCCGATCCGCTATGCGTGGGATTTGCAGCATCAGTATCTGCAGCAGTCGAAGCTGACCAACGGCCCGAAGTCGGCGCTCGCGCGGCTGATTTTGCATTACATGCGCAACTGGGACATCCGCACGTCGAACTCGGTCGACGGCTTCATCGCGAACTCGGCGTTCATCGCGCGACGCATCAAGAAGGTGTATCAGCGCGACGCGCAGGTCATTTTCCCGCCGGTCGATGTCGACGCGTTCACGCTGTGCACGCAGAAGGAAGACTTTTATCTGACCGCGTCGCGAATGGTGCCGTACAAGAAGATCGATCTGATCGTCGAGGCGTTCGCGCGGATGCCCGAGCGCAAGCTCGTCGTGATCGGCGATGGGCCCGACATGGCCAAGATCCGCGCGAAGGCGGGGCCGAACGTCGAGATCATGGGCTATCAGCCGTTCAAGGTGCTGAAGGACCGCATGAGCCGCGCGAAGGCATTCGTGTTCGCGGCCGAAGAGGACTTCGGCATTTCGGTGGTCGAGGCGCAGGCTTGCGGCACGCCGGTGATCGCCTACGGCAAGGGCGGGGCGCTCGAAACCGTGCGCGATCTGTCGGAGCCGAAGCCGACCGGCATGTTCTTCGATGAGCAGGATGCCGATTCGATCATCGCTGCGGTGAATCGTTTCGACGAGCTTGGGCACCGGTTCCAGCCGGAGCATTGCCGCGACAACGCGGAGCAGTTTTCGGCCGCGCATTTCCGCGAGCGTTTTTTCGCGCAGGTGCGCGCGGCGGTACCGGCATTGCGCGACGCGACGCTGCCGCCCTATACGCCGTATCGGCCGGGCGCGCAGAGCGCCGCGAACGTGCCGCGGATTCTCGCGGTCGATCAGAGCGGCGTGCTCGGCGGCGCCGAGCTGTCGCTGCTCGAAATCGTCAAGGCGCTGCGCTCGCGCATCGAGGTCGTGCTGTTCGACGACGGGCCGTTCAAGACCGCGCTCACGAAGACCGGCGTCGAGGTCGCCGTGCTCGATGCCGGGGTGCTGAAAAACGTGCGCAAGCAGGGCGGTTCGTTGCCCAAGGGCCAGGCATTGAAGGGGCTCATCTCGCTCGTGCGTGCCACCGCGAAACGGGCGCGCAAAGCGGATGTGATCTATGCGAACACGCAACGTGCGATGGTGATCGGCGCAGTGGCCGGCAAGCTCGCGAGACGGCCGGTGGTCTGGCATTTGCGCGACATCGTCAGCGCCGAGCATTTCGGCTGCAAGCAGCTCGCGATCATCAAGTGGTGCGCGCGGCTCGGCCTGACGCATGTGATCGCCAATTCGGCCGCGTCGGCACAGGCATTCGCGAAGCTCACGCGCTTCGACAGCAAGCGCATCGACGTCGTGTTCAACGGGATTGACGCAGAGCCGTTCGACGCATTGCGCACGGTGCCGCAAGCGGTGTTGCGTGAGCGCCTGAATTTGCCTTGCGACGCGTTCCTCGTCGGCTCGTTCAGCCGGCTTGCGCGTTGGAAGGGGCAGCATGTGCTGCTCGAAGCGATGGTGCTCAATCCGCACATGCACGCGGTATTGGTCGGCGCGGCGCTGTTCGGCGAGGACCAGTACGAGATGGAACTGCGTGCGTTCGTCGCCGCGCACGAGCTGGGCGACCGGGTGCACTTTCTAGGCTTCCAGCACGATATTCCTGCTTGCATGTGCGCGGTCGACGCGGTCGTGCATACGTCGATCACACCGGAGCCGTTCGGCCGCGTGATCGTCGAGGGGATGCTCGCGCAGCGGCCGGTCGTGGCGTCGCGCGCGGGCGGCGTGCTCGAAATCATCGACGACTATGAGAACGGCGTGCTGTGTACGCCGGGCGATGCGCATGCGCTCGCCGATACGCTCGCCGAATTGCGCTCGAACGGGGACTTGCGTGACAGGCTGGTCGAGAACGGCTATCGGACCGCGCAGGAGCGGTTCGGCACGCGCAGCTATGTGGATGGGGTTGCGGGGATTCTGAAGAGTGTGGCGGGGCAGTAGAGCGGGTTTTTTTACGTGTCGGTAGACAGGGGCTTGGCCAGTCCTTGCTTGGCGTGACGGGGCGAAGGTCGAAGGACCTTTGCTCCGTTTTTTTGCGCCGCATTCAACGACACACGGTATATCCCGCAAACGGGTCGTGTTCCAGCTTTTTCGCGAACATCACCGCGCGTGCATGCGCAGGGTAGCGTCGAACCGCCCTGTCGCGGCGGCCAGTAGATTACTCGTTTAGAAGGCGCTTCAATTCGTCAAGGAATGAGGCTGTAGTGTGGCCCCACAGATTGGGATCAAATCCTGAGCCGTAATCTCTTTCGAACGCAGAATCCAGATCGGACGGATGGTCATTCAAGAACGAATTTATTTCACCTATTATTTCTTTTCGATACTCCGGAGGACTATCATCTTTATAGCATGAGACAATTTCAGGGATTGTGTTTCCCCACAAATCAAAATCCTCATTGAAATACGCACCGAAAAGCTCGTACATTCTGGGGTAGCGGTCAGATAACATTGTCCATCCTTTAGCCGACGTGCGCGGTTAATATGTAATACGGCATATTGTTATACTCTTGAAACCTCGGAATTACCGTAACTTCGTTCATCCTGGTCAGTTCGTTGGTTTTTCTCGTTATCCCATATCCGATATCGCCCGGAATCTTCTTGACCAATGTAAGAGGGATGCGGTTTTTCGGAGATTTAGCCCAACTCTGAATTCTCAAGATATTTGAATTCATTACATCAGATATCGCCAATTCCGCCACCCGTAGACTGTGAAACGATGAAACAACCGTCTTTTGGGGTTCCCGTCTTAGGCGCTCCCGTAGCCATGCCTCATCCTTCTCGACGTGCTTCAGAATTGTATGCCCGCCAAGCCCTGGATTAACGGCCCTGGCCTCATGCATTTGCAGATTGATCCGGCCCATCGTGACGCTGGCCACGCGCGCAGCCTTGATCGAGCCAGCGAAACCAAACGGCACGATCATATCGACTGACAGGCCGATATTATTCGCCATGTCCGGACTGGCCTTCATCGCCTCGGCCAGTTTCGTCGTACCTTGCTGGATCAGCGTGGCCGTATCCCGGCCTGTCCAGACTTGGCGTACACCTGCCGACACCGTATCTGAGCCATGTGCTCCGAACACAACACATCCGGCCTTGCTTGCCATCGTCGGTTCCGGAAGTACACACAGAGCCGCCGCTCCAACCATTTCCAGCACCCCGCCCACGACCTGCAAGCCGCCCCATAGGCGGTTGGAAAGCATCTCGGTGCGGTTTATCGACTGGCGGGAGAGCACCGCGGCCAGTTGAGGAGCACTGAGTACCACGCGCACGGCGCCCGAATCCTGTTGATACGACATCCTGAATTCCTCTGTAGCGATTGGGGTTGCCACGCTAGCAGGCGGATACGGGGATTTGGAATGGGCGATGGATGATTTTTGTGGCGTCTTTGTGCGCGTCAATCACCCACCCCGCGCAGGGCGGGCGCCTGTTCGCGGCGGTCGCAATCGAAACTTCGGGATGCACACCTAAGCCCCCGTCGCGGCACTTGGCCGTTACGGGGCTGACACAGCGCAGGGTGCACTTACGCCTTGAGACTCGCCGACCACTTCATCGCGGGCATTTCGACCAGCCGATAGAAGACATAGGCGGCCGGCACGACGACCAGCATGTAACCAAACGACGGCCAGATCGACATCTGCAGCGACGAGCGGAACAACCACGACGACAGCAGCACGAAGATCGGCAGATGAATCAGATACAGCGAGAAGCTGAAGTCACCCACGCGGGACAGCAAGCGCGACAGCGCGCGCGACCCAGCGCGAAGCAGTGCAAGCACGCCGCTTCCTTCGTGTTGCGGGTCATTGGGCACATCGAGCGCCTTGTACAGATAGCACGCGAAGCCCAGCGCCCAGATCTGGAACGCACCATACTGGCCGAAATGAAACGCGACGCAGCCTGCCGCGATCAATACCGCCGCGAGCACGTACAGCAATGCAGGCGCGCGCGCCTCCCGCGCGTTGCGCGCCCTGACATCGGCGATCCATGCACCGAGCATCCACGAGAACCAGTACGACGTGAAGAACTGCAGATCATGTCGCTCCAGCCCATACGCGGATGCAACGTTGATCACCGCGACGAGCGCGAGCACGGCGTTCATGCCGATGCGCCGCCGCAGCGCGAATAGCAGCGGATAGATCGCATAGAACTGCACTTCGAGCGACAGCGTCCACAGCGCGCCGTTAGAACCATACGTCTTGCCCGCCACACCCTGCAGCGAAAGCAGATTGACCAGAAACGCCTGCCCGCCGATCTCGCGAATCTTGTGACTGACGGGCGGCAATTGCAGGCTCAGCGAATCGAGCGCGAAAGTCAGTACCAGCGCCGCGAGCAGCACCGGATAGATGCGCGCGAAGCGCCGCAGCCAGAAGTTGCCCGCATCGAGCCGATAAGCGGGATTGCCCGCGAGCCGCAGCGCGCCGCCGCGATGGATGCAGTAGCCGCTGATCACGAAGAACATCGGCACGCCGGCCGAGCCCCATGCGATCGGAAACGTCAGATACGCAGCCAGACTGCTCGGACTAACCGAATGTCCGACGCTCTGATGAAACGCCTGCATGCCGACCCACACGATCTGGCGGCAATGAAAATAGGCGACCAGCAGCGCGGCGAAACCCCGCGTCGCGTCGATCACATGCTCCTTGCTGGCGCTATCGATACGCGCGTCGCTGCGCGCGTGCGCCGCGGCCGGTTTTTTCTCCGGGCGCGGCAGCGGGGAGAGGGGCAGGGAGGAGCCGGCGGCATCCAGTGCTGGGTCGCTCATACGCGGTCCTTATCTGAAGCGGAGAAGAGAAAAATCGACGCGACATACGCCTTCGAGCGGGCGTCCTTGCGCACCTCGCGACGCATCCATGCTAGAGCATCACAATCCCACAAAATGATTAAAAAATTGCGTTTCGGATTGAATTCGGCATCGATTTTGTGACGAATTGTAATTACGCATCGCCGTCTGGATCATCGAATTATTTATCGCTTTTGTCGTGCTAATTTAGATCAAGGATTTTCTGAGCCGAGGTGAAGTCATGAACCTGCACTTACTGGCCGGCGTGGCCGTCCTGCTGATCCTGGTGGCCGCCTCCGCCTACCGCGATGCGTTGCGCAACGAGCCGATCCGTCGTTACCGGATGGACCCAGGCAAGCTGCCGCCGGTCGACGAACAGGACTGACGTGCTGCCGAAGCCGGTCACCAGATCGCCAGACGGGTCACGCCAGGGGCCGTCCGAAAGGTAATACTTTCGGATTTTGTCACTCGCCGCCTGGCAATATATGCGTAACAATTTACTCAATTTTTCGCAATATCGCATTGCGAACAATGCGTGAATTATCCGAATTAAATCGGAGAAAGACCGCTTCCGTGAACCTCGCAGATTTTTCTGCTAGTCTTGCGCCGGCATCGATTGGCCGCCAGGTCCGCGAACACACCAACTTCTAACCGATGTGGGAATGCCTACCATGCTGAAAGTCACCAAAGCCGTGTTTCCCGTAGCGGGCCTCGGGACACGATTCCTGCCGGCTACCAAAGCAAGTCCGAAGGAAATGCTGCCGATCGTCGACAAGCCGCTGATCCAGTACGCGGTCGAAGAAGCGATCGCCGCCGGCATCACCGAGATGATCTTCGTGACGGGCCGCAGCAAGCGCGCGATCGAAGATCACTTCGACAAATCCTATGAGATCGAGTCCGAGCTCGAAGCGCGCAACAAGCAGAAGCTGCTCGATCTGGTGCGCAGCATCAAACCGGCCAACGTCGACTGCTTTTACGTGCGCCAGGCCGAAGCGCTCGGTCTCGGCCACGCGGTGCTGTGCGCCGAGAAACTGGTGGGCGACAGCCCGTTCGCGGTGATACTCGCCGACGACCTGCTGCATAGCACGAAGCCCGTGATGAGCCAGCTCGTCGATACCTTCAACCACTACCACAGCTCGGTGATCGGCGTCGAAACGATCGCGCGCGAGGACAGCCGTTCGTATGGCGTCGTCGACGGCCGCGAGTGGGAAGACAACGTGATCAAGCTGTCGGGCATCGTCGAGAAGCCGGCGCCAGACCAGGCGCCGTCGAATCTCGGCGTGGTGGGGCGCTACGTGCTGATGCCGACGATCTTCAAGCATATCCGCGCGCTGCAGCCGGGCGCGGGCGGGGAGCTGCAACTGACCGACGCGGTGCAGTCGCTGCTGACCGAAGAGCAGGTGCTCGCGTACCGCTACTTCGGCACGCGCTTCGATTGCGGCAGCAAGCTCGGCTATCTGAAGGCGACCGTCGAATTCGCGCTGCGCCATCCGGAGGTGAAGGCTGAATTCGAGGCATATCTGCAGGCGTATCTGCAGAACGAAGCGCCAGCCGGCGAGGCGGGGCAATTGACGGCCGAAGCCGCGTGAACTGACGAGGCCCTGAAATAAAAAACGGGCGCTGCATTGCGCGGCGCCCGTTGTCGCTTCGGCAGGACGGCCTCAACCCTGCTGCTTCACCTCGAGCCGGAACTTGTGCAGCAACGGCTCGGTATAACCGCTCGGCTGCTGGCGCCCTTCGAATACGAGCGCTTGCGCGGCCTTGAACGCAATCGTGTCGAAACCCGGCGCCATCGGCTGATAGAGCGGATCACCGGCGTTTTGCGCATCCACGACCTTGGCCATGCGCTTGAACGTCTCCTCGACGAGCTCGCGTTTGATCACGCCGTGATACAGCCAGTTGGCGATGTGCTGGCTCGAAATACGCAGCGTCGCGCGGTCTTCCATCAGGCCGACGTTGTGAATATCCGGCACCTTCGAGCAGCCGACGCCCTGATCGATCCAGCGCACCACGTAGCCGAGAATGCCCTGCGTGTTGTTGTCGACCTCGGCGCGGATTTCGTCGTCGCTCCATTGCGCCTTTTCGACAACCGGGATCGTCAGCAGCCCATCGAGCAGTTCGTCGTAAACCTTCGCGTAGTCGGTGCGTTCGAGTTCCTGCTGGACCGCCTGCACGTCGACCTGGTGATAGTGCAGCGCGTGCAGCGTCGCGGCGGTCGGCGAGGGCACCCACGCGGTGTTCGCGCCAGCCTTCGGATGGCCGATCTTCTGCTCGAGCATCGCGTGCATCAGGTCGGGCATCGCCCACATGCCCTTGCCGATCTGCGAGCGGCCGCGCAGGCCCCCGCTCAAACCGACCAGCACGTTGCTGCGCTCGTACGACGCGATCCACTTGCTCGACTTCATGTCGCCCTTGCGCATCATCGGGCCCGCTTCCATCGCCGAGTGCATCTCGTCGCCGGTGCGATCGAGGAAGCCCGTGTTGATGAACGCGACGCGCGCCGACGCTTCGGCGATACAGGCGAGCAGGTTCACGCTGGTGCGGCGCTCCTCGTCCATGATGCCCATCTTGATCGTGTTGCGCGGCAGCTTCAGCAGGTCTTCGACGCGCGCGAACAGCTCGCTCGCGAACGCGACTTCGGCCGGCCCGTGCATCTTCGGCTTCACGATATAGATCGAGCCGGTGCGCGAGTTCAGCTTGTTCTGGCGGTCGCGCAGTGCGCACAGCGTCGTGATCACCGCGTCGAGAATGCCTTCCGGAATCTCGTGGCCGTCTTTGGTCAACACGGCCGGGTTCGTCATCAGATGGCCGACGTTGCGGATGAACAGCAGCGAGCGGCCATGCAGCTTGACCTGCGACTTGCCGTCCGCGCTGGTGTACTCGCGATCCGCGTTGAGCCGGCGCGTGAAGGTCTTGCCATTCTTCGTGACCTGTTCGGTCAGGTCGCCGTTCATCAGGCCGAGCCAGTTGCGATAGAGCTGCACCTTGTCGTCGGCGTCGACGGCCGCGACCGAGTCTTCGCAATCGATGATCGTCGTGACCGCCGCTTCGACGACGACGTCCTTCACATGCGCCGCGTCGGTCTTGCCGACCGGATCGTTCGCATCGATCTGGATTTCGAGGTGCAGGCCGTTGTGCTTGAGCAGCACCGCCGACGGCGCGCTCGCATCGCCCTGATAGCCGACCAGTTGCGCGGGTGTCTTCAGCGCGGTAGTGCCGCTCTTCAGCGCGACGACCAGCTGGCCGTTCTCGACGCTATAGCGCGTCGCATCCGCGTGCGAACCGTTCGCGAGCGGCGCGGCCTGATCGAGGAACCTGCGCGCATACGCGATCACCGCGGCGCCGCGCACCGGGTTGTAGCCCTTCTGCTTTTCCGCGCCATCCGTTTCAGGGATCGCGTCGGTGCCGTACAGCGCGTCGTACAGGCTGCCCCAGCGCGCGTTCGCGGCGTTCAGCGCATACCGCTGGTTCGACAGCGGCACGACCAGCTGCGGGCCGGCCTGCTCCGAGATTTCGCTGTCCACGTGGTCGGTCGTGGCCTGGACGCCGGCGGGCACGGGCACGATGTAGCCGATGCCTTCGAGAAACGCACGATACGCGCGCAGATCCCGCACCGGGCCGGGATGGGTCCGATGCCAGTTGTCGAGTTCGGTTTGCAGGCGGTCGCGTTCGGCGAGCAACGCCCGATTCTTTGGCGCCAGCTCGTGCACGAGGGCATCGAAACCCGACCAGAAGGCGGCGCTGTCGATTCCGGTGCCGGGCAGGGCTTCGGTTTCAACGAACTGGTCGAGGTTGGCGGCGACCTGCAGTCCGCCGCGCGGGTTCATCTGAGTCATCGACTGCTCCATCTGTTATGGGACCGATGAGGGGGCATCGGTCCGCGTTGTGCCACGGGATTGCTGTGACGCCCGGCGCTTTAAACGCCGAGCGCCTGAATGCCGGCCTTCGCGATCTGCGCATCCTGCTCCGACTTGACGCCCGACACGCCAACCGCGCCGACCACATGGCCGTCGACGATCACCGGCACGCCGCCCTCGAGCGTGCCCTGCAACGGTGCGCTGAGGAATGCGGTGCGGCCGTTGTTGATCATGTCTTCATAGACCTTGGTTTCGCGGCGGCCAAGCGCCGCGGTGCGCGCTTTCTCCGTCGCGATATACGAGGTGGCCGGCGCCGCGCCGTCCAGACGCAGCACCGCGAGCGGATGGCCGCCGTCGTCGGCGACGACGATTGCGACCGGCCACCTGTTCTTCTCGGCTTCCGCGCGCGCGGCATCGACAATGCGAGTCGTCTCGGCGACGGTCAACACGGGTTTGGTCAGCATAATGAATGTCCTGTCTCGGTGAGGGAAGGTGGCTTTTGTAGCTTCTTTCGGGAACGGGTCGATACGGCGCCTGCGCGCGCTTTCGCAGCTCCGCCGCATGCCGCATGCCCCGCGCCGGCGCCTGTCTGATCCGAAGATTCTACTTCCCGGCGCCTCAGCGCGGAACGGCAGCTTCCCTGGTCGCCATCACTGAAACACGCGCAGCGCTTTACAATCGCGTCTCCACCTGAAAACCGCGCTTCCCACGAGATCTCCGATCATGCCAACCATCAGCGAGCTGTTCGTCTATCCGATCAAATCCTGCGCGGGCATCCCGCTCGATCAGGCGCGCCTGCTGGCGACCGGCCTCGAATACGACCGCAACTGGATGATCGTCGATCCCGAAGGCGCGATGTTCACGCAGCGCGCGTATCCGCGCATGTCCCTGATTAAGGTCGAACTCGGCGCCGAGGATCTGATCGTCAACGCGCCGGGCATGCGTGAGCTGCGCACGCCGCTCGATGCCGCGCGCCTCGCCGGCGCGGCCAGGATCGATACCGCGGTGTGGCGCGACGCGGCCTACGGGCTCGACACCGGCGAAGCCACGGCGGCGTGGTTCACGGAGTTCCTCGGTCTGCCCGCGCGCTTGCTGCGCTTCGATCCGGAGCGCGAGCGCATCGTCGATCCGGACTACACGGACAGCACCGGCGGTGCGACGACCTTTTTTGCCGATGGCTTTCCGCTGCTGGTGGTCGGCCAGGCCTCGCTCGACGATCTGAACGCGCGCCTGAACCACAAAGGCGCGCCGTCGATCAGAATCGATCGCTTCCGGCCCAACATCGTGCTCACGGGCCTCGATGCCTACGAAGAGGACTATGTCGAGACGCTCGCCGTCGACACGGATGCGGATTCGAGCGCGCGCGTCGAGTTGCGTCTCGTCAAGCTGTGCTCGCGCTGTCCGATGCCGACCATCGATCAGGCGCGCGGCGCGCCCGATCCGGACTGGCCGAACGAGCCGACCGACACGATGCTCGGTTATCGCGTCAGCGACCGTTTCGACGGTGCGGTCACGTTCGGCAATAACGCGCTGGTCGCGAGCGGGGCGGGGGCCCGGCTGCGGGTCGGGCAGCAGGTCGACGTGGAGCTCGGGTTCGGCGATTGACTGGATGAAAGGCGGGCGAGGCCCGCTCCGATCGGATCTCAGGCCGCCCGCGCAATCGCCGCCGCGGGCAGCGTTTCTCCACCTTCTTCGCCGCGACCTTCGCGTTTCCAGCAAGGCGCTTCGGCGCTCTCGCCAACCGCATCGCCCACCAGAATCACCGCCGGACTGCCGAAGCCCGCGCCGAGCGCATCGGCGGCGAGCCGATCGAGCCGCGTCAACAGGCGCCGCTCGTCGCGGCCGCCGGCCCACTGCACGACCGCGGCCGGCGTGCCCGCCGGCAGGTGCGCGAGCAAGGCAGCGGCGATGCCGTCGACGCGCCGCATGCCCATATAGATCGCCAGCGTCGTGCGCGTCGCGGCGAGCGCGGCCCAGTCCGGCTCGCCGTGGTCTTCGGTGTGCGCGGTGACGAAGCTCACGCCGTGGCAGTGCCGCCGATGCGTGAGCGACATGCCGAGTCCCGCCGCGGCCGCGAAGCCCGACGAGATGCCGTTGACGATGTCGACCGCAAGGCCCGCGTCGCGCAGCACCGCTAGTTCCTCGCCCGCGCGGCCGAACAGCAGCGCTTCGCCGCCTTTGACGCGCACCACGTGCAGACCCTTCAGCGCATAACGCCGCATCAGCCGCTCGATGAACGCCTGCGGCGTCGAGCGGCAGCCGCCGCGTTTGCCGACGCGAATCACGCGCGCCTGCGGTGCGAGCGTCACGATGTCGGGATTCGCGAGGTCGTCGAGCAGCACGACGTCGGCGGCCGCGAGCGCCTTGACGGCCTTCAGCGTCAGCAAGTCGAGGTCGCCTGGGCCCGCGCTCAGTAGCGTGACCTTGCCGGTGTTGGTGTTCATGTTGTTCCTTGTGGCTAGAAACGAATACGGCGTCCGCCCGTGAAGATCACGAGGGGACGCCGTTGTCCATTGCGTTGCCGGTTGACGGTTGAATCTGCGCATCGCGACGACGTTGCCGCGATGAGGTTGCGCAGGACTAACGCAAGGACCACGCCATCGATCGAATCGAGGCGCGCAAGCCGCTGCCACACGCTGCGATTCACGCGGAAAACAGCGTCACGATCGCACCTGCGCGCACCTTCGTTTCGCACGTCCACAGTGCTGCGTCGCACCATCCCTGTGCTTTGCCGCATCAAAACGCGTCGCGCTCGGGATGCGCTCCGAAGCCGCGCGATTGGCGGCGAATCCCCGCCACACCGTGCTTTCCGGCGCATTTATCTAAATTGGCACAGCCTTTGCGAGAAGCGTTGCCATCGGACCAACGTGGGTTCGTCGCGCTTGCAGCACAATGCAGCGCCCCGCAGCACCCAACAGGACAACGGCGTCCCCCGGATTCAGCCCTCGGCTGGATTCGCGGGACGCCGTTTTTATTTCCGCAATCGCTTTCGCCAGACACCAAAGGACAGCGCGCTCATGAAAATCATCGTTATCGGTCACGGGATGGTCGGCCACAAACTGGTCGAATGCCTGGCGCAACAGGACGCGCACGATCTCGACATCACGGTGCTGGGCGAAGAATCGCGACCCGCCTACGATCGCGTGCATCTGTCCGAGTTCTTCTCGGGCAAGACCGCCGATGACCTGTCGCTCGTCGAGCCCGGCTTTTTCGAGCGCCACGGTGTGCAACTGAAGCTCAACGCGCGGGCCGTTGCGGTCGATCGCGACGCACGCACGGTGACGGTCGCGAGCGGCGAAACGCTGCCGTACGACCGCCTCGTGTTCGCGACCGGCTCCTATCCGTTCGTGCCGCCGGTGCCGGGCCGTGAGCGCGGCGATTGCTTCGTGTATCGAACGATCGACGATCTCGAAGCGATGCGCGAATGCGGCGCGCGCTCGAAAACGGGCACGGTGGTCGGCGGTGGCCTGCTCGGTCTCGAATGCGCGAAGGCGCTGCGCGATATGGGGCTGCAAACCCACGTGGTCGAATTCGCGCCGCGCCTGATGGCGGTGCAGGTCGACGACGGAGGCGGCCGCGTGCTGCGTGGCCGGATCGAAGAACTCGGCGTCACGGTGCACACGCACAAGAACACGACGGCGATCGTCGACGGCGAAGCGGGCACGCACCGCATGCAGTTCGCCGACGGCAGCCATCTCGACACCGACATGATCGTGTTCTCCGCGGGCATCCGTCCACGCGACGATCTGGCCCGCGCATGCGGCCTCGAACTCGGCGCGCGCGGCGGCATCGTCATCGACGACGCGTGCCGCACCAGCGATCCGCACATCTACGCGATCGGCGAATGCGCGCTGTGGGGCGGTCAGCTGTTCGGGCTCGTCGCGCCCGGCTACGAGATGGCGCGCGTGGTCGCGAAGCAGTTGCTGGGCGACTCGGCCGAATTCGCGGGTGCCGACATGAGCACCAAGCTGAAGCTGATGGGCGTCGACGTGGCCAGCATCGGCGACGCGCACGGTAATACGCCGGGCAGCCGCACCTACCAGTTCAGCGACGAGCGCAAGCAGATCTACAAGAAGCTCGTCGTGTCCGATTGCGGCAAGTATCTGCTCGGCGGCGTGATGGTCGGCGACGCGAGCGAATACGGCACGCTGCTGCAGATGATGCTGAACCGTATCGAGTTGCCCGCGTCGCCCGAATTCCTGATCCTGCCGCAAGCGGACGGCAGCGCGAAGCCGGCGCTCGGCGTCGAGGCGCTGCCCGCGGCCGCGCAGATCTGCTCGTGCAACAACGTGTCGAAGGGCGAGCTTTGCGCAGCCGTGTGCGCGGGCGCGACCGACATCGGCGCGTTGAAGAGCGCGACCGGCGCGGGCACCTCGTGCGGCGGTTGCGTGCCGCTCGTCACGCAAGTGATGAAGGCCGAGATGAAGAAGCAGGGCCTCGCGGTCAACAACCACGTCTGCGAGCACTTCCCGTATTCGCGCCAGGAGCTGTACCACCTCGTGCGCGTCGAGGGGCTGCGCAGTTTCGGCGCGCTGCTCGCGAAGCATGGCCGCGGGCTTGGTTGCGATATCTGCAAGCCGGCGGTCGCCAGCATTCTCGCGTCGTGCTGGAACGAATTCGTGCTGAAGAAGGAGCACGCATCGCTGCAGGACACCAACGACTACTACCTCGCGAACATCCAGCGCGACGGCACCTATTCGGTCGTGCCGCGCATGCCGGGCGGCGAAGTGACGCCCGACGGCCTGATCGCGGTCGCGCAGGTCGCCAAGAAATACGGCCTCTACACGAAGATCACCGGCGGTCAGCGTGTCGATCTATTCGGCGCGCGCGTCGAGCAATTGCCGTCGATCTGGGAAGAGCTGATCGCGGCCGGTTTCGAGTCGGGGCACGCGTATGGCAAATCGCTGCGCACCGTGAAATCGTGCGTCGGTTCGACGTGGTGCCGGTATGGCGTCGGCGATTCGGTCGGCCTCGCGGTCGAACTCGAGAATCGCTACAAGGGGCTGCGTACGCCGCACAAGATCAAGTTCGGCGTATCGGGCTGCACCCGCGAATGCGCGGAAGCGCAGGGCAAGGATGTCGGCGTGATCGCAACCGAGAAGGGCTGGAATCTGTACGTGTGCGGCAACGGCGGCATGAAGCCGCGTCACGCGGAACTGCTCGCCGCGGACCTCGATAAGGCGACGCTGGTGCGCTATATCGACCGCTTCCTGATGTTCTACGTGCGCACCGCCGACCGGCTGCAACGCACCAGCGTGTGGCGCGACAACCTCGAAGGCGGCCTCGACTATCTGATCGATGTGATCGTCAACGATCGCCTTGGCGTGGCCACCGAACTCGAAGCGGAGATGCAGCACGTGGTCGACACGTACGAGTGCGAATGGAAGAAGGCCGTCACCGATCCCGAAACACGCAAGCGCTTCCGTCATTTCGTCAACAGCGGCGAGTCCGATAGCAACGTCGCGTTCGTCGAGGAGCGCGGACAGATCCGGCCGGCCACGCCCGCCGAGCGGCAGGCGCCGCGCATCGAGATTCCCATTGTTGTCGAGACGGTTTGACCTCATCCGATTCCCGCTTAACTCTAAAGGAGCCCAGTCATGAAGAACGAACGCTTGCCCCGCGCGTGGACCGCGATCTGCGCACTCGAGGACATCGTGCCGAACACCGGCGTTTGCGCGCTCGTCAACGGCGAGCAGGTGGCCGTGTTTCACGTCGAAGGCGGTCAAGTGGAGTCGCCCGCCGCGCCCACGGTCTACGCGATCGAAAACTTCGATCCGGGTTCGCACGCGGCGGTGCTGTCGCGCGGACTCGTCGGCAGCCTCGGCGAGCGCATCGTGGTCGCGTCGCCGATCTACAAGCATCACTTCGATCTGCGCACCGGCGAATGCCTCGAAACGCCGTCGTATTCGGTCAGCGCGTTTGCCACGCGCGTCGAAAACGGCCAGGTGTGGGTCGCGGTTTGACGTAACGGCCTCGCTTCATCGTTCAGAGTTCTAACCAGATCATTCGCGCATGTCTGATACCAGCGTAAAGAGCGTGTGTCCTTATTGCGGCGTCGGTTGCGGCATGGTGCTGCACGTCGAGGACGGCCAGGTCGTGAAGATCGCTGGCGACAAGGAGCATCCGGCCAACTTTGGCCGGCTCTGCACCAAAGGGCAGTCGGCTCACGTCGCGCTGCGCAAGTCGGGGCGCCTCGAAGGCGCGTTCGTGCGTCATGCGCGCGACGAAGACCCGGCGCCGCTGCCGATGGCGCAGGCGTTGAGCGACACCGCGGCGCGTCTGCGGCGTGTGATCGACGAGCATGGTCCCGATGCGGTGTCGTTTTACGTGTCGGGGCAGATGTCGCTCGAAGCGCAGTATCTGGTCAACAAGCTCGCGAAGGGCTTTATCGGCACGAACAATATCGAAGCGAATTCGCGCCTGTGCATGGCGAGCGCGGCGAGCGGCTACAAGCTGTCGCTCGGCGCGGACGGGCCGCCCGGCTCGTACGAAGACTTCGATCACGCGGATCTGTTTTTCGTCAGCGGCGCGAATATGGCCGACTGTCATCCGATCCTGTTCCTGCGCATGATGGATCGCGTGAAGGCGGGCGCGAAGCTGATCGTCGTCGATCCGCGCCGCAACACGACCGCCGAGAAAGCCGATCTGTTCCTGCAGATCAAACCCGGCACCGACCTCGCGTTGCTGAACGGTCTGCTGCATCTGCTGCACGAAAACGGCGCAACCGATGCGGCTTTTATCGCCGAGCACACCGAGGGCTGGGACGCGATGCCCGCGTTTCTCGCCGGGTACACGCCGGAGAACGTTGCACGCATCACGGGCCTCGCCGTCGACGACATCCGTCGCGCCGCACAGATGATCGCGTCGGCCAAAGACTGGATGAGCTGCTGGACGATGGGCCTGAACCAGAGCACGCACGGCACGTGGCACACCAATGCGCTGTGCAATCTGCATCTGGCGACGGGCCGTATCTGCCGGCGCGGCAGTGGCCCGTTCTCGCTGACGGGCCAGCCGAACGCGATGGGCGGCCGCGAAATGGGCTACATGGGCCCCGGTTTGCCGGGTCAGCGTTCGGCGCTGGTCGCCGAAGATCGCGCGTTCATCGAAGCGCTGTGGGGCATCGCACCGGGCACGCTCAAAGCGGACGCGGGCAACGGCACGATCGACCTGTTCGCGCGCATGGCCGCGGGCGACATCAAGGCGTGCTGGATCATCTGCACGAATCCGGTCGCGACCGTCGCGAACCGGCAGACCGCGATCGCCGGTTTGCGCGCGGCCGAACTCGTGATCGCGCAGGACGCGTTCCTCGACACCGAAACGAATCGCTACGCCGACGTGCTGCTGCCAGGCGCTTTGTGGGCCGAAGCCGAAGGCGTGATGGTCAACTCGGAGCGCAATCTGACGCTGATGCAGCAGGCCATCGAACCGCCCGGCGCGGCATTGCCCGACTGGCAGATCATCGCGCGCATCGCGTGTGAAATGGGCTTTGCCGAGGCATTCAGCTATGCGAGCGCCGACGAAGTGTTCGCCGAACTCACGCGCGCGGCGAACCCGGCAACCGGCTACGACCTGCGCGGCGCGAGTCATCGCCGCTTGAAGGACGCGCCGCTGCAGTGGCCGATCCCGTCGGCGGATTCGTGCGAGCGCAATCCGCTTCGCTATCTGAATGACGGCGTGAGCCAGACGCTTAGGGAGGCTGAAGATGGCAGCCGCCCGCGCATTGCTTTTCCGACCGCGAGCGGCAGGGCGAAGTTTTTCGCACGCGCGTATGCGCCCGCGGCCGAGTTGCCCGATCGCGAGTTTCCGATCGTGTTGAACACGGGCCGCGTGCAGCATCAATGGCACACGATGACCAAGACCGGCAAGGTCGCGATGCTGAACAAGCTGAACCCGGGACCCTTCGTCGAGATTCATCCGCACGATGCGGCCGAACTCGGCATTCGCGCGAAAGACGCGGTCGAGATCCGTTCACGGCGCGGCCGCGCAGTGCTGCCCGCCGTCGTCACCGATCGGGTGAGCGCGGGGCAGTGCTTCGCGCCGATGCACTGGAACGACGTGTTCGGCGACGAGCTTTGCATCAACGCGGTGACCAACGACGCGGTCGATCCGGTTTCATTGCAGCCCGAACTGAAAGTCTGCGCGGTCGCGCTGAGTCCGGTGACGGCCGATCGCGTCGCGGACACACGCAACGACGACGCGCTCTCTACCCCCACCGACGCGGCGGTTTTAGCGCCCAGCGCCAAGGATCAACCCATGCCTCGTATCGAAGCCCTCACGACTTTGCTGCACTTGCCGCCCGAGCCCGTATCGATGTCCGCGCTCAGCGATCCGGAGCGCGCGTATCTGGCGGGTTTCGTGAGCGGCCTGCGTTCGTCCGAAGCGCAAGGCCTCGACAACGTACCGGTGCTGCCGCACAGCGCACCGTTCGATGCGGTGAAGCGGCTCTATGTCGATGGTCTGCTTGCGGGACTGTATAGCCGCAGCGCGACGACGGCCCGGGCTTCAGCCACCGCATTGCCGCCGCCTGCCGCGCAGGAAGAGGCCCGCGAATCGGGCGTGCGGATCGTGCGCACCCGGCCTAAGGTCGCGCTGTTGTGGGCCTCCCAAACCGGTAACACCGAATCGCTGACCGAGCGTTACGCGACGCGTCTGATGGAATCGGGCTTCGAAATCCGCACTGCGTGCATGGCCGACTATCCGTTCGCGGCGCTCGCGAAGGCGCAATACGTGTTGCTGATGACCAGCACGTTCGGCGACGGCGATGCGCCCGACAACGCGCAGGACTTCTGGACGCATCTGAACGCCGCCACAGCGCCGCGCCTCGATGGCGTGCGTTTCGCGGTGCTCGCGCTCGGCGATCGCAACTACGATCAGTTTTGCGGTCACGGCCGTCGGCTCGACGAGCGGCTCGCCGCGCAGGGCGCGCTGCGTCTCACCGAGCGCGTTGATTGCGACATCGACTATCAGTCGAGCGCAGATGCCTGGCTCGAACGCGTGATCGTCTGTATCAAGCAGGCGGATGCCGCACTGCACGCGGTGCCGCCGGGCGGCATGATCAACGCGGTGGTCGGCGCGGTACCGACCAAGGCGCGGCCAGCCGCGTCGCGCATCGTCGGCAATTTGCGACTGAACCGGCAGGGCGCCGTGAAGGATACGCGCTACGTGTCGCTGCAAACGGGCGAGACGACCCTCGAATACGAAGCGGGCGATGCGCTCGGCGTGTGGCCGAGCAACTGCCCCGAACTCGTCGACGAACTGATCACGCTGAGCGGTCTGCACGCGGAGGCCTCGGTGCACGTCACGGGTATCGGCGACATGCGGCTCGCCGATGCGCTCACCAAACATTACGAAATCGCGCGGCCGAGCGCCGAGGCACTTGCGTTCGTCGCCGCGCGCAGCCGCAACGGCGCGCTGGGCGATCTGCTCGCGCCCGAACGCAAGGCGGATCTGAAGCAATGGCTGTGGGGACAGCAGCTCGCCGACGTATTGCACGAGTTTCCGGTGAACCTCTCGGCCGCCGAACTCACCGGCATGCTGAAGCGCCTGCAGCCGCGTCTGTATTCGATCGCATCGAGCCCGAAGGCGCATCCGGGCGAGGTGCATCTGACGGTTTCGGCGGTGCGTTACAGCAACGGGCGGCGGCACCGCAAGGGTGTGTCGTCGACCTTTCTCGCGGATCGCGCAAGCGACACCGACGTCCCCGTGTTCGTGCAAAAGTCCGCGCACTTTCGTCCTCCTCATCACCCGGACACGCCGATGATCATGGTCGGTCCCGGCACCGGCATCGCACCGTTTCGCGGCTTTCTGCATGAACGGCAGGCACGTGGCGAGCGCGGGCGCAACTGGCTGTTCTTCGGCGAACAACATGCCGCGACCGACTTCTACTATCGCGACGAGCTCGAAGCGATGCGCGCGAGCGGTCTGCTGACCCGACTCGACGTCGCGTTCTCGCGCGACCAGGCCGACAAGATCTATGTGCAGGACCGCATGCGCGAACACGGTGCGCAACTGTGGGCATGGCTCGAAGACGGTGCGCATTTCTATGTATGCGGCGACGCGAACCGGATGGCACGCGATGTCGATGCGGCGCTGAAGGACATCATCACGACGCACGGCGGCATGAGCGAAGAGAAAGCACTCGAATACGTGAGTCGTCTGACGCGCGAAAAACGCTATGCACGCGACGTGTATTGAGCCACCGACGCATTTCGAAAAAGGCCTTAAAAAAGGCCTCAAAACACGCAGCATGATGGCATGACGCTTGCATACCGAGTCCCGGTTAAAACTCCGGGCGAGATGCCGGTGCAAAACACAAGTAACGTATCAACCGGACTACCAGGCATTTTATTTACCGAGGATCTCTGATGAAAAACGTGATGCACTCCCTGCGAAGTGGCGATTGGCGCGCACTGGTCGCCTGCTTTCTGTATTTCGACACGGGCTTCACCGTCTGGGTGCTGTATGGGCCGCTCGCGCCGTTCATCAGCAAGAGCATTGCGATGACGCCCGCGCAACAGGGTCTGCTCGTTGCGGTGCCGGTATTGTCCGCGGCGATTCTGCGCGTGACGCTTGGCAATCTGTATCAGTCCGCGCATGGCAAACGCATTGCGTTGATGGGCGTGTTGCTCTCGGCGGTTCCGACGATCGTGCTGCCGTTGCTGCAATCGGTGCCGTCGTATGAAACGCTGCTGGTGCTCGGCGTGTTCCTCGGCGTCGGCGGCGCCAGCTTCGCGGTCGCACTGCCGATGGCCGGCAGCAACTATCCGCCGAAGGTGCAGGGCCTCGTATTGGGGCTCGCCGCGGCCGGAAACATCGGCGCGGTGCTCGACGGCTTCCTGTTCCCTCAACTCGCAACGCGTTACGGTTGGCAGCTCGCCGCGGGCGGCGCCTCGCCGCTGCTCGCGATCGCCGCGATCACGCTGTACTTCTGGGCCAACGACGCAGGCGTTAAAACCGGCAGCGTGCTGCGCGCTTTCGGCAGCTTCGCGACGACGCTCGCCGGCCTGATCGTGCTCGTGCTGCTCGTCGAAGCGGGGCTGTTCGGCGCGGGCAAGACCGGCGTGCTGCTGTTGCCGGTGGTCGGCGCGCTGCTCGCGATCGCGGTGCTGCCGCAACGCTACCGCTCGGTGCTCGCCGAGCGCGATACGTGGGTCATCATGCTCGTCTATAGCATCACGTTCGGCGGTTTCGTCGGCATGTCCTCGTATGTGTCGCTGCTGCTGACCAACCTGTATCAACTGTCGAAGATCGACGCGGGTCTGTTCATGGCGCTGCTCGCCGCGACCGGCGCGATGGTGCGTCCGCTCGGCGGTCTGATTGCGGACCGCGTGTCGGGCGTGCGCGCGCTGACCGTGCTGCTCGCGATCATCGCGATTTGTGACTTCCTGTTCGCGACGGCGATGCCGTCGTTCGCGGGCGGCATCGCGTTGCTGCTGTGCATGTACGTCGCGTTCGGACTCGGCAATGGCGCGACGTTCCAGCTCGTGCCGCATCGCTGGGCCGGCCGCACTGGCCTGATGTCGGGCATCGTCGGCGCGGCGGGCGGCATCGGCGGCTTCTATCTGCCGGTCGTGATGGGCATCGCGAAGGAGAGCACCGGTAGCTATCAGATGGGCTTCGCGACGTTCGGCACGCTGTCGGCGTGCGCGTTCCTTGCGATCGTCGCGCTGCGCCGGCCGTGGATGGCGTGGTCGATGCAGGCCGGCGTCATGCATGCGCATGCGACTGAGTGAGGCACGGAGCGCGGCGCTCGGTCGAGCCGGCGCCGCGCGCATCATGCGCTGAAAAAAGCGCAGTCGAATGCTTGCATATCGGCGGCGGTGTTTCTAATATGCAGCCTGGAGGCTGCATATGAATTCATCGACCGATCGCATCGAAAAGCAGATTCTGTTGAAGGCGCCGCGCTCGCGCGTCTGGCGCGCGCTGGCCAACGCCGAGGAGTTCGGCAAGTGGTTCGGTGTGAACCTTGCCGGCAAGCAGTTCGTCGCCGGGCAATCCACGCAGGGGCACATCACCTATCCGGGCTACGAGCACCTGGTGATGGACGTGCTGGTCGAGCGTGTCGAGCCCGAGCATCATCTGTCGTGGCGCTGGCATCCGGCCGCGATCGACATCACGATCGACTACACGCCGGAGCCGACCACGCTCGTTGAATTCGATTTGAGCGAAGTCGAGTCCGGCACGCTGCTGCGCGTCGTCGAATCGGGCTTCGACCAGTTGCCGGTCGGGCGCCGCGCGGAAGCGTTCCGGCTGAACGACGGCGGCTGGGGACAGCAGATGCTCAATATCGAACGATATGTCGGCGCGGGTTAAGGCGGGCTCCGCGAAGGCGGGCCTCAAGGCGACGACGCTGCGCAATTCGGCGGCGGTGTTCGCGGCGCTCGGTGACGAGACGCGCCTGCGTCTCGTCGCGGCGTTGTGCGCGGGCAGCGCGATGTCGATCGCGCAACTGACGGCCGGCACCGACATCACGCGGCAGTCGGTCACGCAGCATCTGCAGGTGCTGGCCGACGCGGGGCTCGTACACGATGTGAAGGTCGGACGCGAGCGCCTGTGGGCATTCGAGCCCGCGCATCTCGACGCGGCGCGCCGTGCGCTCGACGAGATTTCGCGGCAGTGGGATCAGGCGCTGCTGAAGTTGAAGACGGTGGTGGAGAAATAAAGGGCGGGGCGGTCGCGGCGCTTGCGCGAACGAACAAAGATGACGCGCGACGGCGCGTAACGCATTTTTTACCGATTCCAAGCAGCGCAGCGTGCGGGCTAGAGCGGAACAACGCAAAAGGGGCCAAAAATTGGCCCCCAAAACACCGCAAAAAAGGAAGAAAAGCCAGCCCGCGGCTAATCGGCGATCCGCTTGTCGGCTAGCGCGCTCTGACAGTCGGCGATCACCTGCCGGACGAGCCGGGCTTGCGGATCGAGTTCGTCGGTATCGAGAATTTCCTCGACCGCGTCGCGCGCCCAATCGGTATCCACGAAGCGCGCGTGGCGCCGCGCGATTTCGACCGCGGTGGCCGACAGCTTCGCGATGCACAGCCAGTCGGCTTCGCGCGCGCGGCGGTCGAGCCACTTGTGCGCGGACTGCACGTGAAACGCCGCGTCGGGCCAGTCTTCGTTCAGATAATAAGCGCCGAGGCTTCCGCATGTGAGCCAGCACAACAGCTCAAGGCGGTCACGGGGACTCAGATGTTGGCGTACATCACTCATGGCGACGCTCGCTGCAGTAAATGGCTTCCCGGTGAGGCCGGCGGGCGCCGTCCTCCGCTTTTTATACACATTAGCATGCGGAATTCCCGGGCGGCAATTCCTGACCAACCCTAGCGTGCGGCACCGCAACAGGCGAGCTTTCGGGCGAGGCATCCGCGACGTGCGCGGGACCCCCGGTCGAGCCCGCAGCATTCGCCGCCCCCCCCCCGCCGCGCGGCGCTCAGCGGCTTGCGCGGTTTCCGGGCGCGGACTCAGCGTTGGCCGCGCGTCGCGACGATGAAAAGCCGCGGAAACGGCAGCAGCACCGTGCCATCGGCGAGCGCCGGGTAGGCTTTGGCGATTTCGTCGCGATAACGTTGAAGAAACGCGCTGCGTTCGGCGTCGTCGAGCGCGGCGAGAAACGGCCGCAGCGCGCTGCCCTTGAACCATTCGACCACTGCGTCGGCGCCCGCGAGCGGGTGGTGATAGACCGTGCGCCACACGTCGACGCGCGCGCACAGCGGCTTGAGCAGCGCGTAGTACCAGTTCGCGTCGTGGCGCAGGGTGCGCTCGACGCCCATCAGCCTGGGCGCCCAAGGCCCGTCGGCGGCGATTTCGCGCAGCAGCCGGTGCGCCGGTTCGTCGAGATTGGCGGGCATCTGCACGGCGAGGCTGCCGCCCGTGGCCAGTTTTGCGACCAGCGCGGGGAACAGCCGCTCGTGGTCAGGCACCCATTGCAGCACCGCGTTCGCGAGGATCACGTCGAAGGGGCCACGGGCGTCCCACGCCGACACGTCGCCGATGTCGAAGCGCAATTGCGGCAGCCGCCGACGGGCCGCCGCGATCATGTCGGCCGAGCTGTCGATGCCGCTGACCGACGCGCCCGGCACCCGCTCGGCCAGCATCTCGGTCGAGTTGCCCGGGCCGCAGCCGATATCGACCGCGAGCCGCGCACCTTCCAACGGCACCGCCGCGAGCAGATCGCGCACCGGCCGCGTGCGCTCGTTCTCGAACAGCGTGTACTGCTTCGCGTGCCAATCGCTGTGCTCGTTGGTCGTTTTGCCGGTCATCTTTGGCTCCTTCGTGGGGTTCGTTGCGGCCATTCTCGGCCGCGATCAGCCCCGAGTAAAATGAATTTATGATTCCCATTACTTCATTTTTCTAATGAAAATCGACACGCTCGGCGTACAGGCATTCGTCGCGATTGCCGATCGCGGCAGCTTCCAGAGCGCGGCGGATTCGCTGCACGTGACGCAAACCGCGATCACGCAGCGGCTGCGCAAGCTCGAAACCTATCTCGGCGTGACGCTGATCGAGCGCACCACGCGTTCGATGGCGCTCACCGAAATCGGCCGCAATTTTCTGCCGCAGGCGCGCCGGCTGCTCGGCGAGCTGGCCGACGCGCTCGTCGAAATCCGCGAAACGGGGATCGCGCGACGCGGCGACGTGTCGATCGCGTGTGTGCCGACCGTCGGCGTGCAATATCTGCCGCGCATCCTGCAGGCGTATTCGGCGCGCTATCCGCACAATCGCATCAAGATTCTCGATCACGCGTCGTCGGCGGTGGAAGAGGCAGTGTTGCGCAGGGAGGTCGAGTTCGGCATCAATATCGCGCGCGAGCATCATCCGGATCTCGCTACCGTGCCGCTCACCGAAGACCGCTATGTGCTGATCTGCCACGAAGACCATCCGCTCGCGAAGCGGCGGCGCATCGCGTGGCGGCAGTTGCAGGCGTTCCCGCTGATTTTCGCCGGCGAGGTCAGCGGCAACCGAGCGCTGCTCGACGTCGCGTTGGCATCGAGCGAGCTCGCGCTGCGGTCGTTCTACGAAGTGCAGCGCAGTTCGACCGCGGTCGGGCTCGTCGCGCAGCGTGTCGGCGCGGCCGTGGTGCCCGCGCTCGCGCTGCAGAAGGGCGCGTATCCGAGCGTGCGAACGGTCGAGCTCACGCAGCCGACCGTGTCGCGCACGCTGGTGCTGGTCGCGCGCAAGACCGCGCAGTTGTCGCCGGCCGCACAGGCGCTGTACGACATGATCCGCGAACAGGCGACGCTGAAAAGCGGATGACGCCGCGCCGCGCGCAAGGCAAACTCACTGGCTGCTGAGTTTGATTCCCTCAACCGTTCTACCGACGCGAGATACAACAACTGATGCTGCAGATACTCGGCAAGACCACCTCTATCAACGTGCGCAAGGTGCTGTGGACCTGCGCGGAACTGGGGCTCGCGTTCGAACAGGAAGACTGGGGCTCGGGCTTTCGCTCGACCGATGTCGCCGAATTCCGCGCGCTGAATCCGAATGCGATGGTTCCCGTGATTCGCGACGGCGACTTCGTGCTGTGGGAGTCGAACTCGATCATCCGTTACCTCGCGAACCGATATCGCGGTGACGCGCTGTATCCGGCCGATCCGGTCGAGCGCGCGCGCTGCGATCAATGGATCGACTGGCAGGCGAGCGAATTGAACCGCTCGTGGAGTTACGCGTTTCTCGCACTCGTGCGGCACTCGCCCGAGCATCAGGACCCGCGGCAGATCGCCGCGTCGTGCGCGAACTGGTCCAGGCATATGGCGATCGTCGAGCAGCAACTCGCGCGCACCGGCGCTTATATCGCGGGCGACGCGTTCTCGCTCGCCGATATTCCGATCGCGCTGTCCGCGAACCGCTGGCTCGAAACGCCGCAGCAGCACGACGATTTGCCGGCGGTAGCCGCTTATATGGCGCGCCTCGCCGAGCGCGACGGGTATCGCAGCTATTGCCGTAACGGCACGCCGTAATCATCGATTCGTGCGAGCGTCGGCAGACCCGCGGATGCTGGCAGATCCCACCCTCAATGCTTACGCATTGCTTTCGAATTGAAGCACCTGACGGCTGCTGCGCGTGCAGCCCGCGTCGCCTACAATGGCGCCCATTTAGCGACATTGAAGGTCCAACGATGCGGGTAACAAAATTCGCGCTGGCTGTGCTGACGGCGTGCTTCACTCTGAACGCGAGCGCCGAGATGACTGCCGCGCAATACAAGAAATGGGCGCACGCCGACAACAACTCGATCTATGCGGCGTACATCACCGGCACGATCAACGCGTTCGGCTGGGCGAACGGCGATCTGGTCTCGCGCAAACAGCGGCAGCTGTTCTGTCCGCCAGAAACGCTCGCGATCGGCAACCAGACGGTTTATCCGCTGCTCGATGCGTTCTTCGCGAACCACCCGGGCATTTCCGACGATTTTCCGATCGGGCTCGCGATTCTGCGCTCATTGCAGGGCGCGTATCCGTGCTGACGTGTGTGCGGAAGGGGTGAGGGGAGGGAGTAAGGGGAGGCAGTCGAGCGGGGGCAACAGCAGGGGCGAACTCGCGATGCGGGCCCGCCCCTCGGGGAATCAAACCTGCACGAGATTCGGAATCTGCACGTCCGGATTGACGTCCGCCTCGTAGTCGACGCCCTTCATTTCAAAGCCGAACAGACGCAGGAAATCGGTCTTGTAGCCGGCGAAGTCAGTGAGTTCGTAGATGTTGTCGTTGGTCACCTGGTTCCAAAGCTCCTGCACGCGGCCTTGCACCTGCGGATCGAGTTCCTTGTAGTCGGCGCGCAGACGGCCCTCGTCGTCCAGATGCGGCTGGCTGCCATAGAGACTGTCCTTGTACAGGCCGTACACCTGTTCGATGCAGCCTTCGTGCGTGCCTTTTTCCTTCATCACCTTGAAGAGCAGCGACAGATACAGCGGCATCATCGGAATCGCCGAGCTTGCCTGCGTGACGACCGCCTTCAGCACCGCGACACGCGCATCGCCGCCTTTGGCCGCGAGCTTTGCGCGGATGCCGAGCACCTTCTGGTCGAGATCCTTCTTGGCCGCGCCGATCGAGCCGTTCCAGTAGATGTCGTGCGTGATCTTCTCGCCGAGGTAGGTGAATGCGGTGGTCTTCGCGCCGTCGGCGAGCACACCGGCTTCGCCCAGCGCGTCCATCCACATCTGCCAGTCCTCGCCGCCCATCACCGCGACCGTGTGCGCGATTTCTTCCGGCGTCGCCGGTTCGAGCACGGTTTCCTTGATCACTTCCTTGTCGGTATCGATGCCGCGCAGATTGACTGCCTTGCCGATCGGCTTTAGCACCGAGCTGAACACTTCGCCCGTTTTCGGGTGCTGGCGCTTCGGCGCCGCGAGGCTGTAGACGACCAGATCGACCTGGCCGAGATCGCGTTTGATCACTTCGATGGTGCGCGCCTTCACTTCGTCGGAGAACGCGTCGCCGTTGATGCTGGTCGCGTACAGGCCTTCGGCGGTGGCGAACTTCTCGAACGCCGCGGTGTTGTACCAGCCGGCCGTGCCCGCCTTGGTTTCGCTGCCCGCGCGCTCGAAGAACACGCCGAGGGTCGACGCGCCCGAGCCGAACGCGGCGCTGATGCGCGCGGCGAGGCCGTAGCCGGTCGACGCGCCGATCACGAGCACCTTCTTCGGGCCGTTGGCGATGGGGCCGCGTGCCTTCACATACTCGATCTGTTCCTTGACGTTGGCTTCGCAGCCGGTCGGATGGGTCGATACACAGATGAAGCCACGCACACGCGGTTTGATGATCATGAAGCACCTCTTGTCGGAATTGGCGACATTATAGTGGCCCCGCCGAGGCCGCACGCCATCCCGCGAAGGGAGCAAAAATCGGCGCACCCCCCACATCTTGGTACGATTGCGCCTTTCCCAGCCGACGACAGTACGTGAAGCGCCTCTTTTCCTCCTTTCTGGCGGCCCTCGACAAAGGGCTGACCCTCGCGAACCCGCTGTTCGCGAAGGCCGCGTGGCATCTGCGCCACCCGACCCGCCGCACGTTCGCATGGGGGCTCGCCGCGCTGCCGGTGCTGTTCGTGCTGTACGTGCTGCTGCTGATTCCGTTCACGCCGAGCATCGGCGACATCCGCAAGGCGAAGATCGAGCAGCCCGCGCAGATCCTGTCGGCGGACGGCAAGCTGCTCGCCGAGTTCAAACCGTCGAACCGCGAGTGGGTCAAGCTGAAGGACATCTCGCCGAACGTCGTCAACGCGCTGATCGCGACCGAGGATCACCGCTTCTATCAGCATTTCGGGCTGGACTGGCGCCGCACCGCTTCGGCCGCGCTGCACACGTTTTCCGGCGACCGTCAGGGTGGCTCGACAATTACCCAGCAGCTCGCGCGCAATCTGTATCCGGATGAAATCGGCCGCGCGCCGACGCTGACGCGCAAGCTGAAGGAAGCGATCACCGCGCTGAAGATCGAGGCGTTCTACACGAAGGACGAGATCCTCGAAACCTACCTGAACACGGTACCGTTCCTGTACAACGCGTACGGCATCGAAATGGCCGCGCGTACCTATTTCGACAAGTCCGCGTCGGAGCTGAACGTGCTCGAAGCGGCGACGCTGACCGGCATGCTGAAGGGCAACGCGTACTACAACCCGGTGCTGAACCCCGAGCGCGCGTTGCAGCGGCGCAATACGGTGCTCGCGCAACTGGTCAAGTACGGCAAGCTGACGCCCGCGCAGTACGACGGGCTCGCCCGCAAGCCGCTGCGTCTGGACTTCGAGCGCCAGATCGAGCCGCCCGGACCCGCGCCGCATTTCACGCAGCAACTGCGCAAATGGCTGGTCGCGTGGGCCGATCGCAACGACTACAACATCTATTCTGATGGACTCGTCGTGCGCACGACGATCGACTCGCGCCTCCAGACGATGGCGACCCAGGCGGTCACGCTGCACGGCAACCAGTTGCAGAACATCGCGAACTCGGCGTGGGGCACGCGCGCGGGCTGCTCGGCGGACAAGGACCTGCTGCGCACGTTCCTGCGCGAAACGCCCGACTTCCGCGCGGCCAAAGACACGGGCCTGTCCGACGACGACGCGCTCAAACAGCTGTTCGCCGATCGCAAGCTCGTGCAAAGCGTGTGCGACACGAAGACGCGCGTGCAGGCCGACTTCCTCGCGATGGACCCGCGTACCGGCGAGATCAAGGCGTGGGTCGGCAGCCGCGACTTTGGCGTCGATCCGTTCGATCACGTGCAGCAGGCGCGCCGTCAGCCGGGCTCGACGTTCAAGCCGTTCGTGTACGCGGCGGCCTTCGAGGCCGGCGCGAAGCCCGACGACAAACTGCCCGACAATCCGGTCCAGATCGAACTCGCCGGCGGCGAACTCTGGAAGCCGAACGACGAGGACGAGCCGAGCGGCCGCATGATCAGCCTGCGCGATGCGCTCGCGTATTCGCGCAACCGCATCACCGCACAGGTGATGGAGTCGGTCGGTCCGAACCGGGTCGCGAAACTCGCGCGCGCGATGGGCGTACGCGACAGCCAGCTCGACCCGGTGCCGTCGCTCGCGCTCGGCACGAGCCCGGTCACGCTGAAGGAAATGGTGTCGGCGTATGGCACGATCGCGAACCTCGGCGGCTACGTCGAGCCGCTGATGGTCACGCGCATCGAGGACCGCAACGGCAACCTGCTGGCCGAATTCAGCCCGGCCACACCGAAGCGCGAGTTGCCCGCCGACGCAGCGCGCACGCTCGTCGACGTGATGCGCGACGTGGTCAGCCGCGGCACCGGCGCGAGCATCCGCACGCGCTTTGGCGTGCGCGGCGACGTGGCGGGCAAGACCGGCACGACCCAGGGCAACGCGGATGGCTGGTTCATCCTGATGCAGCCGCAACTGGTGGCGGGGGCGTGGGTCGGCTTCAACGACAGCCGCGTGACGTTGCGCAGTGACTACTGGGGGCAGGGCGCGCATAGCGCGCTGCCGATCGTAGGCGATTTCTTCCAGCGCGCGCAGCGCTCGCGGCTCGTCGACAGCCACATGAAGTTCGATACCGCGCAGCAGCCCGGCTGGTTGGCCGAGCGCGCCGAACGCTTGCGCAACTGGATCGAGAACCTGTTCACGCGCACGCCGACGCAGCCGGACAAACCGGTCGTGGCGCGTGCTCCGGCGCGGCGTGCGCCGGTGGCGCCGGTGCAGCCGCCGGCGTCTGCCGTGGCCTCCCCGGCGGGGTCAGAGGCAGCGGGTGCGTCCGCGGTGCCGGGCGAAGTGCGCGAATTGCCGCCGTTGCTGCCGGCGCCTGGGTCGGGGCCGGAAGGGGCTCCCACGACGCCGCCCGGCAATACCGTCGACGGTGAAACCCGTGGCGGTGGTGCGGCCGCGCTCGCGCCGACCCCGACGCCAGACGACGTCGTGCCGCCCGATGCGGGCGCTCAGGGCGGCGCAGGGTCGAACAACGGCAGCGCGGTGAACTGAATCCGACCCGGGCGCGCTGCCCGGGTGCGTATCGAACTGGGTGAGGCAGAAGGCTAGGACCTCGCGACGCCCGTTTCACCCGACGGCCGCGCATGCGGATTCCCATGCACCGTCTCGAGCGACGTGTCGTGATGCAGCAGCAACACTGCCGCCATCCCGATCAGCCCCGCGCCCGAGAGGCATAGCAGCCCCGCGCCGAAGCCGCCGGTGCTGTCCTTGATCCAGCCCATCGCGAACGGGCCGAAAAAACCCGCCAGATTGCCGAGCGAATTGATCGCGGCGATGCCGCCCGCGGCCGCCGCGCCCGACAGGAACGCGGCCGGCAAGGTCCAGATCACCGGCAGGCAACCGAAGATGCCGAAGCCGGCAATCGATAGCGCAACCATCTTCAAGACCGGATTGTCGAGCCCGGCCGCGACCGCGATGCCGCCCGCCGCAATGAACAGCGCGATCGCGACGTGCCAGCGGCGCTCGAGGTGTCGATCCGAATGCCGCCCCCACACGATCATGCCGATCAGCCCGACGACGTACGGCAGCGACGTGACGAAACCCGTCTGCAGATTGGTCAGACCGAACGCCTTCACGATCTGCGGCAGGAAGAAGCTCAGGCCGTAGTTGGTCGCGTTCGCGCCGAAATAGATCAGCGCGATGGCGAGCACGCGCGGATTTATCAGCGCCTCCTTCACGCTGAAGTGGCGCACCGCCTCGCGATGCTCACGCTCCTGCTTCTGGCGCGCGATCAGCCATTCGCGCTCCTCGGTGCTGAGCCAGGTGGCATCGGCGGGCTTGTCCGTCAGATAGAGCAGTACCGCGACCGACAGCAATACCGCGGGCGCCGCCTCAATCAGATACAGCCACTGCCAGCCGCCGAGTCCACCGATGCCGTCGAGCGACAGCAGTGCGCCGGAGATCGGGCCGCCGATCACCGTCGACAGCGGAATCGCCGCCATGAAATAGCCGACCACGCGCCCGCGATACGCGGCCGGAAACCACAAGGTCAGCAGAAAAATGATGCCCGGGAAAAAACCGGCCTCGGCGATGCCGAGCATGATGCGCAGGCCGTAAAACACGTGCGCGGGCGAGAGCCCGGTGAAGCGCGCGATGTCCGGGATGAAGGCCATCGCGCCCGCGAGGATGCCCCACGAGAACATGATCCGCGCGATCCAGCGGCGTGCGCCGAATCGTTCGAGCAGCAGGTTCGACGGCACTTCGAAAAAGAAGTACGCGAGAAAGAACACGCCCGCGCCGAAGCCGAACGCGCTCGCGGAAAGATCGAGCGCCTTGTTCATCTGCAACGCCGCGAAGCCGACGTTGACGCGATCCAGATAAGCGATGAAGTAGCAGAGCATCAGAAACGGGATGAGCCGCATCGTGACGCGATGAAGGGTACGTGCCTCGAGATCCATATGTGTCTCCTCCGGTTCGGCGACCGGTGTATGCCGCTATGTGGTGGGGGTCCGTCCGCGGTTCGATATGCCTGTCTGTCGAACAGGCATCGCTACAGACTAAACGCTCCAAAGGGATTCTGGAAGCTCTTTCGTGAACCACATGGTCCGCTCATTGCGGACTTCGTCGCGGCATCGTGCTCGTGACCATTGTTAAGAGCCGCGCAACAGTGTTTTCGGTTGTATCGGCTGATCTTGCGCGAACGATTCCGGATAATTACTGCCTGACTAATCAGTTAAAAATGCAGGTGATCCACGATGTCGAATCAGGGTTCGGACAGTCTTGCCGGAGCGTGCGCAACGGTGCGGGTATGCGAAGCCGAGTGCGCCGCGCGAGTGGCGAGCGCAGAAAGGAAGAGGGCGCCGCTGCTCACGCGTGTGAGCGCAGCGGTCGCAGTGGCGCTCGCGTGCGCGAGTCTCGTCGGCTGCGCGTCCAGCACGGATGTGGTCGCGAGCGGCAAGCCCGGCAGCTATACGGTCGCCGCTAGCGCGACCGGCGGGCGCATGGCCTGGGCGCGCGCGCACGAACTCGCGATGAACGAGGCGCGCGACTACTGCGATCGTCGCGGCATGCAAAGCAGTGTGAACAGGGAGACGGTCAGCGGCGTCAGGGCGATGACCGAGCACGCGTCGTCGGTCAGCTTCGAGTGTCATCCGCGCTTCTGATGCGGCGTTGCGCGCGCATCGTTGCACCTGCATCGATGCGCGCGGGCGGCGAGGGCCGCCGCACGATGACGATCACTTTTTATCGAACGTCACCAGGTGTTGGTCGTTCGTATCCGCGACGAAAATCGCGAGCAGTTTTGCCGGCTCGGTCGTGCTCGCGTTCTCGCTGACCATGTGATGCGCGCCGGGCTTCTCGGTCCACGATTCGCCCGCATGGTAGACGCGCTCCCCGCCGCTATCGACGCGGCTGCGGATCGCGCCCGACAGCACATAGCCCACCACGAACGCCTGGCCATGCCGATGCGGCGCCGACTTGCCGCCCGGCGCATAGTCGACGACGAGCGCGGTCATCGTCTTGCCCGGCACGTTCGCGATCGGGACGGCGAAGGCGGGGGCGATGGTTTCGTGAGGGGCTGCGCTCGCCCGGGCGGTCTCGGCGGCATAGGCGGACTGCCATGCGCCCGTGATCGCCACGCCGGCCAGCAGCGCAGACGCGAATAGAGTGCGGATCGTGTTCATAGCTTCACTCCACGTCGGCCTGGCACAACGCCTCGGCTTGCTGGTTTGCCACCCGTTCGCCTTGCGCCCACTGCGCCGCAACCGCGGCCAATTCTCCACGCGCACGTTCGAGCGCCACGGCCCGCGCCTCGGGATTGGCGAACTGCAGCGGCTGCGCATCGACGAAAGTCGGCGCGGCGACGCCAAGAAAACCGAATGCCGCCTTCAGCGCCGGCGTCAGCGCATCCATCGATTCATACGGCGAGCCCGCGCGCAGATCCGCGCCGCGGCTCGTGATGAACAATGCCTTGTGCCGGCCAAGCTGACCGACGATGCGGCCGTCTTCCGCGTGCAGGTAGGTCACGCCGGTCCGCGTGACGCTGTCGATGAACGCCTTGAACGCCGAGGGCATCGACCAGTTGTACATCGGCATGGCGAACACCAGCGCGTCGGCGGCGAGCAGGCGTGCGCACAGCGCATCCGATGACGCCAGCGTCGCTTTCATCGCCGGCGTGCGCTCTTGCGCGGCGGTGTAGGTGGCGATCGCGAACGCTTCGGAGACGTGCGGTGGTGTGTCGACTGTCACGTCCAGATAGTCGACGTCGAACTTGACGCGCTCTTCGCGCAGACGCTCGAGAAAATAGCGGGCGAGCGCGCGGGAATTGGATCGCTCGCGCTTCGCGCTGGCGTCGACGTGCAAGATTTTCATGAGGGCCGTCCTTGCGGTGGGTTTAACGTGAGCTCAGGTTAAACGGTCGACTGGCTTCGTGGAATAACCGGTTTTGTCGAATTCAAGGTAGCCGCTTGTGCCGCTTTTGCGCGTTGTTACGACTCGTGTGATTTAGCGCTGGCCGAGCGTTTGACGAACGGTCCGCCTGAGAAACCCGCCACTGCGCGGCCTTGCGCGGGCGATTTTTCGCGGGCGCGGCGGGCAGGGCGCGCGGACGTTTTTTCTGTTCGCGCCGTCTCGATCTGCCGCGACAGCGTGTCGATACGCTGGCGCAACAGGTCGGCCGCAGCCACGCGTTCGGCCAGCAACGCGTCCTTTTCCGCAAGCTGCCCGCGGGTCTCCGCGTGCCGTGCAACCGAGGCAGCCAGTTCCGCCTTCGATGCGGCCAGCTCGTCCCGCAGCGCGTCGCGCTCGGTTCGCGATTCGGCTTCGAGCGTCGCCGCCCGCTCGTGACTCGCCTGAAGCTCCTTGCGCAGACGTTGCGCCGCGGCACGTTCTCCTTCGATTTCGAGTAATGCGCGCTTTTCCGCCGCGGCGAGCCGCTGCTCGTTCTGCTCGTGCGAGCGGCGCAGCTTCGCGAGTTCGTCGGCGAAATCGCGGCGGGCATCGGCGAGCGCGGCGGCGCCTGCCGCGATTTCTTCCTTCGATGCCGTCAGTTGCGACGTCAGCATGTCGTTGGCCGTCTGCAGTTCGACGATGCGCGCCTCGAGGCCGGCTAGCCGCGCGCGCAGGGTCGCGGCGTCGTTGGCCGACTGCTCGGCCCGGTCGACGGCTTCCTGACGCTGCCTGTCCCGTTGCTCGGCCTGTTCTTGCGCCGCGGCGATCTGGGCGTCGGCGTCCTGCCTGAACACGTCCAGCGCGGCGTTCGCGGCGTCGCTGGACAGACGCCACATCTGCGCTGCGAAGTCGCCGGCTGCCGCTGCGACCTCGGGCGGCAAATCCGGACGGCCGACGTCGACACGCGTTTTGTCGCGCACGTCGGTCCAGAAATCGCGCAACGCCTTGGCCGGCGCGCTCATGCTGCCTTTGCGGACTAATTGATACAGCCGATTGGCGGTCGGCGTTTCGCCGTAGCGGAAAAACAGCAACGCGCAGACCTCACGATAAAGCGTCTGCGTGTCGGACGCGTTTTGACGGACGACTTCGATGTCGGCTTCGAGGGTCATGGTGGAAGCGGCCAAGAAATGTTGATGCGTTGATAATACAACGTAAAATGCATGGAATGCTACATAGACGCGTCCTACACACGACATTAGTACTATAATGTCGTGTGTATGATCCGCCGCCCGAGACACCGCAGCGCTGAGCGTTTGTTTGCACAATTTTGTTACTGGCTTTTGCACAAATGTGTAACCCATCGACTCGAGGCCCCTGGCCAATAGGAATTCGATTAATTCGAGTTCCTCTTTCATGAGTCGGATCGGCGTGTCATCGGAACTTCTGCTTGGGCCTGATCGAGCCGCCTGAGCGCGGCCATCAAACCGGTGTTTTTTCGCGCGGGCTGACGCGATTGAATGTCGTTTGATCGGTTCGCTCACGGTGACAACTGAGGCTTTGCTGGGACGGGTGGGCGACCTGATGTCGTGATGCCGTCTTTCCGGCTCCAAATGCCGCCCCGCGCTCTTCCCATCCGTGATGGGGCCCCTCCTTTTGGCGAGGGCGACCCTCCTTGTGGCGGTCGCGAACCCAGCGGATGAGAAAACGCCCCGATCAACTCTGGGCCGCCACGCCCAACGCACCGTAAAGTCTGGACACGCCCGGCTGGAACTTAACATCGACGTGCTCGTGAAATTTGCGCGCTGCTGCCGCCTCGCGGTCCCTGCAAAGGAGGGAACTGCGTGGTGCTGATTTGCTAGCAAAAGAAACGACGCTAATGCGCGGATGGTTCTCATTCATCGGAGCCTCGCGCATCGTCTGTAAACAGTCGATAGCATGACGCGTCATGAGAGTTCGGCGAAAGCGAGCCGATAAGGGGCTCTTAGATTCGGCTATCGGAACGATGTTTTCTTCGCGCATAGCGACGCGCACGAGACGTCGTATGCCGTTAGACACCGACAATGAACCCGTATGTATTAGTTCGTAGTACATACTTGTCAAAGCCATTTTGAAATGTCCGCTTACTGGCCAAGTTCAAATGTCCGCTTTTAGGGGGTGGGAATCGGTCTCTCACCCGGTTTTTATTCACGCAGTGTCGAAGGATAGCGTTTGAACTGGCAGG